>NZ_BAAAXV010000005.1:662066-993099 GCF_039535785.1 Nonomuraea helvata
GCACCGTGACCGACACCGGGCCCGACGTGACCGCGATCCGCCCCGGCGACCTCGTCCTCGCCCCGTTCGCCTGGTCCGACGGCCGCTGCGCCCCGTGCGCCGACGGCCTGCCCACCTCATGTGTGAACGGCGGCATCTGGGGGGCGGTAGGCGCCGACGGCGCCCAGGGCGAGGCCGTGCGGGTTCCCTACGCGGACGCCACCCTGGTCCGCCTCCCGTCCCACGCCGCCTCCGACGACCGGCTCCTCAACGCCCTGCTCGCGCTCTCCGACGTCATGGGCACCGGCTACCACGGCGCGGTGTCCGCCGACGTCCGCCCCGGCGCGGCCGTCGCCGTCATCGGTGACGGCGCCGTCGGCCTGTGCGCCGTCCTCGCCGCCCGCATGCTCGGCGCCGAGCAGATCATCGCACTCGGCCATCATCCCGCCCGCCTCGACCTGGCCCGCTCCTTCGGCGCCACCGCCGTCGTCACCCGGCGCGGCGAGGCCGCCGTCGCCGCCGTCCGCGAACTCACCGACGGCCACGGTACGCACGCGACGATCGAAGCCGTCGGCACCCGCGAGTCCATGCGTACCGCCCTGGGCGTCACCCGCCCCGGCGGCGCCATCGGATGGGTCGGCGCCCCCCACGGCAACACCGACGCCCTCGATCCGATGACGCTCTTCCTCCACAACATCAGCCTCCGCGGCGGCCTGGCCCCCACCCGCCGCTACATCGACGACCTCCTCCCTCATGTGCTCGACGGCACCCTCGATCCCTCGCCCGTCTTCGACACCAGCCTCTCGCTGGAGTCGGTCCCCGCCGCCTACCAGGCGATGGACGCCAGGACGGCGCTCAAGCCGTTGATCACACCCGGCGGCTGACCAGTCGCGGGTTCCCCTGCGGCAGAAATTGCGCGGGACAATCTCCGCGCTCGGTCGAGATCTGGTGGATGTTGCTCGACACGCCGGGCGGGGCCCGCAATCGGTTGCCCGGAAGCGAAATCGCAGGTGAACTTGACTCGTTTCCGCAACGACCGCGGCACCGGAGAGAGGGTGCGCGCGGCGGCGCGTTCCCTCCCGTGAAAGCCGGTGGTCCCATGCTGTCCGCGTTCACCGATCTGTCCGTGGCATCCGCGCGCCGTACCCTGCTCCCCAGGGCGGAGCGCGTCGCCGTGGCCCAGGACCCCGGTCTCGGCGGCGGGAACCTGTGGCGGACGGCGCTGACGCACAGCCGCGATCCGGATGCCACGTTGGTCGTGGCGGATCCGCCGATACCCGGCGTCGACGGAACGCCTCGCGCCGAGTTCGGAATCGCCGCGCTGTGCGCGCTCGCGGACGCGTGGTCGTCCTGGTATCTCGCACAGGGCGTGCGGCCACGCGACCGGGTCGCGCTGTATCTGGAGGACTCGTTCGAGGAGCACGCGCACCTCGCCGCGCTCGCGCAGATCGGCGCGATCGCCGTCGTCGTCAACGGTCGGCTTCCCGGCGAGGTCGCGCTCGGGCTCATGCGGCGCGCCGGCGCAGTGGGCCTCTACACCGACGCCGCGCACCTGGCGCGACTCGGCGGGGGCGAGAAAGAGCTCCCTTCGCTGCGATGGGCGTTCACCCGATCTGAGGCCGGCGACCTGAGCGGCGCCGTCCTGCCGGACCGGGCCCGGTACCGGCACAGCGACTCCGACCCGATCTTCCTGTGCCACTCCTCCGGCACCACCGGCGACCCGAAGCTCGTCATCTGGACGCACGGGCAGGGCACGGCGGGGCCCGCCTTCCGGCTGTCCACCCAGCCCGAGCCGGACGACTCGCTGCTGTTGTGCGCGGCGCCGCTGTCGCACGGAGCGGCCATCGCCGTCACGTTCTTCGCGTTGCTGGCCGGCCTGCCGATGGTCGCGCTGGCCGACCGCAGCGCGGCGGGCCTGTCCCGGGCGGCCGCCCGGTACCGTCCCACGACCGTGTTCGCGTTCAACCACGTCCTCGCCGAACTGGCGCTGTCCGACGCCGATCCGGCGGATTTCCACTCGGTACGCGACTGGGTGAACGTGGGTGACTCCGCGCACGAGGTCCACATGCGGCGGCTGGTGCGGCTCGGCCACCGCGTCGTCGGGGGCGAGCGGGTGCCCGGCTCGATGTTCCACGACATCCTCGGCTCGTCCGAACTCGGCTGGGCCGCGTTGCGCCGTACCACCACCGCCGACATGCCGTCCGCCCCGCGCCACCTCGGCAGACCGGTGCCCGCGATGAAGGTCGCGGTCCTGCGCGAGGACGGCAGCCACGCCGGCCCCGATGAGGTGGGCATGCTCGGCGTACGCGGCGACTCGGTCACCACCGGCTACTGGAACGACTCCGACACCACTCACCGCAGCCGACTCGCCGGGTACTTCCTCTCCGGCGACCTGGTACGCCGCACCGCCCGGAACGAGTACTTCCACGTTGACCGCATCGTGGACGCGATCCCCACGGCGGGGGGGACGGGCCACTCCGTCCTGATGGAGGACACGGTGCTGCTCGCGCTGCCCGAGGTCGCCGACTGCGCGGTGGTGGCCGGGGATGGCGCCGGGGCGATCGTTCCGGTGGCAGTGGTCAGGCTGCGCGACGACGATCCGGAGTCCGGCCCGGACAGCGGCTTGGACACCGGCCCGGACGCCAGCCCCGCCGCCGGGCTTCTTGGCCGGGCCAACTCCGCGCTCGTGGCGATCGGCCAGCCGCCCCTCGCCGCGCTGGAGATCGCGGTCACCGACGACGACCTGCCGGTCGGTGCGACCGGCAAGGTGCTCAAGCGCCGGCTCCGCGAGAAGTACCGGGATCTGGCCGCTCATCTGGCCACCGCGCCGCACGCCGCCGCGGCAGGGCGCGTACGGCCCTGGGGGCAGGTGGTCGAGACCCTGCGCCACCTCGCCGAGGACGTACTCGACGCCGAGCCCGGGCAGGTCTCCATGGCCGACGGCTTCCACACCGACCTGCAGATGGACTCCCTGCAGAAGATCGAGCTCGTCACTCGCGTCGAACGCGCCTTCGCCGTACGGCTGGAGGCCGAGGAGGCCGCCGGGATCGAGGCGCTCGCCGACGTCCTCGATCTCCTGACCCGCCGCGGCCTGGTCGCCGCCGCACCGACGGGCGGCGCGTGATGGACCCCGTCGAGATGCTGCTGCTGCGCCACGTCGCGGCCGGGCAGGGCGGCCGGACCGCTCTCGCCGACCACCTACGTACCCTGACCTACGCCGAACTGACCCAGGCTGCCTGCGACCACGCCGGAGCGCTCGCCGCCGCCGGAGTACGCCGCGGCTGCCGTGCGCTGGTCGTCGGCGACGACAGCGCGGACACCGTCGTCGCGGTGCTGGGCCTGTGGTGGTATGGCTGTGTCCCCGTCGTCCTCAGCCCGATGTTGCGCGATACGGAGATCGCCTTTGTCGCCCGCGACTCCGCCGCCGAGTACGCCTGGATAGCGCTGCCCAAGGGGCGGCGCGACAGCCTGCGTGAGGCGCTCGGCCCGCTGCCCGTGCACGAACCGCGCGCCACTCGCGCCGCCGACGTCGGGCCGCCCGCCCCGTTCGTGCCGGAAGCGGAGGTCCTGGTCCAGTACACCTCCGGCAGCACCGGCCAACCGCGCGGCGTGCGCCACAGCATGGCCGGGCTCCGCGCCGTCCTCGACGGCTTCGGCGGTGTCCTCGCCCTCACACCCGACGACACGGTGCTGTCGACCGCGAAACTGTCCTTCGGCTACGGCTTCGGGAACTCCGTGCTGTTCCCGCTGGCGGCCGGCGCCCGGTCGGTGCTGCTCGCGGGCCCCGTCGATCCGTACACCGTGATCACCGCCGTCCACCGGCACCGGCCGACCGTGCTGTGCGCGGTGCCCAGGCTGTACGCGGCCCTGCTCGACATCGTCGCGCGCGGCACGGTGCTGGACCCGTCGTCCCTCCGCCTCGCGCTCGCCGCGGGCGAGCATCTGCCCGCCGAGCTGTCCGCCCGCGCGGCGCGGTTGCTCGGCGTCCCGGTGGTGAACGGGCTGGGGGCGACAGAGGTGCTGCACATCGTCCTGGCGACCGACCCGCAGGACATCCTGCACGGCTCCACCGGCAACCCGGTGCCCGGCGTCACCGCGACCGTACGGGACGACGACGGCCGCCCGCTGCCCACCGGCTCGCACGGCCGCCTGCACATCCGGACCGCCTCGGCCGCGCTCGGCTACATCGACCGGCCCGAGGACTCCGCGCGCACGTTCGCCGACGGCGGCGTCTACACCGGCGACATCGCCTACCGTACCGAGGACGGCGACTTCCGCCACGTCTGCCGGGCCGACGACCTGCTCAACCTCGGCGGTTTCAAGGTCGCGCCCGCCGAGATCGAGGCGGAACTGCGTACCGCCGACGGCATCGCCGACCTGGTCGTCGTCGGCGGGCGCGACGACACGGGGCTGGAGCAGGTCGTGGTTCACGCCGTTCCCGCCGACGGCGTCACACCCGATCAGGCCCGCCGTTCCCTCAGACGTGCCATCCGGGAGAACCTGCCGCCGTACAAGCGGCCTTCGCGCGTCGAGGTGCTCGCCGCGCTGCCCACCACCTCCACCGGGAAGCTCGCCCGTTACCGGTTGCGCGCCCCGCGGGAGCCGCGATGAGCGGGGACATCGTCGGCATGGGCGTCGTCACCTGCCTCGGCGACGAACCCGAAGCGGTGCACCGGGCGCTGTGCGACGGACGCACCGGTGTCGCGCCGCTGCGGGCCTTCGACAGCGCACTCTTCCGGGTCAAGCACGCGTACGAGATCGATGACCGGACCGTCCCCGGCCAGGACGAACCGGGGCGCGCCTCCCGCTGGCTGCGTGCCGCCGTCGCCGCGGCGCTCGCCGACGCGGGGCTGCCCGCCACTGTCCCCGACGTGCCGGTCATCGTCGGAACCACACTGCGCGAACTGCGCTCCGCCGAGCTGTGGTGGCGCGACGGGCACTCGCTCACCCCCGCCGAGATGCACTTCGGCCAGGTGATGCGCGACGCGTTCGGCACCACGGAGACGCACACCGTGGCCAGCGCGTGCGCCGCCGCTCTCTACGCCCTGGGCATGGCCACCGACCTGATCGCGCTCGGCCTCGCCGACACCGTCGTGGTCGCGGGCACCGACGCCGTCACCGAGAGCTCCTTCGGGGGACTCGACCGCGTGCAGAACCCGCCGCCGCAGGCCATACAGCCGTTCGCGAGGCACCGTCGCGGCATGGTCATGGGCGAGGGCGCCGCCGCGGTCGTCGTACGGGCCTCTGGCGCCCATCCCCGCCCCGCACACGCCTGTGTCCGCGGGGTCGCGATGAACTGTGACGCGGCGCATGCCACCGTACCCGACGTCGCGGGCGTCGCCGGCGCCGTCCGCGACGCCCACCGCCGTGCCGGAGTCGACGCCGCCGACATCGACCTGGTCGTGGTGCACGGCAGCGGCACACGCCACAACGACGCGGTGGAGGCCGGCGTACTGCGCGACGTCTTCCGGGGCGTCCGGCCCGGCCCGCTGGTCACCTCGGTGAAGTCCGGCCTGGGCCACACCTGCGGGGGATCCGGTCTGATGAGCCTGATCATCGCCGTACTCGCCATGCGGACCGGGGAACTGCCGCCGATACCCGGGCTGAGCGACCCCGCCCCCGAGGCTGGGGACCTGCGCCTCGTCGCCGACCACCCGGCCCGTGGCCACTTCGACACAGCGCAGATCAACGCCATCGGCCTCGGCGGCATCAACGCCGTCGCCGTCATCGGCGGGGCCGCATGACACGCGCCGTGATCACCGGCTGCGCGCTCGCCGTCACCGGCGTCGCCGACGAATACGACCTCCTCGGACTCGGCACCGCCGCCGCACCCGAGGACGACGCCGCCCGCGCCGAAATCGGGCTGCGGCACAAGGACCGCGCGTCCCGGCTCGCCCTCCGTGCCGCACGACGGGCGCTGCGCGGCGTCACGCTGCCCGCGTCGGGCACCGCCGTCATCGTCAGCAGCAACCTCGGGAACCTCGACACCGTCTGCGAGTTCGTCGACACCATCGGCAAGGAGACCGTCATCGGCCTCAGCCCCATGCGCGTGCCGCACATGTCCAGCAACGTCACCGCGAGCTGGATCGCCCTCGACCACGGCCTGCGCGGACCCAATATCACCCTGTGCAGCGGCACCACCAGCGGCCTGGACGCGATCTTCTGGGCCACCGCCCTGCTCGCCGCGGGCCGCGCCGAAGTCGCCGTCGTCGTCGGCGTCGAACCGGACACCGCGCCGGTCGCCAGGCTGCACGGCGGCACAGCGCGACTGGACGGCGCCGTGTGCCTCATCCTCGAGACACCCGCGCGGGCCCGCGCCCGCGGCGCCCGGCCTCGCGCCGAAATCCACGCCTACGGCAGAGCCGCCGACCGCGCCGAGGCCGTTCACCGCGCGACCCGCACGTGGCGGGGCCCCATCGGACTGCGGCTCGCCGGGGGGCCGGGTATCGGTATCGCGGCCGACGCGGTCGATCTCCCCGCGGGTCCGGGTACCGGCCACGCGGCCATCACCGTCGATCTCACCGCCCGGCTCGGCCGCTGCTCCGGCGCGCTCGGTGTCCTGCAGTGCGCCGCCGCCCTCCCCTGGCTCGACCGGCCCGGCCACGACGCCGTGCTCGCGGTCGCCGGCGACGACGGCACCGGCGACCAACCCGACGGGGAAGGCGATCCGAGCGCGGTGGCCGCCGTGCTGCTCACCCGGCCTGCCGGGAACGTGCCCACTCGGCCCGCTGACGGCCTGCTCGCCCGGCCCGCTGACGACGTCACGTACGAGAACGGCTCTGGAGGTGATCGGCATGATGATGCCTGATCGGCGTCGTGCGGTGCTGACCGGGCTTGGTGCCGTCTCCTGCCTGGGCGCGGGCGCTGAGGCTCACTGGGCCGGTCTGCTTGCGGGTGGAGCGGCGCCCCGCGAGGTCGATCTGCCGTACATGCACATGCGGGCCAGGCGCATGTACCTGACACCGCCTTCCGCGATCCCCGCCGACCCCGGCACCCACGCCGGAATCCCGCTCGGACCGGCCCCGCGTATGGCGGTCGCGGCCGCACGTGAAGCACTCGCGGACGCCGGCATCGGCCGCGGCGACACCGTACGCATCCCCGTCGTGATGGGCGTCGAGATGGGCAACGCGAGCGTTCAGGAAGAGCAGCGCGGCGCGGGCGGCACCCCGCCGTGGACCCCGCTCGCGGTCACCGCCGCGGTCGTCGCCGAGGCGGTCGGCTCGCGGGCGGGCACCGCCGGCTTGGGCAACGCCTGCGCCGCGGGCGGCTACGCGCTCGGCGTCGCGCTGGACGTCATCCGTGCCGGCGAGGCCGACGTGGTGCTCGTCGGCGGCGCGGAGGGCATCACCCGGGTCGGCATGGCCGGGTTCGACCGGATCCGGGTGACCGATCCGTACGGCTGCCGGCCGTTCGCCCGCGACCGGGCGGGCACCGTGTTCGCCGACGGCGCCGCGTTCGCGGTCCTCGAATCCGCCGCCCACGCCGCATCGCGGGGAGCCCGGCCGTACGCAGAACTCGGCGCCGCAGCCTGGAGCTGCGACGCCTACCACCACCCCACCGCCCCGGAGCCCGACGCGGTGCAACTGGTCCGGGCCATGCGGAACGCGCTCGCCGACGCCGGAGTCCGGCCGGAGCAGGTGGGCTGTGTGCTGCCGCACGCGACCGGCACCCCCGTCAACGACGCGGTGGAAAGCCGGGCACTACGCCGCGTTTTCGGCGATTCCTCCGGCCGTCCACCGGTGTTCGCGCTCAAGGCGCTCATCGGCCACACCTCGGGGGCCGCGGGCATGTTCGCGTGCCTGACCGCGGCGCTCATCGCCTCCCGGGCCAGGATCCCGGCCAACGCGCCCCTGGACCAGGACCCGGAGTGCGACGTGTGGCTGCCGCAGGACGGGCCCGTACCGCTGAACCGGCCGGCCGTGCTCGTCAACTCGTGCGCGACCGGCGGAGTCAACGCCTCGTTCGTGCTCTCCCGTGTGGGAGACCCGGCATGAACGCCCCGGTCCGCGTACGCGTCCTCGGCCTCGGGATGATCGCCCCCGGCGCCCTCCGGCCGGCCCGCGCCCTCGAACCTCCCGCGGAACCGTTTCCCGACTGGTTCGACACCCAGGCGCTGCTCCCCGGCCGCGGCTACCGGAAACTGCCACCGGCCTGCCGGTACTTGCTCGCTGCGGCCCGCTCGGCACTCGACGACACCGGTACGTGGTTCGCCGGCCTCTCACCACGGGACCGGGCGGCCGTGATCGGCGGCAACAACGCGGGAGCCGCGCTCCAGGACGACTTCGACCGTACCGTCATCGCCACGGGGGCGGCGGACCTGTCCCCGGCCCGCGTACCGTACATGGCGCTGAGCATGTTCGGCGGCCGGCTGGCCCCGGAACACGGGCTGCAGGCATTGGTCCTGACCACCAACTCCCCGGCGGTCGCCGGACTGGAGGCCGTACAGACGGCGGCGCGCGCACTGGCCGCCGGGCGTGCCACGGCTGTGCTCGCGGGCGCCGTCGAAGACCGGCCCACGCCCGTCCAAGGCGGTGGGTCCGCGCACGATCTCGGCGCCGCCGTGCTCGTGTGCGTACAGGAAGGTGTTTCGGTCGCCGGAGAACGGGCGTACGGCCACTGCTCCGTGCGCGGCGCGTTCGTCGGCGCGGCGGGCGGGGTGCCCGAGACCTCCGACGTACTCGACCCGCTGTGGAAGGAACTCCTCGCCGACGGCCGGCCGGTCGCGCGCATCGACGCCGTGCTCGACGACTCGCCCGCGGGAGCGGCGGTCGCCAGGTGGCTGACCGCACGCGCGGGCGACCGCGCCGTCACCATCCTCACCCGGCCGCCGGGCAGCGGATCCCTCGCACCGCTGCGCCGCGTGGTCGGCCGGATGGCGGCCGGTACGGCCGAGCGAGCCGTGGTGCTCGCCGTGTCCGCGCACGGCCACGTCTCGATCGCCGACGTGCTCCCCGGCACGGCGGGCGTTCCGTGACGGTACGCCCGTCGGCCGAACACTTACCCCCCAACCGAACAGGCATCACCGACCCCGAAAGGCAGGACCCCATGGCCACCCTGATCCCCACCCGCGACGAACTGCGCGACTTCTTCGCCGAAGAGCTTGAACTCCCGGCCGACGTCGTCGGCTACGAGAGCGACTTCGAGACCGACCTCGGCGTCGACTCGCTCGCCACCATGGAGATCCTCGTGCAGTTGGAGAAGAAGTACGGCATTCGTCTGGAGGAGTCCGAGTTCGCCGGTCTCACCTCCGTGAACGCCGTCCACGCCTTCCTCGCCGACCGGCTCGAAGCGGCGTGAGCATGACGGGCGCCCACCGCCCGGTCGCCATCGTGACCGGGGGATCACGTGGCATCGGCCGCGCTGTCGTGACCCGCCTGGCCGCCGACGGGTTCGACGTCGCGTTCTGCTACCGCACCCGTAAGGACGCCGCGGAGGAGGTGGCGGCCGAGGCCGGGGCGACGGGTGCCCGTGTGCTCGCGTACGAGGCCGACGTCGCGTCCGCCGACCAGGCACGGGCGCTGGTCGCGGCCGCCGAGGAGCACCTCGGGCCGCTGTCGGTGCTCGTCACCTGCGCCGGCATCGTCCGGGACCGGCCGCTGGCACGTATGACCGACGCCGAATGGGACGATGTGATCCAGACCAACCTGTACGGCACGTACCACGTCTGTCGTGCCGCCGCGCTCCCGCTCATGCGGCATGGCAGCGGCTCGATCGTCACGCTGTCCTCGGTCGCGGCCGCGCACGGCAGCCCGGCACAGAGCAACTACTCCGCGTCCAAGGCCGGCATCGTGGGCTTCACCACGTCCTTGGCGCGCGAACTCGCCCGGTCCGGGGTGCGTGCGAACGTCGTCGCGCCCGGGCTGATCACCACCGACATCACCAACGATCTGCCGCCCAAGGTGCAGGCGTCCATCATCGGGAAGATCCCGCTGCGCCGGCCCGGGACTCCCGGCGAGGTCGCCGATCTGGTCGCCTTCCTGGTCTCCGACCGCGCCCGCTACATCACCGGGCAGGTCATCGGTGTCGATGGAGGGCTGGTGCCGTGACCGCATCCGCCACCGGCCGTCCGGGCTCCAGCTCCGGTTCCGGCGCCGGCTATGACGTGATCGTCGTGGGTGCCCGCTGCGGCGGAGCGCCCGCGGCGATGTTGCTGGCCCGCGCGGGCTACCGCGTCCTCATCCTGGACCGCGCTCGCTTCCCCCGCGACACCCTGTCCACCCTGTACATCCACCAACCCGGCACCGCCCTGCTCGACCGCTGGGGCCTGCTCGACCAGGTCGCCGCCACCGGCTGCCCGCCGATCACCTCGGCCATGCACCGTATGGGCCAAGTCGCCGTCGAAGGCGCTCCCACTCCGGTTCACGGCATCCACGCGGCCTATGCGCCACGGCGTTACCTCCTCGACACCCTCCTCGCCAAGGCCGCGACCGACGCCGGAGCGGAGTTCCGCGAGGGCTGCCGGGTCACCGACGTGGTCGTCGAGGACGGGCGGGCCGTCGGGGTGCGATGGCGTACCGCCTCCGGCAGCGGCACCGACCGCGCCGCGCTGGTCGTCGGCGCGGACGGTATGCGCTCGGTCGTGGCGGACGCCGTACGTGCCGAGACGGTCCGCGAACACCCGCCGCTGACCTGCGTCTACTACGGCTACTGGGAAGGCGTGCCGGTCACCCGGTTCGAGGCCCACGCGGTACGCGGCCGCTGGGTCGGCTGCCTGCCCACCAACGACGGCCGTACCCTGCTCGCGGTGTACTTCCCCCAGGCCGAGTTCGAGGCCGTCCGTCGCGACCTGCCCGACGCCTACCTGGGCGGACTCGCGGCCGCGGCCCCGGAACTGTACGAACGTGCCCTCGCCGGCACCCGGGTCGGCCCGCTCCGCGGCAGCGGCACACAGCGGAACTTCTTCCGCCGCGCGGCCGGACCCGGATGGGCGCTGGTCGGCGACGCGGGACACCACAAGGACTCCATCACCGCCGACGGCATCACCGCGGCGTTCCAGCAGGCGGCGCTCCTGGCCGCCCGCCTGGGCGCCGACCTGCCCGACCCGGCGCGCCGGCAGGCCGCGTTGGAGCGCTACGCCCTCGACCGCGACCGCATGCTCGCCGCCCGCTACTCCGACACCCTCGCGCTCGCCCGGCTCCGCGCCGACCGTGTGGAGGCCCGGATCGCCGGGCTCGCGCACGACCCGGCGTGGGTGCAGGCGTTCTTCGACCGCGCGGCGGGCACCGGTCCCGACCTCGTGCCCGTGCCCGGCCCCGTGCCCGACCTCGTGCCTGGTAACCGGTCTGAGGAGGTAACGGCGTGATCGCCGAACAGTACGGAATCGCCTTTCCCGGACAGGGCATCAAGGCGCAGACGCTGCTCTGCGCCCTGTGGGCCCACGTCCGGCACCCGCTGGTCGCCCGGCTGCTGACGACGTTCGGCGCGGCGGACCCCGAGGCGCTGGACCTCGGTGACACCTCGGTCGTCCAGCCCGCCACCTTCGCCGCCGGCCTCGCGGCGGCCGACACGGCCTTCGGGCCGGACCACTGCCCACCGGTGGCGCTCGGCCACAGCCTGGGCGAGCTGACCGCCGCGGCCTACGCCGGATTCCTCCGTATCGACGAGGGCTTTGAACTGGCCGTGGACCGCGGCCGGTTGTGCCACGACCAGAGCCGGCGCAGGCCCGGGGCGATGGTCGCGATCGTCGGCGCCGACGCGGGCGAACTCGAATGGCTGCGCCGGAGCGTGGTCGCCGAGCACGGCGAGATCCTCGACGTCGCCGGGCTCAACAGCGCCCGGCAGACCGTACTGTCGGGCGCTCCCGAGGCGGTGGCCGCGGCCGTACGCATCGCCGAGGAACAGTGCCTGCGCGCCGAAGTGCTGCCGATACCCGGCGGTTTCCACAGCCCGCTGATGATGGACGCCGTCCCGGCGTGGCGGCGCCGTCTGGAGTCCGCGGACTTCCGCCCGAGTACGACCCGATTCGTCTCCGCGATCGACGTACGACCGCACACCGACCCGGTCCAGGTCCGCGAACAACTCGCGCGCGGCCTGGTGCTCCCGGTGCGCTGGCACGAGGCCGTGCGTACGGTACGAGACCTCGGCGT
This sequence comes from Nonomuraea helvata, assembly GCF_039535785.1. Taxonomy (NCBI): domain Bacteria; kingdom Bacillati; phylum Actinomycetota; class Actinomycetes; order Streptosporangiales; family Streptosporangiaceae; genus Nonomuraea; species Nonomuraea helvata. The sequence continues at coordinate 674,132 of NZ_BAAAXV010000005.1, forward strand.
GCCCGGCCTCGTCGACGCCGGACCGGGTACGACCCTGCTCAAGCTCGGACGCCGCGCCCGCATCCTCGAGTTCACCGGCCTCGACGCGCTGCCCGAACCGGTTCCACCCGGGTGAAGGCGGCCCGCTGAGCACCGCCGTTCGACCACGTGACCCACAAGCGGACCAGCCTCGCCCGCCGCGCGACCGAAAGGCGCCCATGCACCACCACGATCCCACCACGGATGCCGTGCTCGACCCCGGCATCGTCCCTGACGGCACCGCATCCGCCGTCGGACCGGCCCGCCACGTGCTGCTCACCGGCGCCACCGGCTTCCTCGGCGCGTTCCTGCTCCGCGAACTCCTCGACCGCGCCGACGCCGACGTGTGGTGCCTGGTGCGCGCCGACAGCGACCACCACGCGGCGTCCCGCCTGCGCGAGGCCATGCGGCGCTATCTGATCTGGGACGACCGGTCGGCCGGGCGCGTCATCCCGGTCGCCGGAGACCTGACCGCGCCCGACCTCGGCCTGACGCCCGCCCGCTGGGCGGAACTCGCCGAGCGGATTGACGCCGTGCAGCACGCCGGCGCCCAGGTCGGCCACGCCGCACCGTACGCCGCGCTGCGGGCGGCCAACGTGTACGGCACCCAGGAGATCATCCGGTTGGCCTGCGAGCGCCGCGGCAAGCCGCTCAGCTTCATCTCCACCGCCGCCGTGCCGGGTGATCCGGCGGACCGTACCGCGGCACCTCCTCCGCCCGGGCGCCCGGGCGGAGGCTATGTCACCGGCAAATGGGTCGCCGAGCGCCTGGTCCGGCAGGCCGGCGACCGCGGGCTGCCGGTACGGATCCACCGCCCCGGCCGCATCAGCGGCCACTCCGTCACCGGAGCCTGCCAACTCGACGACGGAATATGGCACTTCGTACGAGCCATCGTCCTGCTCGGCCTGGCCCCCGTCGTCGCGGCGCCCGAAGGCGGCGGCCCCGCGGTGTCGTTCTCGCCGGTCGACTACGTCGCCCGCGCCATCGTCCACATGTCCGCGCAGGACACTGGACCCGCCCCGCTGCGCTACCTGGTCAACCATTCCCGCATGCCGCTGAGCGACCTGATCGGCCACGTGGCCAAGCGGTACGCCGTCTCCTACATCTCGCGCGACACATGGCTCGAACGCCTGTGGCAGGCACGGCACCGGTACGACGGCGCGCTGCTCAAGGCCGGCATCCTGGTGAAGTACTACCGGGCGCTGCTCACGGGAACCGGCCGCCCGCCGACCGCCGACGACCGGAACACCGTACGGGACCTGGCCGGAACCGGCATCACCTGCCCACCCCTGGACGGCGCCCTCATCGGGGTGTACCTCGACTACTTCCAATCAGCGGGTTTCCTCCCGGTGCCGCCGACACGCCTGAACCGAGAATCGCCAGCCCGAGGCTGAGTGCAGGATTCGGCGGCAGTGGCCTGCAGGGGCAGCCACTCGGTTGATCAGTGGGTACGGCGGAGGTGTGCCAGGATCTCGGTGACCTTGGCGATAGCTTCGGCGCCGGGTTTGAGAGCCTGCTGACAAAGGATTTGGTCGCTGAGGCCGGGACAGGGATGCCCTGGTCGAGCTCCATCTTCGAGCGATACGCCCGGCGGCGGGCAAGATACGCGCGTACCCCGCAAATCGGTTGCGCAGGTCGTCATGATGATGACATGACGTGGACAGCACCCGACGTAGAGCGGGGACCTCGGACGGATATGGCCTGTGGCGAACGCGAGATGCTGGATAACTGGTTGAAGCTCCGCCGGGTGTTCCTGCTGCGCAAATGCGCCGGCCTCACCGCCGAGCAACTGAAGACCGCCTCCGTGGAGCCGTCCAACCTGACGCTGCTCGGCCTCCTGCGACACATGACGGAAGTCGAGCGCTGGTGGTTCCGGGAGAAGTTCCTGCACGAAAACTTGCCCGAGCTGCACATCACGGAGGAGTACGAAGACGGCGACTTCGACCTGGTGGCCGACGCCGACGCCGAGGCCGACTACGCCGCCTTCCTCGCGGAGACGGCTGCCTGCGATGCCGCGGTTGCCGACATCGACCTCGATGAGCTGGCCGACGACCCCCGGGCGCCGACCGGCAAGGTCAGCCTCCGCTGGATCTACATCCACCTCCTGGAGGAGTACGCCCAGCACACCGGGCACGCCGACCTGATCCGAGAGCGCATCGATGGGGCCACGGGAGCATAGCGGCTCTCCCGGGATCACCCATACCCAGGCCCTGCCACCTCACCGACGTATCCGCTGATCAGCTGAGCGGCGGTCAGCAGTAGCTCCAGGACGCCGAGCCGGCTGACGAAGGCTTAAGCGCTCGTGGGCATGGAAGCTGTTGACGTGCTCACCACATGAGAACGCTTCGGCCCTGCACGCTGCTCAGAGCAGATCTGCCGCAGGCGGATCGTGTGGACGCCGATCCGAATCGCCTCACATGATGGACGCATGAGCCAAGAATCGAAACTTCCGCTGTTCAACCAGCGGATGAGAGGCGAGCTTTACGAGCAGCGTGTTCTCGTTCTCGACGGCCCTCTCGACGACGACAACGGGACACTGCTCGCCACGCAACTGATGGCACTCGCCACCCAGGACGCGTCGACCGATATCGCATTGTGGATTCACTCCCCGGGCGGCTCGGTCCCCTCGATGCTGGCGATTCGCGACATCATTCGCCTCATTCCCTGTGACGTATCGACCCTCGTGCTGGGCATCGCTTACAGCGCCGGGCAATTCCTGCTGTCGTCGGGGGCCCGAGGCAAGCGCCGCGCCCTGCCGCACGCACGCGTCCTGATGCACCAGGGCTCGGCGGGAATCGGTGGCACCGCGGTCGACATCGAACTGCAGGCCGGCGACCTCCGGCATACTCGAGACACGGTGCTCGGTCTTATCGCCGAGGACACGGGCCAGCCCGTCGAGCGGATATTCGAGGATTCTCTGCACGATCGTTGGTACACAGCGCAAGAGGCGCTCGACTACGGTTTCATAGATGCGATCGTGCAGACCTTCGACGAAGTCGCGCCGCACAATCGCCCGCGGCCCGGATTCGGCATCACCGAAGGAGTCGGCAAGTGACCACATATACGATACCGAACGTCATCGCGCAGAATCCCCGTGGCGAGCGGATCATGGATGTCTACTCGCACCTGCTCACCGAGCGAATCGTTTATCTGGGCACCGCGATCGACGCGGGCGTCGCCAACGCGCTCATCGCGCAGCTGATTTTTCTGGAGTCGGACAACCCCGATGCCGAAATACAGTTCTATATCAACTGCGAAGGCGGGGACCCGAGTGCGATGCTCGCGATATACGACACCATGCGCCATATCCGCCCGCGGGTTTCGACAACCTGCGTCGGACAAGCCGTCGCGGTCGGTGCCGTCCTTCTCGCCGCAGGTGCCGAGGGAAAACGTGCCGCTCTCCCCCACGCACGCGTGATCCTGCACCAACCAGCCGCTCAGGGGCGCGGAACGATCCCCGACCTCATCTTGCAGGCCGACGAGGTTGTACGAGTCCGGGCAGACATCGAGCGCATCCTGTCACGGCACACCGGCCAGACGATCGAGACCCTACGCGCCGACACCGATCACGATCGCGTGTTCACCGCGACCGCGGCCTTGGAGTACGGGCTCCTCGATCAGATCATCGAGGAGCACTCATAGGCCCGAGAACAACCCCGGCAAGCCGCTACGCGGCCAGAGCATACGCCGCCGAGCAGACAGCACCCCTCGACCCGCTGGGCTGAGCAGACCGCAAACTCTCTGCGACAGCAAGAGTCAGATCGACCAGGGTCACATCCAGCGCGCCGGCGACCGCGGCGATCATTTCACTCGACGGCTCTTTGACGCCTCGTTCCATCTCGGAGAGATATTGCGGCGAGACTCCGGCGCGACCCGCCGTCTCACTCAACTTCTCGCCCCGCTGTTGACGAAGGTCCCTCAGACACTCACCGAGCACCTGCCGCCACAGCGGCTCGCGAGCCGGAGAGGGCTTGAGGGCGGTCCGATCGATCGCTGGACGTAGCGGCGAGATGGAAGATGGCTGCGGGATGGAGGAGGCCATACTCCACACCATAGGTAGACAGCGCGGTCGAGTTCCGCCGGCTTCGCGCAGAGCGGAACCAGTCCCTGCCTCCTCCGTTCGGCCTCAGGCGCACCTGCGCGCTCACCACGGGGTCACCGCGGCGGCGAGCGCTCGGGTGACGTTGGTGACCAGCCACACGAGCAGGGCGCGCACCGTACTCGGCGCACCGACTGCTTGTCGTTGAAGCCCATCCTGACGAAGGGCTTGTCCGAGCCTCCCGCCGAGAACTCGGCGGTGGTCTTGGCGACCTTGGGGCGGAGGACTCCACTCTGCTCGGCCAAGGTGGTGTCGATCCAAGCCCACGCTCCAGTGGGCTGCTTGACGTGAGCTTCCCCTCTTAGCGTGGAGACCGAACCGGGAGAGGTTTGGTCGTGGCAGCAGTCAAGCGGTGGCGCTTTGATCCGGAGTTCCGGGCCCGGGCGCTAACCCTGCGCGGTGACCTCCCGAAACAGCTGCGAGGCACCCGCCGGAACCGTCGGATCCGGCAGCCTCGTCGAGGGCGGTCTCGACACACTACTTCGATCTCCGGGTGAGCGGCCAGCCACGCGGCGACCGGCTCAACCCGGCGGCACGACTCGTACGAGGTCGCCGCTTTTCAGCTTGGGCGGGAAGATTACGTCCATTGCCAAAAGCCTACGGCTCCGTCAGCCCGGCGATCTCCCTGAGCGCCGCCACATGGCGCTCCCACGCCTTGCGGCCGGCCGTCGTCAGCGACACGTATGTGCGGGGGAACTTGCCGACGAAGGTCTTGCGCGGCGCGATGTATCCGGCCTCGGTGAGGACCGACAGGTGCTTGGACATGGCCGAGTCCGACACGTCGATCGTCTCGGCCAGTGTCTTGAAGTCGACCTCGTCGACCACCGCCAGCGCCGCGACGATCGAGAACCGCACCGGCGCGTGGATGACGCCGTCCAGGTCCTTGCGAGGGTGAACCGCCACGATCTCACCGCTCCCTGCGCGTGCTCAGGTTGACCGCGATGACGATCCAGAACGGCAGTGTGGAGGCCGCCGCGCCGATCACCCACCACCAGATCACGCCGGGGAAGAACACCGGCCCGAGCACGACCGTGAGCGTGAACAGCGCGGCGCCGAGCGGGGTGATGACCGAGTACAGAAGCCTGTGATGCCTGGGGATCACCTTGCGGGAGGCGGTGTAGATCACCAGGCCGAGCAGGGTCATCAGCGCCAGGACGAACCAGCCTCCCTGCAGCGGCGGGTCGGTGAGGAGGCCGCCGGCGGCGATCAGGGCGAACATGAGCAGGCCGAGAAGGGCGATGACGGTGACGTGCCAGCGGCCTTGGGCGCGCATCCGCCGGGCCAGGACGTCGGCCTGTTCGAGCGCCTCGCGCGCATGCCTGTCCTCGTCCACCACTGCTTACCGTCCTTCCCCTTGGTCCCACTTGAAGGTGACGACCGCCGCGTACGCCGCCGCCAGCGCGGTGGCGACCATCACGACGATCGACAACCATGCCGGATGGTACGGCTTGGCGCCAGTTATCTGGGTCAGCATCAGATTCGCGAAGAACGAGGTGGGAAGCAAGGAGAGCACCTTCACCACGCCCTCGGGCATGAGCTGGAACGGGAAGGCCAGTCCCGACAGGAACAAGCCCAGCATCTGGATGAGGACCGAGAAGTTGGAGGCGGCGTCCGGGGAGTTCATCCGGCCGCCGATCAGATAGCCGATGCCGCCGAACATCGCCATTCCCAGCAGGGTGATGCCGAGGAGTGCCGGGATGGCCGACACCTCCAGGCCGGCGACCATGGCGGCGATGGCCAGGAGCCCCACCGCCTGGACCACGACCATGACCACCCGCACCGCCATGTGCGTGGCCAGCAGCCTGCCCCGGCCGGCCGGAGTGGTGCCCATCAGCCGCAGCACCCCTTTGGAGCGCATGGTGGCCAGCGATCCCGACGTGACGATGAGGGCCGTGGAGGTGACGGCCAGGAACAGCGCCATCGGGATGGCGACGCCGGTGAAGTCGGGGGCTCCTTCGACCTTCGGCATCAGCGTGGACAGCACCAGGAAGATGCTCATCATCACGAGCGGGAACAGCAGTGCGAACCAGAAGTAACGCTTGTCGCGCATGAGTTCGCGCCGGTGCAGCCCGATCAGTTCACGAGTGACCGTGGACATCACGCCTCCTTGACGGGGTCGTCGTGGGTGGAGAAGTCCGAGCCGGTCAGCCGCAGGAACACGCCGTCCAGGCCGACGTCTCGCACCTGGATCCCCCTGCCTCCCAGCCCGGTGGTCACCAGGCCGAGCAGCGCGTCCGCGTCGCTGGTCGACAGGGTGACCCGCACGCTGCCGTTGATCCGGTGCTCTGCCAGGTCGAGGACCCCGGGGTGCTGTCTGAGCAGGTCCAGCTCGGTATGGGCGTCCACGGTGAAGACCAGTTGCCGCTCGGGGGCGTGCCTGCGCACCGTCTCCGATGTCGAAGCGATCAACAAGCAGTTCGCGAAGAAGAGCAGCGTGCGCTTCTCCGTCAGGCGACGGGGCGATCCCGAGAGATCACCATAGGCCGGAAGTTCTACTCACAAAGCTCCGTGCGCTCCGATAAGGGCAAGTACACCTGGAAGTCGCCACCGACGCTGGGGGAATGGGCCTACGGGCGGAACTTCGCCGGAGTCGTCTGGGGCAAGGATCTGGTCAACGGGATCAACCCGGGCTTTCTCGAACTGGCCGCCTCTTACGGTGCGACCAGCACCGACGGCGGGACCGTCGAGGGAGTGAAGACGACCCTCCACAGCGGCACCATAACTGTTACCAAGCTGAATGAGAGGCAGGCCGGCATCTCCTTCGATACCAAGGAGGAGGGGGTGCACGGCGGGCGGATCACGTGGAAACTCTGGGCGGGCCCGGACAACCTGCCGAGACGTTTCCACGCCATCATGACGTTCACCTGGCCGGAGGGCGGCGAGGCCGAGACCATGACGATGAACATCATCTATCGAGGATGGGGAACCACCGTCAAGATCACGGCCCCGCCCGAGCACCTCATCGCCGACGGTTGGTGATGGACGATCCGCAGAACAAGGCGGCACTTCGGAGCTCCCGCAGCAGGCCGCTCCTGCACAGCAGCCGGTGGACGATGAGCGCGACGACCATCCTGACGCCCAGGACGCGGGGGCAGCCGGACGGCCAGTGCAGTTCGGGCATGTTGTGGGGTCGATAACGCGATCCACGCGGTCGCCTGCGCCTCTGAACACGCGTGCGGTTTTCGGGCGCCACCGCTGAGCGGTCGCTCAAAACATTACGGGCATCCGCTCAAATCGAAGCGTCGAGATTCCAGCGTTTTCAGCGAATCAGCAGGTCATATGCTGTGGCTGAATATTCGAGCCACAGCCGCTTCTGACCGCCGCGACAGACCGGTCGAGCCCGCGTGGTTTCCCGGCGGCGGAGGCCCGCCGCCGACCGCCTGTCCGTGACACGGAAAGAACGCCGCAGGACGATCCATGGGAGGGCGGCCGGTTGCCGGAGGCATTACCGTGCACATCAGAAGGCTGGGTCTTCGCAGGCGGAGGAATCTTGCGTGTCCATGACATCACCGTGTTCAGCGGCAGCGCCCATCCGGAACTGGCACTGGAGATCTGCGATCACCTGGGGGTCCCGCTGCGTCCCTCGCGCCTGTCCCGCTTCGCAAATGACTGCCTGGAAGTGCAGTTGCAGGCCAACTGCCGGGAGCGGGACGTCTTCATCATCCAGCCGCTCGTCCCTCCCGTGCAGGAGCACCTCGTCGAGCTGCTTCTCATGCTGGACGCCGCGCGCGGCGCGTCGGCGGCGCGGATCACCGTGGTGATGCCCCACTTCGCGTACGCGCGCTCCGACAAGAAGGACGCTCCGCGGATCTCGCTCGGCGGCAGGCTCGTCGCGGACCTGCTGGTGGCCGCGGGGGCCGACCGGGTGCTCTGCGTCACGCTCCACTCCCCCCAGGTGCACGGGTTCTTCAGCGTCCCCGTGGATCACCTGCACGCCCTGCGGGAGCTGGCCGGTTACTTCACGCGATACGACATGAGCAACACCGTGGTCGTCTCTCCCGACCTGGGGAACGCCAAGGAGGCCGCGGCGCTGGCCCGGCGCTTGGGGACGACCGTGGCGGCCGCCGCCAAGCAGCGGTTCGGCGGCGACCGGGTGAGCATCAGCGCCCTCATCGGCGACGTGGCGGGCCGGGACGTCATCGTTCTCGACGACGAGATCGCCAGCGGCGGCACGGTGGCCGAGCTGGTGCAGCACCTGCACAAGTGCAAAGTAGGCGCCATCCGCGTCGCGTGCACGCACGGCCTGTTCAGCGAGGGGGCGCTCAAGCGGCTCAGCGAGCTGCCCGGGGTGGAGGAGATCGTCTGCACCAACACCGTGCCCATCCCGTCGGACAAGAAGGTGTCCCGGCTCCGGGTCCTGTCCATCGCGCCCGCGCTCGCGGAGGCCATCCGGCGCATTCACGAGGGCGAGTCGATCAGCTCCATGTTCACGTAGGGGCTCCGCGGGCCGTTCACGCGTTTCCATGACTCAAAGACGAGGATGTTCTCGTGGCTCTGGAGATCGAGCGTAAGTTCAGGGTGGCGGCCGGCTGGGAGGTCCCAGGTGGCGCGCGGGGCGACGCGATCCGGCAGGCGTACCTGTCGCCCGCCGGCGCGCCGACCGAGTTCCGGGTCAGGCAGCGCGGCGACACGTACCTCATGACGGTCAAGGCGGGCAAGCGGTCGTCTCCCGCGCACGTCGCGGTCCGCGAGGAGATCGAGTTCGAGATCACCGAGGACGTGTTCCTGTCGCTGTGGAACCTGGCGGCGGGCGACTGCCTGAGCAAGACCCGGTGGTCGATCCCGTGGGAGGGGCACGAGATCACCGTGGACGTCTACGACGGGGTGCTCGAAGGGGTGCGCGTGGCGGAGGTGGAATTCGACGACCTCGCCTCGGCGGAGGACTTCCGCCCGCCGGAGTGGCTCGGCGAGGAGGTCACCGGGCAGCCGGAGTGGGGCAACCGCGCCCTGGCCCGGCGCTCCCGCGAGCATGCGGAGCGGGCCCGTTGAACTCGTGACGGGCCCTTCGGCCGGCCGGTCAGGTGAGGGCGCCGCCCTTGCGTTCGGGGATCAGGGTCATCGCGACCATGTCGAGGACGTACAGGGCGGCCAGGCCGGCGATGGCGATCGGGAAGCCGTGCGAGGTCGAGACGTAGGCGATGGTCACGGGCGCGAGGCCGCCGACGGCGCGGCCGATGTTGAACAGGACGTTCTCCGCGGAGGCGCGGATCTCGGTGCCGTACGTCTCCGCCATCAGCGCGCCGAGGCCGCCCAGCATGCCGTTCACGAAGAAGCCCATGATCGCGCCGCCGGCGAGCAACGCCGTCGAGCCGGTGAGCTGGCTGTAGACGATCACGCTCACGACCGCGCCCAGCTGGTACGCCCAGAACACCGGGCGACGGCCGATCCGGTCGGCGAACTGGCCGAAGGCGAAGATGCCGCAGGCCATGCCGACGACCGTGACGGCCGTCCAGAGGCCGGACTGGGTCAGGCTGTAGCCGAACCGGATCGACAGGTAACTCGGCAGCCAGGTCATGATGCCGTAGTAGCCGAAGTTCTGCACCGAGCAGAGGATCAGGATCCCGATGGTGGCCTTGCGCGTGGTCGAGTCGGCGATCAGGCTGCGCAGCTGCCGGCTCCAGGGGATCCTGGGCCGCTCAAGACGCTGCTTGAACTTCTCGGGCTCGCCCACCTTGCGCCGGATGAGGTAGGCCGCGACCGCCGGGAGAATTCCCAGGGCGAACAGCCCGCGCCAGCCCCAGTGCTCGATGACGAGCGGCGACACCAGGGCCGCCAGGAACACGCCTGACTGCCAGCCGAGCCCCACCCAGGAGGTCGCCCTGGCCCGCAGTCGGGCTGGCCACGCCTCGGCGGCCAGCGCCATGCCGATGCCGAACTCGCCTCCCAGCCCCAGCCCGGCCATGAAGCGGAAGACGGAGAGCAGCGTGAAGTCCTGGGCCAGGGCGCAGAGCCCGGTGAAGACCGCGAAGATCAGGATGGACCAGCTCAGCATGCGAACCCGGCCCAGCCGGTCGGCCAGGACGCCGAAGATCACGCCGCCCAGGACGGCGCCCCAGAGCGTGAGGCTGGTCAGGGATCCCGCCTCGGCCTTGGAGAGGTGGAACTCGGCGGTGATGGCGGCCATCGACAGGCTCAGGATGAGCAGGTCGAAGCCGTCCATCGCATATCCGGACACCGAGGCGATGATGGCCTTGCGCCCGTAGGCGTCGACGGCGTCGCTGGCATGTGACGCGTGGGGCTCGGGGCTCAGGGTGTCGGACATGCGGTTCTCCTGGGGGTGGGGGGTTAGGGGATCAACTCATCGGGTGGCCAGCGTCGGGGCGCCGGATGCGGACAGTCGTGACCAGCCGCAGGTGAACTCCATGCCGCTGACATGGTTCCCCTCAGCCGCGGCGGCTGCCAGCGCGTCGGCCATGGTGCGGGCAAAGGGCATTCGCGCGTGTACGTCGCGCAGTACGTCCAGGCCCTTGCGCGTGAACCGCACCAGGCCGATGAAAGCGGACCCGGACTCGGCTGCGGGTGAACCCAGAGCGACCACGCGCTCGGCGCTGGTCATGTCGAACCCGTCCTGCTCCGGCGGCCCGAAGGCGACGGGCAACAGGGCGGGGTCCAGGCCGGACTCGCCGGGCCTCGGCGTGTGCACGGCCAGCACGATGTCCCCGGGATGGGCCGCCAGCCGCCGGACGAGCTCCGGGTCGTAGAGGGTGTCGGCGGCGGCGACGAGCACCACCTGGTCGTCGTCCGAGCAGGCGCGGAGCACCGCGTCCAGCTCGGTGGACCAGGTCTCGTCCCAGGCGAGCACGCGCGCCTCGGCCTCAGTGGCCAGGCCGGCGCCAGGACCGAGCACCAGCGAGACCTGCTGCGCTCCGCCCAGGCGCAGGTTCCGCACCTGGCTCTCGGCCAGCGCGCGGCGGTCGTGGGACGGCGGGGCCGGGGTCAGCCCGTCGATGACCGCCACCACCGCGTGCACGTCGCCGCCCGTGCGCATGTAGCTGTCTTCGTGCTGCCGGAGATGGCTCACCCCCTGCAGGTCGAAGATGGTGCTCAGCGGGGCGATCTTATCCTCGATCGACTCCGTGCTGCCGGTGCGGCGGATCTCGGAGAAGGCGTCGGTGACGGCCCTGACGCCCGCGCGCAGGCCATGGTTGGCATAGATGACCATGCTGGCGCCGGCCGCCTCGAGCTCGGCCGCGCTGACGCGATAGTAGGTGGTGGGGACGACCACCACCGGCGTGGGCCGGTCCCAAGCGGCCAGGAAGTCGAGCGCCGGCTGCGGCGAGGCGCCCTTGGCGTGGACGAGGACGGCGTCGGCGCCCGCGTCGGCGTAGGCGTGCGCCCGCCGGGTGGCCTCCTCCAGCCCCAGCCCGGCCACCATCGCCTCGACGCGGGCGATGACCATGAAGTCCGGATCGCTCCTGGCGTCGGTCGCGGCCCGGATCTTGCCGGTGAACTCCGAGATGGGCACCAGCCGCTGGCGGCCGGGGATGAAACTGTTCAGCTTGGGGAACGGCTTGTCCTCGATACACACCGCGGCGATGCCCGCGGCCTCGTAGCGACGGGTCATGTAGACGACGTTCGACGCGTTCCCGTACCCGGTGTCGCAGTCGGCGATGACCGGGATGCGGACGGCGTCGGCGATCCACCGTGCGGCGTTCAGTAACTCGCCCATCGTCAGGATGTCCGCGTCGGGAACGCCGTGCGAGGCGGAGATCTCCAGACCGCTGGACCAGATGGCGTCAAAACCGGTGCGTTCCCCCAGACGCGCGCCGAGGGCGTCGTGCGCGCCGATCGCCCGGATGATGCGCGGCCCTTCGAACAGCTCACGCAACCTCCGCGTCGCAGTCGGCGGCACGCGCTCGGCGCCTGTCACGCGCCCCGGCCTCGAGAAATTGTTGTCATCACCCATGTCACACAACCAGCCTTGAATAGGACGATAGGAGACTAACCCCGGAAGTTTTCGCCTCACGGAAATTGGCCCTCGCCGAGGAGGTGCAATCCTGCATTTACATCGGCAGCCACGTCAATAGCGCGGATGAACGCTCGGGGGACGTTCTGGAATTTTGTCGGGGCGAAACTCGAACGAGCCTGGCGACCGGCGCGGCCGATCGTCATACGTCCACGGAAATGCCCCCTAGCTGGGTTGACATACCCCGCCGGGGATATCACACTCGTCCAGGTCCAACGCCGACCATATTTCCTTGAGGTGGAAATCTTGGCTCTCTGGACCGGCCTCCAGTGAATGACTTGCGACGTCTTGAGATAGCTATCGGGCAACTCCGGCTGACGAATCCGGTCATGCCCGCGAGTGGCTGTTTCGGACCCGAGCTCGCTTTGGTGACGCCACTCGACGGGCTCGGCGCCGTGGTGACCAAGACCGTGTTCCATTCGGTGCGCTCGGGCAATCCGGCGCATCGGCTGGCCGAGGTGCGGGGCGGGATGCTGAACTCGATCGGCATTCCCAGTCCCGGCATGGCGCAGTTCCGGGCGAAGACCTTGCCGAGCTACCAGCAGCTGGGCCCACCGGTGATCGTCTCCGTCGGCGGGCTCTCGCCCAGCGACTACTGGGACGTGACCACCGCGCTGGCCGATGACGAGCTGGCGGCCTTCGAGGTCAACCTCTCCTGCCCCAATCTGGAGCAGGACGGGCTGGCGATCGGCACGTCGCCCCGCACGGTGGAGAAGGTGACGGCCGGCGTCCGTGAGCGGGCGGCGGGACGGCCCGTCATCGTCAAGCTGACGCCCAACGTCTCGTCCATCGCGGACATCGCCAAGGCCGCGGAGGCCGGCGGGGCACAGGCGGTGACGGTGGCCAACACCTTCGTCGGCATGAGCATCGACCGGAGCACCAGGCGCGCCTCCCTGGGCAACAGCCTGGGCGGGCTGTCCGGCTCGGCCATCCGGCCGCTCGTCCTGCGGCTGGTGTGGGAGAGCGCGCGGGCCGTGAACATCCCCGTCATCGCCTGCGGTGGTGCGAGCTGTGCCGCGGACGTCGCCGAGTTCCTGATCTCCGGCGCCGCCGCCGTGCAGATAGGCACGGCCACGTTCACCCGTCCGTCGACGATGTCCGAGATCGTCGCCGAGCTGCCGCTCATCCTCGATGACCTGGGAGCGCGCACGGTCAAAGACCTCATCGGCAGCATTTTCTCGTCCTAGCCGCGTTCTGTCACTCGCAGGGAGGGCACGTGCAACCCGTTCTCAGAGCGCTCCGCGTGCTGGGGACCGTCGCCGCCGCGCGAGGGAGCTGGCCTGCAAGCTCTGAGCCGGCAGCTGAACATCCCGGTCGCGAGCATGCACAGGATGCTGGCGGTGCTGGTGGCGGAGACCGGAGACGCGGCGGCATCGGCCCGGGTGCTGCTGTCGGACCTCCCCGACGAGCGGGTCACCGCGATCCTGCTGGCCACCCCGCTCATCCCGTTCACCCCGGAGGCCCCCAGACGGTGTCCGAGGTCCTGCGGCACGTGACGGCCGTGCGCGTGCGCGGTTACGACATCTGCGACCAGGAGCTGGACCGGGACGTCTGGGTCGCCGCCGCTCCCGTCCGCGACCCCCGACGCCGCGTCGTGGCGGCCCTTTCGCTGGCCGTGCCGACCAGCCGGGCCGGTGACGGGGCCAGGCGCCGCCTGCTGATCGGCCTCGTCAGGGACGTGGCCGGCCAGATCACCTCCTCCGACGACCTTTCCTTCCACCGCTACTGGAGCACTGCAGTCTGATGCCTATCTCGACGAACGACCTGCTCAGCGGTCCCGGCCACGCGTTCTTCCAGACGGAGACCGAGCGACGCGACGAGCTCGCCATGGACATCACCGCCGCCGCCTACCTGCGCGGCGACTTCGTTCTCAGCTCGGGCGCGCGCAGCACGTACTACTTCGACAAATACCTCTTCGAAACCAAGCCGACCGTCATGCGGCGGCTGGCCGAGTTCCTCGGCCGCCGGGTGCCGCGGGACGCCATGCGGCTGGCCGGCCCGGAACTCGGCGCGGTCGCGCTGACCGCGGTGGTCTCGCTCGAGACCGGCCTGCCCTTCGTCATCGTCCGCAGGAAGCCGAAGAGCTACGCCACGGCCTCCGCCATCGAGGGCGAACTGCACCCAGGGGAGAAGGTGCTGCTCATCGAGGACGTGGTCAGCTCCGGCGGGGAGGCGCTGGCCGCCGTCGAACGGCTGCGCGCCGCCGACGCGCACGTCATCGGCGTGCTCGCGGTCATCGATCGCCAGGCGGGCGGCAGCGAGGCGATCGCCGCGGCCGGGCTGCCCTTCGACGCGCTCTTCCGGCTCTCCGATTTCAACCTGGGAGGAATGCGATGACCGGCCAGGCCGAAGTGTCCACCGTCACGGCGCTGGAGGCGGTCGAGCGGCTGGCCGCGAACCGGCCGGGCGGCCGGCTCAACCTGCTGGGCGACGCGCACGCCGCCGAGACGTTGGGCAGGTGGTTCGCCGCCCAGGCCCGCACCTACGGCGCCGAGATCGTGGTGATCTGGGACGAGCCGCAAGCCGCGGTGCTCGCCCACGTCGTGGCCAGGGAGATGAACTGCGGCGTGGTACGCGTCCTGAGCGAGGAGGGCCTGGTCGAGCTGGTCGACACGCCGGCCGGGGGCGAGCACGGCCTCCTGCTGGCCGACAGTTTCGACTCGGAGAACGCGGTGCGCTCGCTCATCGGCGTCTCCGAGCGAGCCGGCATCACTCCGGCCGTGATCGCGGCGATCCAGCCCGGCGAGGTCTTCGAGCAGATCATGCTGACCATCCCGTACCCCACGTTCTCCCCTGTCCAGGGAGCGGCGCGTTGAGCGACACGCAGACCGAGCCCCTCGCCACGCCGGCCGGATCGCTCGCGGACGCCGCGCGCCTGTCCGCCACCATAGACGGCTTCTCGGCGCTCACCTCGGAACCGCACGGGATCACCCGGCTCGCCTACACCCCGTTGGAACGCGCCGCGCACGACCAGTTCGCCAAGCACATGGCCGGCCTGGGCCTGCGCGTACGGACGGACCCGGCGGGCAACACGATCGCCGAGCACCCCGGGCAGGCCCGCGACCTCGGAGCCGTGGGCACCGGCTCGCATCTGGACAGCGTGCCCGGGGCCGGACGCTTCGACGGCATCGCGGGCGTGGCGGCCGCCATGGAGGTGGCCCGGCTCGTCGTGGAGGCGGGCATCGCGCACCAGCATCCTTTTCGCTTCGTGGCGTTCGCGGCCGAGGAGGGCGCCCGGTTCGGCCAGGCCTGCGTCGGCAGCCGGTTCGCCGCAGGACGGATGCCGGAACGTCAGCTCACCGAGCGGCGGGACCGCGACGGCGTCACCCTCGCGCAGGCGATGGCCGGCACCGGGTTCGATCCCGCCCTGGCGGCTCAGACGCCCTGGTCCGCCGATGACTGGGCGGCCTTCGTCGAGCTGCACGTGGAGCAGGGCGGCGTGCTGGAGGCGGCGGGGGTGACGATCGGCGTGGTGGATCTGGTGTCCGGCAGCACGCGGCTGGAGTTCCGCGTCACCGGCCAGGCTTCGCACAGCGGCGCGACACCCATGGGGCAGCGCGCGGACGCGCTGGCCGCGGCCGCCGAGATCGTCCTGCTCGCCGAGTCGCTGGCACTGGATCCGCAACACCGGGGCACGCGGGCGACGGTCGGCCGGCTCGAGGTCCGCCCCGGGTCCATCACCACCATCCCCGGGGAGATCGTGCTCACGCTGGACGTGCGCGACGTCGACAGCGACCGCCAGCGCGGCACCGTCGCCGAGATCGTGCGGCGGGCTCGCTCGTGCTGCGACCGCAGGCGGCTGCGGCTGTCGCTGGAACTGCTCGGCGACACCTCCCCGGTGGTGCTGCCGGTCTGGCTGCGCTCCATCGTCGCCGAGTCCTGCCGGGCGGCCGGCGTCCCCTACCGGGTGCTGACCAGCGGCGCCAGCCACGACGCGCAGGTGATCAACGGCCTGATGCCCGCGGCAATTCTCTTCGTACCGAGCAGGGACGGCCTCAGCCACGTGGCCGAGGAGTGGACCAGTAGCGCCGACCTGGCCACCGGCACCGACGTCCTGCTGGCCGCCCTGTTGCGGATCGACGGGGAACTCACCCGGCTCGCCGAGCTGGGGCCCGGTTCCCCAGGACCATCAGGAGAACCCGAGTGATCCAGGCCGCCGTACCTGAGGGGACCGCGCTGGAGACGCTGCCGGCCGGCACCGACCTCCGCCCCGCCGCGACCTCCCACGAGTCCCCCATCCTCGTCCACCGCCACGAGAGGGACCGGTATTGGAGGATGATCCTCTATGCCCCCGCGGTGGCGCGGACCGCGCTGCCCGGGCAGTTCGTGATGATCACCCCCGCCCGGCGCGGCGAGTCCTGGCCGGTGCTGCCCCGCCCCATGGCGGTGTACGACACCGACCCCGACGCCGCGACGGTGACCATCGTCTACGGAGTGGTGGGCGACGGCACCCGGCACCTGAGCGGATTCAGGGCCGGCGAGAGCGTGGTGACCGTCGGGCCGCTGGGACGGCCCTTCACCCTGGCTGAGGGCTCGCGGTCGCTGCTGGTCATGGGCCGGGGCATCGGCGCCTGCTCGCTGACCATGCTCGCCAGGAGCGCCCGGGCCGCGGGCCTCAAGGTGATGGCCCTGGCCAGCGGGCGCAGCCCCGCCGCGACCGTCGGCGCCGGCTACTACGCCGCCCATGGGATCCCCTTCGTCGAAGCGCACGACAGCGACGGCAGCAGCGATCCCGCCGTGCTGAGCAGTCTGCTGTCCGAGGGCGGCCCCTGGGACTCCATCGCCGTCTGCGGATCCCTGCGGCTGACCGCCCTGGCACATCGGCTCGGCCAGGCCTGGGACGCCGAGGTCCTGGTCTCCCTGGAGGCCCGCATGGCCTGCGGGCTCGGCTACTGCCACGGCTGTTCGACCGGGCAGCAGACGGCGGCCGCGGAGGCTCCGCTGATCTGCCACGACGGGCCGGTCTTCCGGCTCGTCGAGAGCAAGGGCGCACGTGAGAAAGGCAGCACATGATCAGTGACACCAGCCCGCCCAGGAGCCGCCACGACCTGCTGATCACCGGCGGCCGGGCGGTGACGCCCGAGGGCGTACGCGAGGTCGACATCGCCGTGGACGGCGGCAAGGTGACCGCGCTGCTGGAGCGGGGCCACCGGGCGACCGCGGCGCACGTACGGGACGTGACCGGCTGCCACGTCTTGCCCGGCCTGATCGACTCGCACGTGCACTTCCGCACGCCGGGCCTGACGCACAAGGAGGACTGGCCGCACGGCAGCAGGGCGGCCGCGGCCGGCGGGGTCACCACGGTCATCGACATGCCGAACACCCAGCCTCCCTTGCTGGATCCGGCCAAGGTCAGCGAGCGGGCGGAGCTGGTGGCGGGCCGCTCGCTGGTCGACTTCCGGTTCCATCTCGGCACCTCGCCCGAGACGCTGGATCGGCTCAAGGCGCTGACGCCGCAGGACGCGACGAGTGTGAAGATCTTCATGGCCGGGCACCACACGGCGCCGAATGTGCTTCGCAGTCCGTCCGACCTGCGCCGGGCCTTCGAGTTCGCCGCCGGCCAGAGCGTCCTGCTGGTGCTACACGCGGAGGCCGACGCGGTGTTCGCGCTGCTCGACGCGGCGGGCGCGCCACCCGCCCAGTACCGGGACTACGAGCGGGCCCGCCCCCGTTCCGGCGGCATCGTAGCGGTCACCCAGGTGATCGAACTCGTGCAGCGGTACGGCACCCACGCGCACATCCTGCACGTGTCGAGCGCCGAGGAGGTCCAGCTGCTCATCGCGGCACGCAGGTCGGGCCTGCCCATCAGCTTCGAGCTCACTGGTCATCACCTGTCGTTCACGGCCGCTGACAGCGCCCGGCAGGGCGCCCGGCTGCGTCTGTCTCCCTCGATCAGGTCGGCGGAGGACCAGGAGGCGCTGTGGGCGGCGCTGCTGTCCGGCGAGGCCGGCACCCTGGGCAGCGATCACGCCCCGCACACCGTCGAGGAGAAGACGCGCGGGGTCGCGCAGGCCCCGCCCGGCATCCCCGGGGTGCAGGAGCTGGCCACCGCGGTCTTCACCGGGATGCGCAGGCGACAGCCGGAGGCGCCCGCTGACCGGCACCTCGTGCTGCTCGCCGAGCACCTGGCGCGCCGGCCCGCGGAGCTGTTCGGCCTGGCGCACCGCAAGGGGTCGATCGTGCCCGGCCTGGACGCCGACCTGGTCGTCTTCGACGCCGACCGGCCCTGGATGGTGACCGCGGCGGACCTGCACACCAAGGCCGGCTGGTCGGCCTACGAGGGATGGACCATGGCCGGGCGCGTCCTCGCCACCGTCCGGCGCGGGGAGGTCATCTGGGACCAGGCGGAGGGTCGCTTCGGGAGTCCCGTCGGGGTCCTGCTCAACCCGGATTGTCCCTGAGGAACGCCACCGAAGGAGAAAGTCGTGTGTAGGGTGTTCGGCTGCTTCGGCGTATCTCCCGCCCCTGAGACGCTGCGGGAGGTGTCCCGCCGGCAGATCCACGGCGGTCCCGACGCGCAGGCGATGGTCAGGGGCGGGTCCTGGGCTCTCGGCGTCAACCGGCTCGCAGTCGTGGACCCGGCGGGCGGGGCGCAGCCGTACACCCTGGGCGACGGGTTGACCGCCGTCTTCAACGGGGAGATCTCCAACCACCGGGAGCTCCGGCGGCTGCTGGCGCGCCGTGGCCACACCGTTCCCGGCCGGTGCGACGGAGCGGTGATCCCGGCACTGTACGCCGAGTACGGCCCGGGGTTCGTCCGCCTGTTCGACGGCATGTTCGCGCTGGCCCTGGCCGACACCCGCGCCGCACCGCTGCTGCTGCTCGCCACCGACCCGGCGGGCATGAAGCCGCTCCACTACTCCTGGCGCGAGGACAGGAAGGAGCTGTACTTCTCCTCGGAACTGCCCGCGCTGCTGGAGTTCGGCGAGATCGGGACGGTCGCGGACCTGCTGCTCACCGGCTGCCCGGTCGACTGCGCCCGCTGTGACTCGCGCAGCTACGATGTCTCGCTCGTCTCGATGGGCAACCCGTACGTTTTCCTCCGGGCCGACCAACTCGGGCTGGCCGGCAGGCGGGAGCTGTTCGCCGCGGACGACCGGGTGCTGGGGCGGATGCTCCGGATCAGGGAGACGGCCGCCCGGCTCATGAAGTGCCGAATGCCCTGGCCGGGGAGCTCGGCCTGCCGCAGGGATCGCTGTGCGTCGAGACGCCGGGCGGCTTCACGGCCGTCGACTCGGACTGCTCCGGCGGCGAGCTCCGCTCGGCCACCGTCTCGGGGAAAGAGGTCACCCTCCTGTCCGCCCGGCCCGCGGCGGAGGCCCAGCCCGCGTAGCGAAGGAATGTCATGAGTGCGAAGAACGAGCTCCTCCAGATCATCCGCGAGCACGGCGTCGAGCCCGGGATCGCCCTTTCAGGACGGTCGGCCCCGCTGGTAGGTCAGGTGATGCTCGATCTGGTGCGGGACCTGGACTTCGAGGCGTGCGGCGGTCTCACGGCCCAGGACGGCTCCATCGCCGTCGCGATGCTCCACCGGGGCGCCCGCCTCGGCCGCGCCATGAACGCGTTCGTCATCAGCGAGGAGCTCGCCATCGAGGGCCCGGACATCGCCGGACGCCCCGTCCTGCTCGTGGCGGGCGCCTGCGCCACGGGCGACCCGGTGCTGCGGGCACTGCACGCGGTCCGCGAGGCGGGCGCGGTCCCGGTGGCGGTGGCCGTCGTGGCCGATCGGGGCGCCGGGGCCAGGCACGAGATCGAGGCCGAGGGCGTGCCCTACCTGTCCGCCTACCGGCCGGCGGAGCTGGAGGTCTGACCGACCAACTCCTTCTCCAGCCGCTCCAGGTGCCCGTCCGCCATCAGCAGCACGAGCCGCTGATAATAGTCGTTGTCCTCGATGCCGTCCAGGGTGCCCGACAGCTCGACGGTGTAACAGAGGAACTTGCAGTGCTGGAAGATGATCGCGTCGAGCAGGAGGCCGGTCGGCGGGCGGTCTCCGTATCCTGACAGGACCGCGGACGCCAGCTCGGGCACGATCGCGGTGTGCGGCGTGGCCATCTCCATCACCAGGGTGGCCAGGTCGAGCACGGTGTCTCCGACATAGGCGTCGTCGTAGTCGATGAACGCCACGAGCCGCCCGGCATCGTCCAGGATCATGTTCGCGTAGTACAGGTCGCCGTGGACGACGGCGAACCGGTCGTCCGGGGTGGCCGCGAACCGGGGCGCGACGCTCCGCCAGGCCCGGTCCAGGAGCCTGGCGACGTGGCCGGGCAGCCGGGCGACGAGGTCGGCCACCAGGGGCGCCACCTGTTCGCCGTCGGCGCGCTCGTGGGATCCGTCGGGGGTGAAACCTTCCAGCGCCCGCCGGACTCGCGCGTACATGGCTCCCGACTCGTACGCGAGCTCGGCGGTGAGGTCGGACCTCGTGCCACCTCGTCCAGGCACGAAGGACAGCAGGCTGCAGAGCGCCCCGTCCGCCGACCGCGTGAACGGCTCGCCGGTGCGCGACGGGACGGGCACCGGACCGGGCACTCCCGCCCGCCCCAGCCGGTCGAGAACCGACAGCTCGAACCGGACCTCGCTCTCGGTCCGGTCCGAGGGGTAGCCGCGGAGCAGCCATTCGCCGCGGCTGGTGCGGATCCAGTGGTTGTGGTTGATGAGGCCGCCCTCCAGCAGCCGGTGCTCGTGTAACCGCCCGACGTCGAACCTGCCGACGACGGAGACGAGGTCGGCGGTGTCTTCGTTCATGTGCTGTCTCCTGCCTCGGCGACCGCCGCGGCGGCCCGCTCGATCTGCCGTTCGCCGTGCCATCCCCTGCTCGGCACGCAGAGCGTGGATGTCCAGAGCGACTCGGTACGCGGGAGCACCGCGCCCGGGTCGATGCCGCGGTACCTGCGGAGCAGGTGCAACGGGTAGTACAGCCAGGTGCTCTCCACCCCGCGGGCGGCCAGGACGGCCGAGATCGCGTGCCGCCTGCCGGGCGGGCACCGCAGCGGGAGGAACGCCATCCCCCCGGCCCTCACGGGGGCGGGCGGAAGCGCGATCGACGTCTGCCCGGCCAGGGCCAGCGAGTAACGCCGCAGGTGACGTTCCTGAACCCGGCGGTACCGCGCCAGCCTGGGCAGCTGGTCGAGCAGCAGGGCCGCGCGCACGCCGTCGAAGGCGGCGGCCGGGCCTGCCTCGACGACGTGCCGCTCCAGCGCCTCGGCCGCGTCGGAGAAAGGCGCGGGGGCCAGCAGGGCGTGCCGGGCGAGGTCGGTGTGCAGCGCGCGTACCAGGTCGGACAAGTGGCAGCGGGCCAGTGCCCGAATCGTCCGGCCTGGCCGGGCCGGGCCGTCCTGGGGGCGCGGTCGTCGCTCCGGGGCGCCGTTCCAGACGAGAGCGCCGCCACCGCCGGCGAAGAGCGTCTTGTGGCGGCCGAAGCTGAGTACTCCGGCCGTTCCGTGCGTTCCCAGCATCCGGCCGGACACGGCGGTCGCGAGGGACTGCGCGGCGTCGTCGAGGACGTCGATGCCGTGCGCCTCGGCCAGCGGCAGCAGGGCGTCCAGCGCGCACGGCGTGCCGAAGGTGTGCGGGGCGAGGATCACCCGGGTCGCGGCGCGGATCCGGCGGGCCACGTCGGCGGGATCCAGCGTGAAGTCGGCGGTGATGTCGGCGAAGACCGGCCGCATCCGGGCGTTCAGCACCGCCTCCACCAGGGACGGGCAGCCGAAGCTCGGCAGGATCACCTCGTCGGTGTCGTGGCGGCGCAGCGCCGTGAGCGCGAGCCGCAGTGCGGCGGTGCCGCTGGAGGTAAGCGTGATGCGGTCGGCCGGCACGCCGAGCAGGCCGGCGATCCTGATCCGGGCGGCGCGCACCGCGTCCGCGGGCGCGCCGAGCCACCGGAAGAACGCCGCGCCCGGCGCGGGGAAGGGGAACAACGGCACCGCCACGCGGGCGGGCAGGCGGTTGTACCGCGTGTCTCCGGTCAGCATGCCGACCACCTTCGCGCCAGCGTGCCCGCCAGGACAGAGCTGTAGCCGGCGAGTTCATCGATCGTCACGTATTCGTCCACTCCATGGGCTCGTGAGAGGTGGCCTGGGCCGAACACCACGGCGGGGATGCCGAAGGACTCGAAGAGGCGGGCGTCGCAGGCGCTGGGGAAGTGTCCTGGCCGGGTGGGAAGCCCGAGACCGGCCGAGGTCGCCAGCAGGGCCGAGGCCAGCTCCCGGCTGCTCAGGCCGCCGGGCGCCAGGTCCAGGCCGCAGGGCTCGACGGTGATGGGGTCCCCGTAGCGCGCCCGGACGGGGTCGAGCCGCGCCTGGAGGCGGCGCAGGATGTCCGGCAGCGGCATGGCGGGCGGGCGGGCGACGGTGACGACGAGGGCGGCGCGGTCGGCGGGAGTGGCCGGGTCCCCGCCGCAGCCGTCCACCCCGTACGTGAGCAGCCGCCTCCGATCGCCGGCGAGCCCGCGCAGCTCCGCGTCGAGGTCCTCCAGCTCCATGATCACCTCGGCCATCCGCAGCAGGGCGTTGTCGCCGCGCCGGGAGTAGGCCATGTGCCCGGCCACGCCGTGACAGGTGATCAGGAACTGGGTGAAGCCGCGCGAGGACGTGCACACCTCCCCGCCGGTGGGCTCGGCGATCAGCGCCACCGCGTCGCCGGGATACCTCCCGGCCAGGAGCAGGGCGAGCGTGCCGTTGCCGCCCACCTCCTCGTCGAGCACCAGGTGCACGGTCAGGCTTCCGCGCGCGTACGGGAACAGGGGCGCGAGCCGCTTGAGCACGTAGAGGTAGCAGGCGACGCCGCCCAGCATGTCCGACGCGCCGCGGCCCCAGATCCGCGTGCCGTCGAAGTCCCCGCCGGCCGGCCCCCCGGGAGCGGACCATCGCTCGGGGTTCGGCGCGAACTCGACGTCGACGTGGCCGTTCAGGATGAGGTGCGGTCCGTCGTCACTGAACCACCGGGTGGCCACCACGCACTGCCGTTCGGTGGTGTCGTAGTCGCCGAAGACGCCGCCGAACGCCGCCACGTCGCTGAAGTCGGGGCGGGCCCTCGCGGCGGCGAGGTCCAGGCTCAGGCGGGACGTCTCCAGGCCCGCCTCCAGCAGCCACCGCTCAGAGAGGGCGAGGGCGTCTTCCTGCCCCGCCGAGCCGTAGACGGGATGGGTCCTGACCAGCCGGCCGAGCAGCTCCGCCAGTTCGCCGAGATCCCGGCGAACGGCGGCGACGGACGCCGCGACGAGGGCGGTCATGAGGCACCCGCGCTCTTGATGATCCGCTCGCACCACCGGATCATCCGGAACACGTTCCTGCGCCGCCGGTAGTCGTCCTCCCTGATCTCCAGGGTGACGGCCCGGGCTCCGCTCGCGGCGATGGCACGGAACGCCGCCGCGTAGACCGGCTCGCCGACCGTGCCGAGCCACGGCAGCACGCCTTCCACGCAGCGGCCGCCCGCCCGCGATGCCAGCCCGCGGAAGGCGCTGAAGTGGTGGTGGACGATGTACGGCAACATCGGGACGAAGTCCTCGAACGACTCATCGAGGACCCTGACGTAGAGCTCGGGCTCGGCGAGCTGCCCAGCCCTGCGAAGGGCCGCGACGTGCACGGAGTAGGAGTAGTGACAGAAGTCCAGCGTCACCCCGACGTTCCCGCCCACGTACGGCGGCATGTCGGCGGCGTAGACGAGCAGCGGATCCGCGTCGGTGGCGTCGTTCCCCACGACGGGCAGGTTCTCCAGCCCGATCCAGCAGGCGGCCCCGGCCGCGCGGGCGCGGATCAGGGCGACGGTCTCCACGAGCCTGCGGCGTTCGGCGGCGAGGTCCATGGCGTGCCACCGCTCGATGGGCCGGGTTCGGTTGGTGTGGAGCACGATCCCGTCCAGCCCGTGCTCGGCGGCCAGGTCGATGGCCTGGAACACCCGATCCAGGACGGCGGGCTCGGCCACGAAGTCGCTGTCGTTCACCGGGAAGTGGAAGGTGAACGAGCGCGGCCGCACATCTCGGGCGATGCGGCGGACCGTGGCCCGCACGCGCCGCCAGATGTCGTCGTCCATGACGCCGGCCCGGTCGAAGAGCGAGGCCTCCACACCGTACCCCTGCTCAGCCCACCTCGGGTCGAACTGGCTCTCGTCAGAGGCGAGGAAGGGGATGTTGAGGATCATGCCAGCCGCTCCTGGAGGTAGCCCGCGCCGCGGTCCTCGTGCCCTGCCCCCCGCCACCAGGCGACCGAGCCGGAGGTGTCGACGAGGTTGGGCGTCTCCCACAGGTCCGCGGGGAGGCGGCCGGCGGCGGCGAGCACCGGCCACCGGTCCGCCGGGCCCGGCCGCGCGCACAGTCCCCAGGCGACGTCGCGCTCGTCGGTGACGACGGTGTCGGCGACGTCCGCCCGCAGGCCGGCCGCGAGATCCGCGAGCTCGTCGGTACGGTCCGCGCGGGGGGCCGCGAGCGCGTCCCGCAGACCGGCCGCGCCCAGGAGCAGCTGGCCGTCACGGACGACGTCGGCGGGTTCGTCCGCGACGTGCAGGTAGGTGACGGCGCGGCTGTCCGCGCCGAGCCGCGAGCGCAGCTCCCATCCGCGCCGGCGGCCGGGGTCCGCGGAGCCCTTCGACTCCGCCAGCAGCGTGGTCACCGGTACGGGGACGTCGGCGCACGGCCCGGCCGCGAACAGCGCCACCACGGACGGGCCCGCGCTCAGCACCAGGTCCATGCACCGGATACGCTGCCCGCACGCGGCGTTCAGCTGGTAGCGCCAGACCTCGTGCAGCTGCGCCTGCGTGACCTGGACCGGCCGGCAGAAGAACGGGTACAGGCCCAGCTTGGCGTAGTAGGCGAGGATGCCGGCCGTCTTGCCGTGCCGCACGGCGTCGGGGCGGATCAGGACGAGCCCGGTGGCGCGGAAGGCCGCCACGAGAGCCTCCGTGTCGGGTGTCAGGGTGCCGCCACACGCCGACAGCGCCGCGCGGTAGCCGGCTTCGGCGCAGTAGAGATCCACTTTGCGCTGTACGGACGTCAGGCGGTGTGACAGCGCGGCGGCCGCGCGCACGTCGTACAGGTCGAGGTAGGCGGTGTCACACGTCGGCGACATAGACGATCCCCCGCGCGTAGTCCGAGATGTACAGTTTCCCACCGCCGGTTCCGGCGGCCCTGGGCGGCTCGATGAGGTGCACGGTACGGGTGCCGCCGGCGGGCAGCAGGGTCAGGCTTCCCACGCGCCGCCACCTCCGGTCGAAGGCGGCGATCGTGGCGGTGTGCTCGGTGACCAGCCAGCCGTCCGCCGTCGGCACCACGAACCTCGGGTAGTAGACGTCTCCGGGACCGATCAGGGTCTCGGTCTTGCGCAGGCCGGGCGCGGCGCGGATGACGCGATGGTTGAGCGAGTCGACGACGATCAGCGAGCCGTCCGCGCAGGGCAGCGCCTGGTGGGGGTTGTTGAGGGCGTCCCCAGCCAGGGCGCCGGTGGTCCAGCGCCACTGCAGGCGGCCGTCCAAGCCGATGCACAGCACGTCGTTCAGCTCGCTGTCGGTGATCCAGTAGTGCGACCGGCCGAGGGCGAGGTGATGGGGGTCGCCGAGCCGCACCGGCCCGGCGTCGTCGTGCACGGGCAGGTCCGAGACGGGGCGGCCGGGCGCGGCGGTGTCCACCGTCCTGAGCCTGCTCTCCAGGCCGTCGGCGATCAGCAGGCAAGGGCCTCGCCGCACGACGGAGCGGGGCCAGCCGCCGCCGCGGAACACGGTCTCCACCTCCGCCCGGCCGTCGGGCGACGACTCGTCCGGCAGGCCGGCACGGATCACCCGGCCGTGGTTGGTGTCCGCGATGAGCACGCCGTCACCGGTCGGCACGACGGCGCGCGGGAACGAGAGGGAGCCGGTAGGCGGGCAGGGCAGGGAATGCCAGAGCTCGGCCGGTACGACGCGGTCCGGGGTCAGCGTGTAGCTGTACAGCCGTCCGGAAGCGGAGTCCGCGCCCACGGCCGTGTCCCTGGCCACGGCCGCGAGGCTCGCCACGGACTCCGGGCCCGTCGTGTCCTCGTCGGAGCGGACCTCACCGTCCGGCCCCAGCCTGGTCACCCGGGAGCTCATCCGGCACGCGATCAGGAACTCGCCGTTTACCAGGGCACAGGCCGAGGGCGAGTACCTGTCCTCCGCCTCGGGCCGATACCGCCACCTGAGGTGGCCGCAGGTGTCCACGGACACGACGGACCTGGTCGTGTAGTCCGCCATCACCAGCTGCCCCTCATGGTGGGCGAGGCCGGAGACGTACGCGAGCACCGCGGCGTCCAGGCAGAACCGGGCCTCGATCCTGCCTCCGCTGCCGAGCAGGACCGTCGGGCCGCGCCGCTCGGCCGCCTCGTTGAACGCTATGCACCAGGTACCGTCTCCGCCGGCCGAGACGTCGCCTATCCTGAGCCGCCCGGCGGCCACGTCCGCGCCGACGGCGTCCTGGATGGCGGCGGCCGCCGCGGGTGGCAGCGGGGCGGTCCACCATGGCGCGCGCAGCTCGCGTGGCGGCCGCACCCGCACTGAAGATCCGTCAAGCAGGCAGTCGCGCAGGACGTTGCCGGCCTGGTCGTAGACGGTGAACCCGCCGTCGGAGGGCCACAGCCTGCTCGGCAGCCACATGGGGGCTGAGCTTCCCGCCGGGACGAGCTCAGCGGCACACCAGATACGCTCCACGCTGTTCCGCCCTGTGCCGTCCCACGTCATGTGGCGGCCACTTCCACCCGCGAGCGCACGTACGCCACTGTGTCGGCGATCCGCTGCTGGACCTCCGCCTCACCCGGTCCCGTCACCAGCGCCATGCCCAGCTTGTTGGCGATGGTGAGCCTGTTGTCCGGCACCACCGATCCGAGCTGGTGATCGAGCCGGACGCCGACCACCCACGGCAGCCCGAGGAGATCGCGCTCACTGGGCGCGCGGAGCAGCCGCCCGGGCGGGGAAGGCAGGTTGCACCAGCCGAAGTCCTGCGCGGCCTGAGCGGCCGGCGGCCGCGGTGCCTGCCCGGCCGCGAGCGCGAACCCGGCGCTCGACAGATCGAGGCCGTACGTCTCCGCGACGGCCTCCACAATCATCGCACCGCCCGGCCGCGCGCCGCACTCGGAGAAGACCAGCCCGTGGCCGGTGTCGAAGAACTCCAGGTGGAACACGCCGCGGCGCAGGCCCAGCGCCGCCAGGCTCGCCGCGGCCAGCCGACGTGTCTCGCGGAACAGGGCGACGTGCCTGGCCTCGCGGAGCACCACGGAGCTCAACGCCGTGCCGTCCCTGATCCCGAGAGCGTTGCCAAGATACCGGGAGACGCTCATGAATGTCAGGCGCCCGTCAGCCACGATGCCGTCCGCGTGCAGCTCGGTGCCGGTCACGAACTCCTCCGCCAGCAGGGGCTGCCTCCCGTGCGCGGTCGCCCGCAGCCCGGCCACGACCGCCCGCAGCTCGGCGGCCGACCTGACAACGGTAACCCCCGCCGTGGAACTGGCTGTCACCGGTTTGACGACCATCGGGTACGGCAGCCCGCCCACCGCCTCGGCCGGGTCGCGCACCGTCGAGGCAAGCAGGGCATGGCGGGCGACGGGCAGACCGGCGTCCCTGATGAGCCCCTTCTGAAGGGACTTGTCACGCATCGCGAAGGCGGTGCGCAGGCAGATGCGGTCGTCGCCGAAGTACTCGCCGAGGAAGGCCGTCGCGATGATGGCCGACTCCCGGTCGGTGTACACGTGAGAGAACCGGTCACGGCCGACCCCTGCTCGGATCAGCGCGCCAGCCAGCGTCGTCGGATCACGGATGTCGTCACAGACTATCGTGTCGGCGTCCGCCAGCTCCGGGTCGGCCAGCTCGGCCGCCATCGCCACCACGGTGAAGTCGACACCGAGGGCGGAGACCTTGGCCAGGTCACCCCGGCGCCAGCCGACCACCAGGAACCCCGTCATCAGCGCCCTTCCCGTTCCAGCAGCTCGCCACAGCGCTCGATGGAACGAACGAGCACGCCCGCCCATCGCCCCGCGCCGGCCAGCTCATACTCTCCGGCGCCCCGCCCGGCCGCGCACACCAGGGACCGCCAGGTGAGCGCGCGCGCGAGCGGCGCCACGGCGCAGCTCAGGCGGGCTGCGGACCGCAGCGCCGGGAGATCGGCGGCGTCCGTCCAGGCATCGAGGTAGGCGTCCACGAGGCGGCCAGCCTCGGGGCCTTCCGGGTGGTACCCGAAGCGGTGGCAGAGGGAACGCACCGGATACAGCAGGCTGCCGAACGGCGGCGCGATCACGGCGTCCGACCAGTCGATGTAGCGGAATTCACCACCCTGGACGCAGACGTTCTCCTCGGTGAGGTCGTCGTGCTGCACCGTGTCGCGGACCGGGATCCCGGCGAGCGCCCCGCAGATTCGGAGGAAGCCGTCCTCCAGTTCGCTGAGGCGCGCGTACTCCTTCTCGCTGAGCCCGCCAGGCTCGCCGACCCTGAGCGCACCGGGGTCGGCCAGCAGCTCCGCGAACAGGCCGGGCAGACGCGCCGCGGTCCGGTCGGCGACCCGGGCCTTCCGCAGCCCCGCCACCTGGGACTCGGCGGCCCGCTGCAGCCGCGCGTAGTCACGGAGCACCGGCTCCCAGAGACCGGGCTCCCGGCTCTCGTCCAAAATCTCGGCCAGGCTCCGGCCGGCGTCGGGCAGCAGCAGCCAGCCGCGCCGCTCGTCGGCCGCGATCGGTGGCAGCACCTGCCGGGGGGCGATGGACGCGAGCGTGGTGGTGATCGTCACCTCGTGCGCCAGCCGGGGAGAATTGACCTTCAGCCATACCCGGCCCGTGCTCGTGTCGATGCTCCGTACCGAACTCCACGCTGTTTCGTGCCACCGCTCGCCCTCGCTCCGCCCGGCCACCCGCCGGCCCGCGTCACTCAGCTGCTTGAGTGCCCACATGTGGGGATCGGTGTGGTCGTTTCCGTCCATCCCGGCGGGATCGTCGAACAGCCGGCCGAGCCACCGGGCCACCCCCGCCGCGTGGTACGGCTTGAGCTTGGACACGTCGCTCGTGCGCAGGATGCGGTCCCAGGCCAGTGCGCGCCCGATGGAGACCAGCCGGATCGCCAGGCCGGCGGCGCGCAGCAGAGTGGGCCTGGCATGCTGGTCGCCCCACGGCTCCAGGTAACTGTCGCGGATCGCACGGACCGTCGGGCCGTCCAGCGGCTCCCCGAAAATCTCCGCGGCCCGGGCCAGCGGATACCACAGGCTGCCGAACGGGTGACCGACCACGCTGTCAGCCCAGTCGATGAACGTGACCCCGCCATCGCTCAGGAAGATGTTGCCGTCATGCAGGTCGTCGTGCTGAAGGGACGGTCCGATGCCCAGCTCGGCCAGCTCCGCGCACCAGGCGGCGACCTCCGCGGTGCGCGCGCCCGCGCGTGCCAGCACGCCGGGGGGCACCAGGCCGGCGCCCGCCAGCCGGGCTCCGGCCGCGAGCACCTGCTCGAACCGCTCGGGCAGCGATTCCAGCCGATGATCGGGGACGCCCGCCGACACCAGCGCGTCGGCGTGCCCGCTCAGGTCGCGCTGCACCTGACCGTACGCCGCCAGCGCCCGTTGCCAGTTCGTGGGATCATCGACGGCTGTCGGCTGGTCGGCGAGGCGGGTGCCCGCGTCCTCGCTCAGCAACCACCCCCGGTCGGCGTCGACGGCGATCAGCGGGGCGATGTACGCGGGCACCAGGTCGCGTAACACCCTGACGAGGTCGGCCTCGTACCGGCCGTCCGGCGCGTTCGCCTTGAACCAGACGGGCCCGATGGAGGTGGGCAGCCGCATGACGACCGACCACGGCCGCAGATGGACGACCTCCCCCGGCCCGGCGGGACGGATGCCCGCCTGCCGCAACTGGCGGTGGGTCCACGCGACGGCCTCGTCCCCCCACTCCTCCCGCAGCCACGGGGAGTCAGCGGTCATGGTCGTCGCCGGGCTCGACGGGCGTACCGGCGGTCTCGCTCAACGTGATGGCAGGCTCGATGAGCGTGGCGACGGCCTCCTCGACGGCGTCGGTGTAGACGACGGCGGCGCCCGGGGGCAGCAATCGGTCCAGCAGGGGCCGGACCGGCATGGACTCGGTCCAGAATCGGCGTCCCAGGAACACGACAGGGCCCGTGGCGCCCTCGATTCCGTAGTACAGCCGGGCCGCCACCTGGACCGCCTCCTGAACGGTGCCGACGCGGCCAGGGGCGAACAGGACCCGGCAGGCGGTGACGGTCATGAGACGGCCCTCCGGCGCGGGGTCGGCCACGTAGCGGGCGGTGGCGGCGGCGAAGAGGTTGGCTTCCTGGGGCACCTCGTTCTGCCACGACGCGATGGCCAGACCGCCGCTGCGGGCGAGGTCGTCCGCGTCCGGCGGCGGGAAGCTCGCGCGCAGCTCGTGGACGGGTGCGAGGTCCTCCTGGTCGGTGGCAGCGATCAGGGCGAGCGCCGCGTCGAGGTCGGCCCGCGGCCGGGCGGCGAGGTAGGCGCCGAGGTTGACGGCCTCCATGACGCCGGGCCCTCCGCCCGTGATCACCAGCGCGCCACGCCCGGCCAGCGCCCAGCCCAAGCGGGCACAGTCACGGTAGACCGCACTGTCCCTGGCGACGGCATGGCCTCCCATCACGCCGACGACCCGGCCCCATGGGTGGCGAGTGCGGAAGGCTCGGATCGCCTCCGCCACGAGGTCGTCGAGGTCGGCGTCGTGCGCGGCGCCGTAGGCGGTCCAGGCACGACCGCCCACCCGCTGCCGCTCGGCGACCCAGTTTCCCGCCGCGACGGCGAAGGTCGTCTCGCGCTCTCCGGTACGGACCCCGGCGGACAGGTCGGCCGCCGAGTACAGGCGAGGGTAGCCGCCGAGCGCGACGCCCTCCCCCGTCACGAGCGCGGGATCCTCCTCCGCCGGATGTTCGACGCCGTCCCCTGCCGGGAACGCGGCGGAAAGATGCGATGCCGTCATGGCGATCTCCTCGAAGAACAGGCTAGGCAGCGGAGCAGGCGAGTTCACTGGCCCGCATGGACGTGATGACGCGGGCGATCCCGGCGTCCAGGCCGACCACCGGCCGGTAGCCGAGCAGCCGTCCCGCCTTCTCGATGGACGGGCTGCGGTCCAGCACGTCGGGCCCGCCCCCGTCCACCGTCCGCAGGCAGGACGCCGACCCTGACAACTCCACGATCCGGCGCGCCAGCTCGGTGACGGACAGCGTCGCCGCGTCGTTCCCGAGGTTGAACGTCGCGCCGACCGCCTGCGGCCGCTCGATGCAACGCAGCAGCCCGTGTACGAAATCCGATATGTAGCACCACGATCTCCGTTGATTTCCGTCGCCACGGATATCGAGATCCTCACCGCGCAGCGCACGGGCGATGAAGGTGGTCATCGCATTGGGTGAATAACGGTGCGGCCCGTAGACGTTGAACGGCCGGACAATAGTCACCGGCACGCCCTGCTCGTGGTGGTAGGCCATGCCGAGGAATTCGCAGGCTGCCTTGCTCGCCGCGTAACTCCAGCGCATCGAGTCGGTCTGCAGGGACAGCGACGACACCTCGTAGGCGTTGCCCGCCCGCGGCCCGTACACCTCGCTGGTGCTCATGAGCAGGAACCTGCGGAGCAGGCGCTGCCGCCGGCTGAACTCCAGGCACAACTGGGTGCCCCTGATGTTCACATCGAGGGTCTCGATGCTCTGCCGCGTCACCCGGTCGACGCCCAGGATCGCCGCGGCATGCACGATGACCTCGAAGTCGTCGTCCAGGTCGGCGTAGGTGCCGGGGTCGGTGACGCCACCCCGTACGACGGTGAAGGCCGGGTGCCTGACGAGCCCGAGCGCCTCCGCGGTGCTGCCCGGCACGCCGGACATGTCCAGGGCGGTCACGCGGTAGCCCTCGGCGAGCAGCCGCCGCGCCAGCCAGCCCCCGATGAATCCAAGACCGCCGGTGATCAGCGCGCGCGGAGTGGAGTCGTGCGGTGCCATCGCCGCCCTTTCGCTTGTCCTTTGGGCGTTTCCACGGCGAGGGTACGAGTGCGAGATCAGGCTGGTCAATTCGGCGAAACAGAAACCGCCCCGCCTTTCTGCGGGAAATCGACGCGACGGCCGCCGCGGCTGCCCACTGGAAATCCCGGCCCCACTCTTTCCGGTAAAGTCGCTTTTTCCTTCGTATTGGTAACGTGGCCGGCGTGCTGACCTACAGCCGTCCTTTCTGGGACGAGACCGAGCTGCTCGAGATCCGGAAAGTCATCGAGTCCGGCACCTGGACGGGGGGCCCGGCACTTGCACGTTTCGAGGACGAGTTGCGGGACGCGCTCCGCGTTCCCGAGGTGGTCTGCCTGTCCAGCGGGACGACCGCGATCCAGGCCCTGCTCACGCTGCTCCGCCGGCCGGAGTCCAGCGGGCTGGTGGTCACGTCGTCGCTCAACTTCGTGGCGGTCGCCTCGGCGGCGCTGCACGCCGGCTACGACCTCGCCTGTACCGACATCGAGCGCGACACCCTCAACATGGCGCCCGGCTCCCTGGCGGAGGTCCTGGAGAGGCTGGCCCCTCGCTACGCGCAGATCGTGGTGTTCCCGGTGCACTTCGCGGGCCTGCCGTGCGACATAGCGGCCCTCTCGGCGATCGCCCGAGCGCACGGCGCGCTCCTGGCCGAGGACGCCTGCCACGCGATCGGGGCCGCCTACCACCCCGGCGGCCCGCCGGTCGGAGGCCATCCGGCGAGCGTCGGCGCCGCCTTCAGCTTCCATCCGACCAAGCCGGTGGCCGCGGGAGAGGGCGGCGCGCTGGCGCTGGCCGATCCGGCGCTGGCCGGGCGCGTGCGCCGCTACCGCAACCACAACATGTCCCGCGAGGACTTCCTCGACCTCGAGGCGGCGGTGGATCCAGGCCTGGGCCCCAACCCCTGGTACTACCAGGTGCTCGCGCCCGGTTCCAACCTGCGCATGTCGGACCTCCACGCGGCCGTCGGGCTGGCCCAGCTGGCACGCCTGCCGTTGAGTCTGAGCCGCCGCAGGGCCCTCGTGGACCGATACCGGGCGGCCGCCGCGGAGCTGCCTGGCGTCCGGCTGGTCACGCCGGATGACAGCGCCGGCTCCGCACACCATCTCCTGCCGGCGGTCTTCGACCTGGACGCGCTCGGTATGACCAAGCGCGAGGTCTTCGAGTTCTTCCGCCGCCGGGGGATCCTGCTGCAACTGCACTACACCCCGATCCACTGCCAGCCCGCCTTCGCATCGCTGCCCGCCGTGCGGGGCTGCGCCTTCCCGGTGCTCGACGAGGTGCGCAGGGGGCTGTTCAGCTTGCCGCTCTTCCACGGCATGACGGACCGTGACCTGGACCAGGTGCTGCGCGCGCTGGGCGACCTCGCGGAGAGAAGCTGACCTTCCGAGCGCGCCCGGGACCTCTTCAGACCCACCTGTCAGATCCGTCCGAGGGGCACAGCGTCATGCGCCACAAGGCCACCGCGGTCTCGCTGAGCCGGAAGGCGTTCCTGTCCTCGATGAGGCCGATGACGTCGTACGGCACCGAAGCGGGATTGGCGCTGCCCGCCATGTACCCCACGATCGCGCCCTGCGTGTCGGCGTCCGCCCCGATCCTGACCGCGTCCAGGACGGCGTCGGGCAGCGACATCGTATGGCGGTGCCGCCAGATGACGGCGAAGGCGATCGGCACCACGTAAGTCACGTCCTTGCAGGCGTCGATGTCGGCCGGCAGCAGCGATTCGAGGTCGTCGCAGTGTTCGAGGGCACGGCTGATCGCCTCGTGCAGCGGCGGCGCGCCGTCCTCCTCGCCGTACGGGGCCGCGAGCGCGCTGGCCTCCAGCGCCTGCCGTACCCCGGCGGTGACGTCGTCGTCGCGGAGCATGGCGCGCACGAACGCGGCGGCCGCCGCGGCACCTGAGATCGTGCTGCGGGCGGTGTGCGAGATGCGGGAGGCCGCGGCCACGGCGGCGACCAGGCCGGGCAGGTCGTTGTTGGCGAAGGCCAACGCGACCGGGGCGATCCGCATCGCCGCGCCGGCGCCCAGGCTGGCCATTCGCACGTCGCCGCCGCGCCGCCGTGCCCGCAGGTCGTGAATGGCCGATTGGGCGCTGGCGTACCGGCCGGGGAGCGCCGCGAGCCGGGCGGCGATGTCCTCGGTGTCCAGGCGCTGCCTGCTGATCAGGCTCTGCGCCACGCACAGGCTCTGGAACGTGTCGTCGCTCGCCTCGTACCGCATCCAGCACCGGCGACCGGGGGCGGCCGGGACCGGCACCGGCCAGTCGGGGTCGGCGCCGTAGACCTCGGTGACCTGGGCGGGCCGGTAGAACACGAACGGCTGCCCCTGGGCGTCGCCGTAGGCCAGCCCGGCGAGGGCTCCCCAGATCCGGCGGTACCTGCGGTCGGCCGCCTCATCCGCGACGGCCGCGCTCTCGATCGGCGGCACGACCTGGCGGTGGCGGACCTCCGTGCCGTTCGCCTTCCGCATCAGCCTGTCACGCACTGGCGCAGTTTCTTGACTCCTGAGGCGATCGCCCGCAGGTCGCCGCCGATGGCGAAGCGGAAGAAGCGCACGCCGCCCAGCCGCGCCGCGGCGATCTCCCGGCCGAAGGACGAGGCATGGCGGTCCAGTCCCAGCCAGTCGGGGTGGTCCTCATCGTCCTCCGCGTCGAAGAGGTGTTCGCGCAGGATCTCTTCGATGGACTCGGCCGGCTCCCGCTCGTGGAAGTCCACGTCCTTCCTGGTCAGGTCCATGCTCAGGAACGCGATGGCCTGCAGGGTGCCGCGCGGGGTGATGGTCGCACCGCACAGGGAGGCGAAGTGCTCCGGGGTGAAGGAGACCTTCCTCGTCTCGTCCCGCAGGTGACCGGGCACCCGGTCCCACAGTCCCGCCGCCTGGAGCGTGCCGTGGCCGATCGGATAGTCGGTGGGCCAGCCGTACACACCGGGGCCCTGACCGGTCCCTGACCCGCCGACCAGGCAGAGGCGGTCGTTGCCGACCAGGTCCATCCCGCCGTGGACCAGGGCGGCGGTGAGCGTCGTGGTCTTGCCCGCGCCCTTGTGGCCGACGAACGCGAGCACCCCGCCCGCCGCGTCCGTGACCGCTGAGGCGTGCAGCTGGATCATGCCGAGCCGCTGCTCGCCGCGGGTGAGGATCTGGCGGAGCGCCTTGCGCATCAGTTCCGCCGCCACCTTCCTGTCGCCCCGTACGGCGGCGTGCCCTGCGGTGCGCACGACCGTCGCGCCGCGCTCGGGGAGGTGCAGCTCGTAGCCGTCGCCTCTGGGCACCCGGATGGCGGTCGTCTCGTGCTCGACCCGGACCCGGCGCCCCTCCGTGACGGGGGACGCGCCGTCTCCGTCATAGCTGATGTGCCAGGCCAGGACCTCGTCCGGCTCTTCCGGCCGTATTTCGTGGATCGTGCGATACTTGCCCAGGACCCGCTCCAGCATCGCCTCGTCGGCGCCGCTCACCCGGATCCGTCCGACGGCCTCACTGATCACATCGGGCATGGTCACCCTCATTCCTTCCGTGGCCGCCGGTCACGCCGGCTCGGCCACCAGATAGCCGTACATGATCTCCGGAGCCGTGGTCCGCTCCTCGACCACCCGGAAACCGCTGTCTTCCAGGAGGGCGCGCCACTGCAACCGGGTGCGCATGTGCTCGCCCTCGCCGCGCAGGACCCGGCCCATGATCTGCACGTCGCGGACCGCGTGCGGGAGGCAGCCTTGGCGGGCCGCGTTCACGATCTTCCTGAGGTAGACGTCGCAGATGCGGTCGATCACGCCGGGAGCCGCCAGGTCATGCGTGTCGAGGAAGCTCTCGCCGAGGAACATCCGGCCGCCCGACCCGAGGCGGGCGCGGCAGGACGTCAGCACCCGGCCGATCTCGTCATGGTCGAAGTGGTGCATCGACATGATGGCGGCCAGCCGGTCGTAGCCGGTCCCCGTCCACTGCGAGAAGCTGGTGTGCAGGCGCCGGACGGTGCCCGCGCGCAGCCGCTCCAGCGGGATCCGGTCGAGCATCTCCTTGCTCAGGTCGAGCAGGTCGAGCTGGGCGACCTCGGGGAGGCGGACGGCGAGCTTCCCGTCGCCGCACCCGAGGTCGAGCACGCGATGGCCGGGCTCGAACGCCATGGTCCCTATGCAGGCCTCTAGGAGCTGGGCGTGCTGGGACAGGGACGGCAGCGCGTACCCCTCTCGCGCCCAGGAGTCGAAGAACTGGCGGCCGGGCTGCGTCTCGCCGGTGGCGAGCCTGGTCAGCTCGGCGAGCGAGAGATCGAGGCCGGTGTCGGCGAGCACGCGTTCGAGCACCTCGCGCAGCCGCGCCGCCCGGTGGCTTCCCGGCGAGCGGCCGTCGTACGGCTGCGGGAGGGCGACAGCCTCCAGGTCCAGGGTCCCCTCCCCCGAGGGAAAGACGACGACGTCGGCGCCCAGAACCGGCTCCTCGCCCAGCACGCCCACCAGCGACCCGGGGAACCGTCCCGAGATCTCCGGCAGGCGGCCGGCGTCGTCGGGCTCGATCATGACGACGGCGGGGCGGACCGGCGACTGCGCGGAAGACGGCGCGCTGCCGGCCGGGACCACCCAGCTCGCCTGTGGGGCCGCCCGCAGGAGCCCGTCCGTGAGGACGGCGTCCAGGCGTGACCGCTCCAGCGGTAGCCAGGCGCACCGGGCCGCCATGCCGGCCGGGTCGGTGTAGGCGAGGCCGCCGGGCTCCAGGTCCGCCACGTCCTCGGGGAAGCGCGCGGCCCGCGCCGACACGCGGTTCTCACGGGCCAGCAGGTCGAGGAGGCCGGCGGCGGGCGTGCCCGCCGGTATGGCGCGGCCCGAGGGGGCGATGACCGACGGTGCGCCAGCGGGAAGGCGCACCCGCAGGAGCGAGCGCGTTCGCTCGGGTACCGGCGGCAGCTCGCCCGCCAGTTCGGCCAGCACCCCGTCGTCGGTGGTCCCGCGCCGCGCCGCCCGCGCCCTCTCGTGCGGCAGCCGTGGCGGGCCACCGTCGGCGAACCTCAGCGAGCGGCGGTAACGCTCCTCGAACGCCTGCCGCGCCGCCTCGAACGCCGCCGGGTCGGGAGGCCTGATCGCCATCACGAAAGTGGAGCCCGGGCTCCCGTCGTTCCCCAGCCAGTGCAACATCTCGGCGGCGAGCAGCACGCCGAAGCCCTTGTGGTCGCCGCCACCCCCCATCGGGCGGACGAAACCGCGAAACCCGCTGTCCGTGAAGACGTCCGAGGGTGTGCGCGCGCGAGCGTGCGCCGTGGTCAGGAAGGCCGACTCGTCGAAGGGACGGGAGCCGGTCAGGACATCGCCGTTGGTCATCGCGGCCAGCGAGCCGTCGAAGACGACGTGCTCTCCCTCCGCACCTGGGCAGCCCCAGGCCTGGGCGTTGGTGCCGATGACGGGCGCGGCGTGGACCACCTCGCGGCCGCCCACCGGCCCGATCACCCGGGCCGGCGACCTGGAGGCCAGGAAACACAGGTAGCCCGCCTCGCACAGCAGCTCGGCCGGCTGGGCGAGGGTGTTCGTGGGGTAGAGGTTGGCGATCTGCAGGACGAAGGAGTCGCGCCGCTCGCCCAGCACGGTCGTGAGGACCTTCTCCAGGGCGTAGTAGCCGATGCCGCCGCGGGCGTCCCAGCACAGCAGCCCGTTCCGCTCGCCGTGGTACACCGGCTCGACGCCGGGTTCGCAGAGACCGGCGTCGAGCACGTCCTGGACGAATCCGCGGGTGAGGCGGCGCAGGCCGTGGCTCGTCGTTCCCGAGCGCTCGCCGAACGTCAGAGCGCGCAGGGTGGCCGCCGCCTCCGCCGCGGTGAGGCCGTAGGAATAGAGCAGATCGAGATATGCGTCAGCCACGTCCTCCCGTTTCATGAGGTGACCAATGGAATCACCGTCGGATACCGTCGCTCCTGGATGAATACGCCACCAGCCATATCTGTTCGGGACCGCCTAAAGGCTAGAACTGACATCGACGGGTTCATTCTGTCAGCGACGCCGTGCCGGGAAACGCGGCGGAAGGAAGCGTCGGATTGTTTCCGGCTCCAGCCGGGTCCGCGTGGCGCCGTTTCCGGCCAGATGGAAGCCGCGCGACGGACGCCGTCTCGCCCTGGACTGGGGCAATCGCCTAGCTCTAGTGTTCGCTGAAGTCCATGCCGCACCGGGAGATGGTAATCGTATGAACTTGGCTGACTATCCGGTCCGCGAGAAAACGGTCAGGGCGTATCGCGTACAGGGAGAAACGATTCTCTTCCGGTACATCGACCGGTACAGGACCAATGAGGTGGGCGGTTTCATCGTCGCTTTGTGCGATGGCCGGCACTCCGGTGAGGACATTGTCCAGGAGCTGCGGAAGCGTTATGACATCGAGCCGGAACGAGCCATCTCCGTGACCACCCGATTTCTTGAGGAAATGCTCGCCAAAGGCTTCCTGACGCTGACGGCCGCAGCGCTCTGAAAGGGGTGACGATGGGCCTTCCACATGGCGCGAACCCGGCCATCGAGGCCGTGAACCTCAGCCGGTCGTACCAGATCCGGTCGGGCTGGCTGAGGCCGAGGACCAAGACGATCGACGCGGTGCGGGGCGTCAGCTTCACTATCGAGCGGGGCGAGCTGTTCGGTCTTCTCGGGCCCAACGGCGCCGGCAAGACGACCACCATCAAGATGCTCAACACACTGCTCCTGCCCACCGACGGCACGGCCCGGGTGCTGGGGTTCGACGTCACCGAGCACCCGGTCGAGGTACGGCGCCGCATCGGGTACGTCTTCGGCGGCGACAAGGGCCTCTACGACCGCCTCAGCGCCCTGGACAACCTGCGCTACTTCGCCGAGCTGTACGGGGTCGAGGCCGCGCGCCAGCTGCCCAGGATCCACGAGCTGCTGGAACTGGTCGGGCTGTCGGGCCGCGAGCGCGAGCGCGTCGAGGGCTACTCGCGAGGCATGCGGCAGCGGCTGCACATCGCCAGGGGACTGCTGCACGAGCCGGAGGTCCTGTTCCTGGATGAGCCATCCATCGGCGTGGACCCGGTCGCCGCCCGCGCCCTGCGCGAGACGGTCGAAGGGCTGAACGCCCAAGGCGTCACGATCCTGCTGACCACGCACTACATGGCGGAGGCGGACGAGCTCTGCGACCGGATCGCGGTCATCGCCGACGGCGTCATCCAGGTCATCGGCACGCCTGAGGCGCTGAAGTCCGGCGTGGCGGCCGACACGGTGGTCGAGATCGAGGTCGCGGGACTGACCGGCGAGCACGAGGCGTCGCTGCGGGCGCTGTCGGGCGTGCTGTGGGTGGAGGCCGAGAAGACCGAGGCCCAGGCCTGCCTGCTGACCATCAGGGCCAAGGCCGGGGCCGACATCTACTCCGCCGCGCTCGGGATCCTGGCCGGCCTGCACATCGTGCGCGTGTCGGGCCGCGAACCCAGCCTGGAGGACGCCTACGTGGCCATCGTGGGCGGCCCCGCGTACCGCGCCTCCGCAGAGACGCCATGAGGTACCACTCGCCCCGCCTCCTGCGCGTCGTCTATCTCGGTGTGCGGGCCCAGTTCCTGACGATGTCGCGGGCGAGGCTGCTCATCGTCTTCAACGTGCTCACCCCTGTCGTGTACGCCATCATCGCGACGTACCTGTACGGCGCGGACCGCCCCGACAAGCTCCTGCAGGTCAGCGTGGGCGCGGGCCTGATGGGCGTGTGGACCTCCGTGTTGTTCGGCTCGGGCGGCGCCATCCAGAACAAGCGCTGGGCGGGCCTGCTGGAGCCGCTGATCTCGACGCCCGCCCCCTTCTCGGTGGTCCTGTTCTCCATCTCCCTGGCCACCTCGATCGTCGGCATCTACGCCATGATCGCGACCGTGCTGTGGGGGGCGGTGTTCTTCGGCATCCCCTTGGCGTTCCCGTCACCGCCGCTGTTTCTCGCGGCCACCGTCGTCTGCGTGCTGGCCATGGGCATGATGGGCATGCTGCTGGCCTCGACCTTCGTCTTCATGCGCAACGCCAACGCGCTGGCCAACACCCTGGACCATCCGATCTGGCTGCTGTCCGGCATGCTGGTGCCGATCTCCACTCTGCCCGGCTGGCTGCACCCGCTGGCCTGGGTCCTGCCGAGCACCTGGGGCGCGGCGGCGGTGCACAACACGCTCAACGGCGGCCCGGTGCTCTGGCCCATGGCCGCGGCGCTCGGGCTGGGCGCCGGGTACCTCCTTCTGTCGCTGCTGGCGCTGCGCCGCGTGGAGTACCTGGCCCGCCGGCAGGCGACGCTCGCCCTGGCCTGAGCCCTCCTCCATCAGAAAGGCGGTGAAAGCCCATGCGTACGCTCCGGCTCGCGGGTGTCGGCGGGGTCCTGGCCTACCGGGCCCTGTTCAACTGGACGAGCCCGTCCCTGTTCATCGGCTCGCTGATGGCCGCTCCCGTGTTCCAGCTGCTGTTCTTCGTCTACCTCGGCCGGGAGATCGGCGTCGCCGACGACAACTTCTACGTCCTGGGCAACATTCTGCTGGCCTCCACCGGCGCCTGTGTGACCGGCGGGACGATGGCGATCGCGAACGAGCGGCGCTACGGCACGCTCGGTCCCCTGCTGCTGAGCCCGCGCAGCCGCCTCGTGCTCTGGGGCGGGCGGGCCCTGCCCTACGTCGGCAACGCCCTGCTGGTGATGACGTTCACGCTGGCCTGCGCCGCCCTGACGGTGGGTCTGCGGATGCCGGCCTCGCACATCCCGGGGCTGGTCCTCGCCCTGTTGGCGGCGAGCGTGTCCGGCACGGCGTTCGGCATGGTCATCGGCTCGATCGGACTGCGGGCCAGGAACACCATGGTCATGGCGAACATCGCCTACACCCTGCTCATCCTGCTGACCGGGACCATCGTCTCGCACGACACCCTTCCCGGCTGGATGGCCGCCATCGGAAGCGTGCTGCCGCTCACCTACGCCACCGAGGCGGTCCGTGCCTGCTCCGCCGGCGCGGACATGGCGGTCGTCCTCGGCCACATAGGCAAGGAGCTGGCCGTCTGCCTGTGCTACGCGGCCCTGGCCACCGCCTTGCTGAAGTACTTCGAGCGGAGCAGCCGCGCAGGCGCCTCGCTCGATGCGGTCTGACCGATAGATCTCACCTCACCATGGGAGCGCGACCATGACCTTCCAAGAGCCGACCTTGCAGCTGTCGCACGGCAGCGGCGGCGAATCCACTGAGCGGGGCCGCACCGAACTGCAGGAGGCCCGAGCCTCGCAGGACCTGCCCGACCACGCGGAACTCGTGAAGTCCTACCCGGAGTTCGCCGAGGCGACATGCACGTTCCTCAGCGGTTCCGTCACCCTGGGCTGGGGCAACGAGACCAGCGACATCGACGCCTTCATCATCACCCGCGAGCCGTTCGCGACGGAGACGAGCGACCTGCTCTTCATCGAGCAGCGGGTCTCCACGGTGGATCCGGTCGCCTGGATCGCGGTCGGGCAACTCGGCCCCTACAGGGCTGACATCGAGATCTGGCACGAGGCCCAGGTCGACGAGCTGGTCAAGCGCTTCGCGCGGACAGGCACCGGGCACTACCGCGGCTACAACGGCCCCTTCGGGGTGGCCGAGCGGGAGCTGTTCTACCGGCTCAGGGTCGGCGTCCCGCTGAGCGGCGAGGACTGGTGGCAGGAGAA
Source organism: Nonomuraea helvata (assembly GCF_039535785.1). NCBI lineage: Bacteria > Bacillati > Actinomycetota > Actinomycetes > Streptosporangiales > Streptosporangiaceae > Nonomuraea > Nonomuraea helvata. The sequence continues at coordinate 715,756 of NZ_BAAAXV010000005.1, forward strand.
GAAGGAGGCCATCCTCACCTCGGACTACCGGCTCTGGCTGGCGGAGGAGATCAAGAACTCCGTCGAGAACCGGCTGGAGGACGCCGTCGGCATGCTGAGCGCCGGGGATCACGAGTCGGCCGTGCTGGCCGGCTACGACGCCTTCACCAAGGCCCTGGCCGCGCTGCTGGCCACTTACGGCGACTTCTCCCAGCAGCCGAAGTGGCTCTACCGGCGGCTGCAGAAGTACACCCCCGACGAGATCACGGTCGAGGACGCGTGGAAGGTGCTCAGCAAGGCTGGCTGCTACGAGGCGCCGGGCAAGTGGGTGGAGAACGTCACCGACATCGCCGCCCGCCTCATCCTCGCGGTCGAACAGCGCATGAGCTGACGGGCCGCACCGTTGCGCGCAGCGAACCTCTGGGGAGCCATGCGGCTGCGTCTGGCCGTACTCGCGGGAAGGGCCTGCGCGGCCTACTTCCGGGCCGCCTCCCTGCCGGGGAGCGGAACGATAGCGGGCCGGGTGGTGCTGGCTCTCGCGCCGGACGCGCTCCTGCGGCTGACGGCCTCCCGGGCCGTGGTGCTGGTCAGCGGCACCAACGGGAAGACCACCACGACCAGGATGATCTGCGAGGCGCTTCGCGGGACCGGCCGGGTGGCCAGCAACGACACCGGCGCGAACATGCCCGCCGGGCTGGTCACAGCGCTGGTCCTGCAGCGGCGGACCGGCTACGCGGTGCTCGAAGTGGACGAGCGCTACCTGGCGCTCGCCTGCGCGCAGACCCGTCCGGCGGCTGTCGTCCTGCTCAACCTGAGCAGGGACCAGCTGGACAGGAACCCGGAGACGGCCCTCGTCGCCCGGGCGTGGCGGGAGATCCCGCACGGCCCGGCGACGAGGGTGGTGGCCAACTGCGATGACCCGAACGTCTACTGGGCAGCGGCGCGTTCTCCCCTGGTCACGTGGGTCTCGATGGGGGATGCCTGGCACGACGCGTGGTGGTGCCCGGCCTGCGGCCAGCCGCTGACCAGGGAGGCGTCCGGTACCTGGGCCTGTCTGGGCTGCGGGCTCGAACGTCCCGACCCTGACTGGCTGGCCGAGGGGCGCTGCGTGACCTGCGTGCGCACGGGCGAATCGTACAAGCCGGAGCTCAGGCTGCCGGGGCGGGTCAACGTCGCCAACGCCGCCATGGCCCTGGCCGTGGCCGCCTCGCTCGGGCAGCCCGTGGAGCCGACGGTGACCGCGCTGGAAGGCGTCGAGTCGATCGCCGGGCGCTACGGCGTCACGGAGATGTGCGGCAGGCGCGTCCGGCTGCTGCTGGCCAAGAATCCCGCGAGCTGGGCGGAGATCTTCCGCATGATCAAGCATTCGCCCGGGGTCCTGCTCGTGCTCAACGCCCGCGAGCTGGACGGCCAGGACACGTCCTGGATCTGGGACGTCGACTTCCGTGAGCTGGCGGGCCAGACGGTGCTGGTCACCGGGGAGCGCCGGCTGGATCTCGCGGTACGGCTGGACCTGGCCGAGGTCGAGTTCAAGCTCGTGTCCTCGCTGGAGGAGGCGTGCGCCCTTGCGCCGACCGGCCCGCTCGACGTCGTGGCGAACTACACCGCGTTCCTCGACCTGGTCAGGCGGTTCGGGCCGGGCTCCACTCGGACATGGTCCCGCCGGACTTGACTCCGCTGGGCCCGCCAGACGTAGCCTCGCTACGCCCGCCAGACGTAGCCCGCGAAGTCGCCCGTCGGGCCTTCCCGTCGGTAGGAGTACAGGTCGGCGGACTCGACGGTGCACCGGCCGTCGTGGCGCACGTCGCCTACCCCCGACCGGCTGAGCTGCCCGGCGACGGCGGCGCGGAGATCGACTCCGGGCGTGCCCCGCCGGGTCGTCCCCCACGCCTCCGGGACCGCCGCGGCCGTCACCTCCCGGATCTCCACGGACACCTCGTAACACAGGACGCAGGCAGCGGGCCCGATGAGCGCGGTCATCCGCGAGGGCACGGCGCCGCCCTTCTCCATGGCCGCCACCAGCGCGCTCACCACCCCGGCCGCGATCCCCATCCGACCGGCGTGCGCGGCTCCCACCAGGCCGGCCACCGGATCCGCCAGCAGCACGGGTGCGCAGTCGGCCACCAGGACGGCTATCGCCAGCCCGGCCCTGTCGGTCCAGGCGCCGTCAAGAGCGGGAGGCGTGTCGAGGAACGGCCCCGTGACGTGGCTGACGTCGGCGCCGTGCACCTGACGCAGGAACACCACCCGGTCCGGTGACAGACCGAAGCCGCGCGCCACGTCCGCGCGCCTCCGCCGCCTGACGGCGTCGGCCGCCCGTGTCCCCAGCCGCAGGACCTCCGCCGGGGAGAGGCTCACCCCCGCGTGCCGGTCGGTGAACGCCATCCGGACGCCGCCGGCGGTCAGCGTGATCATGGGGCGACCGGGTGGAAGGCGCCCCTGGGGCGGATCTTGGCGGCGGGCAGGCCGTCCTTGACCGCCGGACCGGCCGTCTCCACGAAGCCGAGGTCCTCCGAGATGCGCTGCGCTCCCTGGATGACCAGGCCGCGGAATGCCTGTCGCTGCTCGGCGCGCTCGGATCTGCGGGCGGGTGCCGCCAGCGTGACGCTGGCGCAGACCTTCCCCGTGGACATGCGGACCGGTGAGGAGACCGCCCACACTCCCCTGTCGAGCTCGTCGTCGCACGTGTCGTACCCGCGGGCACGGATGGCGGCCAGCCGTTCCATCACCTCGGGCGGGGTGCGCGGGGTCTCTTCCGTGAAGGGCGTGAGCGGGCGGGACTCCAGCAGTTGCAGCGTCAGCTGGTCGTCCAGGAAGGCCAGGATCGCGCGGGCGGCCGCGGCTGCGTGCAGCGGCATCTCCTGACCGATGCGTACGAAGAGCCGCAGCGGGTGCCGCCCCTCGACCAGCGCGGTGCACACGGCCCGGTCCTCGAAGATCTCGGTGAGGAACACGGTCTCACCGGACTGGTCGGCCAGAGCGCTCAGCTCGGGATGGGGTGGGACGAGCGACGGGTTGCGCTCGTTGCCATGCTCGATGAGCGCCCTGGCCTCGGCGCCCAGGAAGTACCGGCGGTTGGTGGGTGATCTGCTGAGGAACCGCTGCTCCTCCAGCACCGCGAGCAGACGGTGCATGCTGGCCAGCGGTATGTCCAGGGCCACGACCAGTTCCTGGAGGGTCATGCCCTCCTGTGACCGTGACACGGCCTGCAGCACGTTGAGAGCTCGGACGATCAGTTGCATCTTCTCGACGTCCCCGTTTCGTGTTCGTGTGATGTCACGACGCCCTCGCCGGTCACGCGGTGTCGGCGTGGACGCCCGCCTCCTGAGGGTCGGCATGCTGCCAGCCGCCGCGGGCCGCGCTCATTCTTAGGGCCAGCGGCGCCTGGCCGCTCTGGCGGCACGCCTCGGAGTTGCCCAGGTCCGCCCCGATCAGCTCCGCGGTGTCCAGGGCCAGATCGCGGATCCGCGCCCTGGTGCGTGAGCTGCCGACCTCCGACGCCGGCCCCGCCACGGAGATGGTGGCCACCAGGCGCTGCGCCGCGTCGCGAACCGGTGCCGACAGCGTCCAGATGCCCGGTTCCCACTCGTCGTAGCTGATGCCGTACCCGTGCTTCCTGGCCTCCTCGAGGTGACCCCACACCGCCTCGACCGAGACGGGGGTGCGCTCGGTGAAGTGGTGAAAGCGCCAGCCGCTCAGCAGGCGCCAGACCATCTGTTCGTCGAGATCGACCAGCAGCGTGCGGGCCGAGGTCGAGGCGTGCCACGGCAGCTTCTCGCCGACCTGCACCGTGGAGGAGACTCCGGCGCCGCGCGTGCCGGTCGGATCCAGGCGCAGGGTGCACACGGCCCGGCCGCCGTACTGCTCGGCCACGATGACAGGATGGCCGGCCGTCTGGGCGAGTTCCTGAAGGTGCCGGTAGGCGATGCCGATCAGAGCGGGACGCCTGGTGGCTCCGAGACCGATGTCGGCCGCGGACGGCCCGATGAAGTAGCGCCGGTTGCTCGGAGAGCGCACGATGAAGCCCTCTTCCTCAAGGGTGGGCAGCAGGCGGTGCACGCTCGCGATCGGCGCCGCGACGACCGCGGACAGGTCCTGGAGCGTGAGCCCGCGATTCGCTCTGGCGAGTGCTCCCATGGTCTTGAGTGCCCGTACGAGTGGTTGCACGATCTCGGCTCCGATCCAACAGTCAGGCGGGCTCCCGTTCTTCGTGGGCGACAGGGAGCTCGAATTATCGAGGCGGTCCGGCACATTAGCCAGATCAGGTCCATGGAAATGCGAGCGATCGCCAGGCGATTTCTATGCGGTGCAAAACAATGGATCGATCCGCTGACCCACGGCCAGTGGACGAGCACCTTTTCGCATGGCGGAAACCTCCCTTTCACTGCGGAAAGCCATGCTGCAACACGTCATCTCGCACGTCAAGGGGGAATCGCCACTATCCGACATGGAGCTGAAAATTCTCTTCATGACGGCACGCCGAGTACGCCGGACAAGTGACGGGGAGTTCCTTTCCGGATGCGGTATTAATTCGCCGGCAATACCGGCGGCCCGCCTACCCGGTGAACGGGCCGCCGGCCGCCATCCGGTCCAGCCACGTCGCGACGCCGTCATCGTCGTTGGACCCGGTCACCTCGGCGACCGCCGCGAGTACGTCCGGATGCGCGTTGGCCACCGCCACCGCGCGTCCCGCCCACAGCAGCATGGGGAGGTCGTTGGGCATGTCGCCGAAAGCGATCACGTCCCCGCTGCCGAACCCAGCCGCCAGCGCCAGCCGCTCGAGCGCCCGCGCCTTGGTCACCCCCCGCCGCATGACCTCGCAGAACAGGTTCGCCGAAATGGTGACCTCGAAGTCGGGCAGCAGGGCGCGGACCTCCGCGAAGTAGCCCCCGGCCACCCCGTCGAGCTGGACCATCAGCTTCCCCGCGCCCTGCAGGAGCAGCGTCTCCTCCAACCGTCTGACGCGCAGCGCGTGCCGGCACAACGTGAGCGGGAGGTCGAAGCGCTCCTCGAGCACCATCTCCAGGCCGTGTTCCGCGCCCATGCGGACCTCGGGGAAGCGGCCGCGCAGCGCCAGGAGCGCGGACGTCACGTCGGTGCGGACCAGCGGGACGTACTCGACCACTTCGCCCCGCGCGAAGTCGTAGACCACCGATCCGTTCCCGCAGACGGCCACGGAGCGGTTGCCAAGTGCCGCGGCCACCTTGCGCGTGTCCCGTACGGGCCGGGCCGTCGCGATCACGAACAGGTGCCCCGCCTCCTGGACGCGGCGGATCGCCGACCGGGTACGCGCCGACACCCGGCCAGAGGAGTCCAGCAGCGTCCCGTCCAAGTCACAGACGATCATCCGGCGCTTCACGCGTCATCCTCCCGACGGCCGGCGAAGGCGTACGGCGTTATGGTCCGACCTCTACGACCTTGCCCACCTCGGACTCGATGACGTCGATGGCCCCGGCTCTCAGCAGCCCGTCGATCATTTCTGGCAGCCCCTCGCGCAGGGCGAGCCCCTGCAGCACGAGCAGGTCGTCGTCGGCCAGGTCCACCCCCGCCCGCCAAGATCCGGCGGGCAGGTGCGGGCGCACCTCCCCCAGCCTGTGCCGGGGCGCCCGTACGGTCAGCAGGATACGCAGCGGCCCCCTGCTGGCGGCCACCAGCAGGCGCGCGATGCCGCGGATCCGGTCCCGCTTGCCCGCGTCGGCCCACGCGGCCGGGCTGGCGATCACCTGCGGGGTGCAGGTCCTGATCGTCTCCAGGATCCGCAGCCCGTTGTTCCTGAGCGAGGCGCCGGTCTCGACCACGTCGATCACGGCGTCGGCGAGTTCGGGGATCTTCGCCTCGGTGGCACCGTAGGAGGGCACCAGTTCCACGCGCGTCCCGGCGTCCCTGAAGAACCGGCGGGCCACGTTGAGGTACTCGCTGGCGACGCGGGTGCCGGGGCCGAGGTCCGCGACGCTGCTCGCCGGGTGCTCCTCGGGCACCGCCAGCACCAGCCGCCAGGGGGAATCGGTCACCTTGGCGTACGTGAAGGACTCCACGATCTCGACCTTGGCCGCGCAGTCCTCGATCCAGTCCGCGCCGGTCAGCCCGGCGTCGAACAGCCCGCTCTCCACCACCAGGGGGATCTCACGCGGCTTGTAGAAGGAGACCTGCCCGGTGTCCCCGTAGGTGATGGTGCCGCGGTAGGAATGATCGGACGGGCGTTGTATGCGCAGGCCGGCCCGGGCGAAGAGGTCAAGCGTGCGCTTCTCCAGCGAGGATCCTCTGGGCAGGGCAAGGGAGATCATGCGCGCTCCTCAGACGTACAACAGCCGATCGATGCCGGCGACCGGCGGGGGCAGGGGCTGGGCGGGCCTGATCTCGATCTCACCGACCACCAGGTCGCCGGGTACCCCGTCGATGATCGCGCCGACGCAGGCGGCGACCGAGGCGGTGGCCATCTTGTACGCGGCCTCGTCGCCGTCAAGGTTGGCGATGGCCCCCGGCGACACGAGGCATGCGCGCACGCCGTGCTTGCGCTCCTCCAGGAGGAGAGTCTCCACGAAAGCCTTCATCGCCGCCTTGGTCGCGCTGTATGCGGCGCCGCCCTCGAAGTAGTGGGTGCCGGCATGGCTGCCCATGAACACGAACTGGCCCCGGGCGGCGCGGATGGCGGGCAGCAGGGCCTTGGTCAAGTGGAAGCTCGCGCTCAGGTTCACCGCCATCAGCCGGTCCCAGTCGGGTTCCCGCAGCGACGCGATCGGGTCCCATACACGATCGACCGCGTTCGAGACGCAGACGTCGACCCGGCCGGCCTCGCTCACCGCCCGGCCGACGCCGCTCCTGATCTGCGCGGGGTCCGTCAGGTCGCACGCGTACTCCGTGAGCCAGTCCTCCCCGAGGAGGGTCCGGCCCAGCGCGAAGACACGATAGCCCCGCCGGTGCAGTTCCTCCGCGATGCTCTTCCCGCTGCCCCGGTTGACACCCGTGACCAGCGCGACCGGCGCCTCATCCGAGCTCATCGAACAACTTCCGCCACGCTGTGGTGATCTCCGTGTGCGTGGCGCCTCCCCGGAAGAGGTCCTTGTCCAGGGCGGATCCGTCGGGATGACGCAGCCGCATGCAATCCTGCGAAACCTCCGAGATGAGCACCGGCTCCCCCTCGGGGGTGAGGCCGAAGATCAGGCAGAAGTCCCATAGCTCGACGGGGCTCAGCCAGGCCGTCAGCGTGTCGTTGACCACCAGCGCGAGCCTGCTCAGCTCGTCGACCGGCAGCTTCAGCGCGCGCAGGTAGCTCTCGGCGATCGGCTGGTCCTCGGGATCGGTCCGGTAGTCGAACTTCACCACCGGAGCGGGAAGGACCTGCTCGGCCTCGAAGAGACCGGGATACTTGCGCAGCGTGGAGCCGACGGCGCGGTTCTTGACGACCACCTCGAAGGGCGGGGCGGGGTGGTACTCGGCCAGGTAGGAGGTGGGTGCGAGCCGCCGCACGAAAGCCGTCCGCACGCCGTTCCGGCCGAGCCGGGCGGCCGCCCGCTCGTAGAAGTCGAGCCTGAGCGGACCGGTCTCGGTGACGACCTCGTCACGCGCGTAGGTGAAGCTGCGCAGGGTGGGGACGAGTTCCACCAGACACAGCCCGCCGTCCAGCAGCCACAGTTTCTTGCTTCGCCCCTCGATATCAGGAGCTCTTTCGTGGCGAATGCCGAGAATCCGCTCGTCAGCCTGGGTTTTCAAAACTTCACATCCTTAAAATCACCTCATCGTTCAACAACTGCATTCTCAGAAGGCTGTCTGACTCCGGCAAGTAAACGAAAGTGGTAGCCGTTGGTATACCTCGCCCGCAGCGCAGGGGCAGGCATATCATGCACCGAACTTCAGACGCCTTTCTTCCATCGGGTGAAAACCACATGCGTGCCGCCAGTCTGCAATTGCTCCCCGCCGTCGACATCCAGGGCGGCCGGGCCGTCCGCCTCGTGCAGGGCCGCTCCGGCACCCAGACCTCCTACGGCTCGCCCGTCGAGGCCGCCCTGTCCTGGCAGCGGTCGGGCGCCGAGTGGCTGCACGTGGTGGATCTCGACGCGGCCTTCGGTGCCGGCGACAACCATGCGCTGGTCGCCGAGCTGATCCAGGCCGTGGACGTGCGGGTGGAGCTGTGCGGCGGCATCCGCGACGACCGCACGCTGGCCCGTGCCCTCGGCACCGGCTGCGCCCGCATCAACCTCGGCACGGCGGCGCTGGAGACCCCCGGCTGGATCGCCGCGGCCATCGCCGAGCACGGCGACAGGATCGCCGTCAGCCTCGACGTCCGCGGCACCACGCTGCACCGTCGCGGCTGGACCCGCGGCGGGGGCGACCTGTTCGACACGCTGGCCCGCCTCGACGCCGCCGGTTGCGCACGGTACGTCGTCACCGATATCACCAGGGACGGCACCATGCGCGGCCCTAACGTGCCCTTGCTGCAAAGCGTCTGCGCGGCCACCGGAAAACCGGTGGTGGCGGCCGGCGGCGTCTCTTCGCTGAACGACCTGCGCGCGATCACGGCCCTCCTGCCCATGGGCCTGGAGGGCGTCATCGTCGGCAAGGCGCTTTACGCCGGCGCGTTCACCGTGCCCGAAGCCCTGGAACTGCTGAACGACCCCGGCCACGTGCCGGATTCCGCCATGAGTCAACAGATATGAGAGAAACCAGCGCCGCCTTTTAAGAAAGGACCATTTCCCATGGAAGTATCCCCGATGCCCCTCAGCGGCCTGATCCCGTCGATCGGCGCCGACACCGCGGAGCAAGACATGCCCGCCGCCGCTCAGCGCATCGCGACCCAGCTCATCGACTGGGGGTTCATGGCGGTCGAGGTTCCCGGGATCGGGGCGAAGGTCCAGAAGATGATGAACGACTTCGCCGCCGCGTGCCTGTCCGAGCAGCCCGCGCTCGCGGACTATGAGTTCTCGCGCGTCCCGCAGATCTCCAACGGCGGCACCCATGGCTTCTTCCCCTATCACTCGGAGGTGCCGCGCCTGGCCAACGGCGTGCCCGACCCGAAGGAGTTCATCCACGTGAGCGGCGCCATGCTGGACGACCGTCCGGCCGGCGCGGACTCGGTGCTGCGGGTCTTCCCCGAGTTCGGGGCCAGCGCCCGCGAGGTCTTCGAGATCGCCTTCCGACTCATCTCGCTCTTCGGCGAAGTCATCCGGGGGATCATGCCGGACGGCACGCCCAGCTTCGGCCTCGCGCGGGACGCCACCAACCTGCGGGTCATCTACTACCGTGACGTCAACGGCCGCGAGGTGCTGGCGCACGAGCACTCCGGCATCCAGATGCTCGGCCTGCAACTCCCCCCTGGCGACCAGGGCCTGCAGTACGTGCTGCACGACGGCACCTGGGTGGAGCCGGTGATCGCCAAGACGGACGTCGTCCTGTGCAACATCGGCCGCATGCTGTCCATGGCCTCCTCGGGCCAGTTCCGGCCTTCGACGCACCGGGTGCACTGCTCGGACACCGAGGGCGGCTACACGCGGCTGTCCTCCGTCATGTTCGCCTACCCGCCGCACAAGGCCCCGCAGTGGCAGATGGTCGACGGCGAGCTCACGACGCTGGACGAGACCTGGGGCGACTTCATCGCCAACCGTTTCAAGGGGCTGGGCGGTGACGCGCCACAGGCCGCCACGCTTCCCGTCTAGCCCTTCCGGAGAGAAAGAGCTTGATCATGCTGAGCACGTACCGGGACTGCCTGAGCTCTCCCCATGCCAAGTACCTGTTCGCGACCAACCTGCTGGGCCGCCTTCCCCAGGGGATGGCGCCCCTGGCCATCGCCCTGTACCTGCGGTCGCAACACCTGGGCTTCGGCACGGTGGGCGTCATCACCGCGCTCTACGGCCTGTCCATGGCCGTGGGAGGACCGCTGCTCGGCCGGGCCGTCGACAAGTACGGGCAGGTTCGCGTGCTGTGTTGGAGCGCCATCGGCTCGGGCGCCGGCTTCCTGTCGCTGGCCTGGTCGGGGGACGGCGGCATCGGCGTGGCCGCGCCGTCGGCCATCCTCGCGGGACTGCTGTCCCCTCCGCTGGAGCCGTCCCTGCGGGCGCTGTGGCCGAGCGTGCTGCGTGACCGGCGGGCCCTCGGCGCCGCCTACGCCCTGGACGCCTCGCTGCAAGAGGTGATCTTCATGGCGGGGCCGCTCCTGGTGGTGCTGGTCTCCTCGCTGGCGGACCCGACCGCCGGGCTCGTCGTCACCACCGCCGCCATGATCGCCGGGACGCTGGGCTTCGTGCTGCCCGAGCCGGTACAGGCGTGGCGGGCCGAGCCGCGCCATCCCGACTGGGCCGGCCCGCTGCGTTCAGGACGGTTCCGCCGACTGCTGGTCAGCATGCTCTTCGTGGGCGGTTCCCTGGGCGCGCTCAACATCTCATCGGTCGTCTACCAGGAGCACGTCGGGAACGCCGGCATGTCCGGAATCCTGCTCGGCGTCAACGCCGCGGGCGCACTGCTGGGCGGGCTCTACTACGGCGCCCGCCAGTGGCGGATCAGTCCCCCGCGGCAGCTGACGCTCCTGCTCGCCGGTATGGCCGTGTGCTACCTGCCGATGGCCCTGGTGCCGCCTCCCGTGGTGGCGGGCGTGCTGGTCTTCTGCGCGGGGCTCTTCCTGTCGCCGGTGCTGGCATGCGCCTTTACCATCATCGGCGAGCTGGCCCCGAAGGGCACGGCCACCGAGGCATTCGCCTGGATGATCACCGCCATCCTCGCCGGGAACGCCCTCGGCTCCTCGTCTGCTGGCTGGGCCGGGCAGCACTTCGGGCTCTGGGCCTCGTTCCTGGTGCTCGGCATCGCGGGCATCGCCTCGACGCTCGTGTTCGCCCCCCTCCTGCAGAACACCGCGCAACCCCGCGCGGGGCTCGAGGCCGCCGAGGAGACCGGCCTCTGAACCGTTGACCCATCCAAGCACTTGGGAGGACCCGTACGTGAATGTGGCACTGATAGGAACGAGGCGCGGCGGAGTGCACGCGAGATGGCTGGCCGCCTGCCCGGAGTTCCCGGTGGTGGCCGTGGCCTGCGCCGGGGACGTGGCGGCCGCCCGCGCCCTGGTCATGGAGCATCACCCGCGGGCTCGGATCACCACGGACGCCCTTTCGCTCGTCCGGCAGGGCGGGATCGACATGGTGGTGGTGGCGTCTCCGACCGACGCCCACTACGGCGTGGTCGACGAGGCCCTGCGGCGCGGGCTCTTGGTGGTGTGCGAGACCCCGCTGGCCCCGGACGTCTCCGCCGCCAGGAAGCTCGCCGACCTCGCGGCCTCGACGCCAGGACAGGGTGTGGTCCCGTTCCAGTGGCGGGAGAGCCCGGCGCTGCGATGGGCCCGCGCCTCCCTCGCCGAGGCGGAGACGGGCGAGCTGCTGACCGTGACGATCGACCTGCACGACGACTCGCACGTGGGCCCGCGCACCCCGTGGCCCTGGCGGCAGCAGCTCAGGACGGCGGGCGGCGGCGCCCTCGCCGACCTCGGCGTGCACGCCTTCGACCTGCTGCCCTGGCTGACCGGCCTGGACCTGTGGGAGGTGACCTCGTCCTGGACTCACCGGACCCTGGATCTCCGCTCGGCCGCGGCCGGGCCGGTGGGCGTGGACGTGGACGACGTGGCCCAGGCGGAGCTGCGCCCGTTCGGCTCCCCGGCGCGGGCCCGGGTCATGGTCTCGCGGATCACTCCGGGGCGACGACAGCTGCGGCTGACCGCTCTCGGCACGCGAGGGCGGCTGGAGGTGACGGTGAACGCCGGCGACGGCTCCGGCGTCATGACGCTGGACACGGGCGCCAGGTCCAGGCAGAAGCTCTTCGACCCGCACCCCATGAACCCCTACCGGCGCCTTGCCGACGATCTGACGGTCAGGTCGTCCGCCAGTTCGGTTGCGAGCTTCGACGACGGCCTCGCGGCTCTCCACCTCGTCGAGGTGGTCCTGGCCGGGAGCAGGACGGAATCGTTGCTGGGACCCGCGGACCAGTGACCCAGGATCACGCCTCGGCGGCGGCGCTGAACAGTTCCGGTCTGGTGAACTTCAGCGCCGCCTCCGTGCGGTTCGAGCAGTCGAGCTTCAGCAGGAGATTGGAGACGTGCCGCTTCACTCCGTGGATGGAGATGCCGAGCGTGGTCGCGATCTGCTGGTTGCTGCGCCCCTGGGCGAGCAGCCGGAGGACGACGCGCTCCCGTTCCGTCAGCCGGTCGAGCTCGCGACTGCGCGGTGGGACGCCGTGCGGCGCCGGGTCGGACCCCGGTTCGGCTCCCCAGTCGGTGACGGGCTCGGTCATGAGCTGCAGGAAGGTGTCACCCAGCAGGGACGCGGTGATCCCCTGCTCCGGGATCCAGGCGTCTGGGTTCCTGCCGGAACCGTTCTGGGCCGCCAGCTCCTCTCCGTAGGGCGCGCTCAGCACGAGTTTCGTGCCCCTGCCCTTCGCCAGCGACGCCAGCCCGCGCGTGTACATGCGCTTCGGCAGAACGCCCACGTCGGGCCGGTACTCCGAGATCAGCCGCTCGAACGCCAGCAGGTCCCGGCAGAGCCGGTGCGAGCCGACCATCGTCATCCGGTCGAGCAGGGGCGGCAGCACATAGAGGGCGACCTCGTCCTCCACCAGCCAGAGCACCCGGCACCGGCACCCGGCCACGTGGGACGGCTGGTACGTGTGGCTATCGATCATCGTCACCTCAGCGACCTCACATGCTTCATCAGTGCCTCGACGCGTCCCTCGTCCACCGGGTTGCCGGCCAGCCCGTCGATCTTGAAGTGGCTGCCGACGATGAACCCGTCGGCCCGCTCGTACATAGCCGACAGGTTGTCCTGGGTGACCCCGCTGCCGACCAGCAGCGGAAGGCGGGTGGTGCGCCGCGCAAGGTCGAGGTCGTCGACGCTCGTCCCAACGCCGGTCAGCTCGCCCGACACGATGACGCCGTCCGCGAGGCCCGACAGGTCCCTGATCTCGGTCGCCAGGTCGGGGTAGGCGAAGGGCTGGGAGTGTTTGACGCCCGCGTCGGCGAAAACTGCCACGTCGGCGCGTAACGCCTGCCTGAGGCGGAGCGTGCGGTGGCTGTCGCCGGTCAGGATGCCCTGCGCGGCGAAGGCGGCGCCGATGTGCACGTTGACGCGGATGAACGCGGCGCCGGTGCAGGCCGCCACGGCCATCGCCGCCGACGCGTCGTTGCGCAGGACGGCGACCCCGACGGGGCGGCAGGACATGCGGACGATCTCGCGGGTGACGCCGGCCATCGTCGCCGTCGTCTCTGGGGGCACCGACTGCGGATGCCACGGGAAGTCCCGGGCGTTCTCCACGATCAGCGCGTCGACGCCGTGGCGGAGGAAGATCTCCGCCTCGCACACGGCCGTCTCGTAGACGCGCCGGAGGTCGCCGTCGTACCGGGGCGAGCCCGGCGTCGGCAACAGGTGCACGCAGGCGATGACCGCCTTGTCAGGCAGGGTGAGCGGCATGTCGCGCTCCTAGGGTCACTCGTGGTCGATGAGGAGCCTGCGGAAGATCTCGGTCGCGGCGGCGAGCTCACGGGTGTCGATGACTTCGACCTGTCCGTGAGAGTAGGCCGCGTCGCCGGGGCCGAAGACCAGGCTGGAATCGCAGATCTTGGCGAGCACGCCCGCCTCACTGCCGTAACAGAAGCCCTCCGGCTCGCAGGCGCCCGCCACCTGCTTGACGTGGTCGAAGAAGCCGGCCACCACCGGGGTGTCCACCAGGCACTGGTTGGCGGGCGAGAGGAAGGAGGGCGGGTCGGCGGCGAAGTCGATCTCGCCGGCCAGGCGGCGCAGGCCGTTCTCCAGCTCTACCGCGAAGCTCCCCGCGCTGGTCCCCGGCAGGAACCTGGCGTCGAACCAGAGCGTGACCTCGCCGGCCCCAAGGTTCATGCCGCCGTCGCTCCGGGCCTTCGTCACGGTCATGGTGGGCACGCCGAGGACAGGGTGCGAGGGGCCTCGCCGGTAGTCCTCGTTGAGCCTGCGCACGGCCTTGACGAGCCCGGCCGCTGCGTCGATCGCGGTGCCGTCCTTGGGGTAGGCGGCGTGGCAGCGCTCGCCCCGCACGCGCAACGAGCCGCGGACGATGCCCTTCTGCGCGGTGATCGGCACCAGGCCGGTGGGCTCCCCGGTGATGGCCAGGCTGGGGCGCATGGCATGTGTGACCAGCCGGCGGGCGCCGAGCAGGAGGCACTCCTCGTCGACGGTGGCCGCCAGGTACGCCTCCCGCCGCACGGGAGACCGCGCCGCCGCCAGGAAGGCGGTGATCATGGCCGCGAGGGAGCCCTTCGCGTCGGCGCTGCCCCTTCCGTACAGCAGGTCTCCCTCGCGTACGGGCTCGTAACCGGAGCGCGGCCCGCCCGCCGGATAGGTGTCGAGGTGGCCGACCAGCAGGATCACCGCGTCGTCGGCGCCGCCCGCGCGGGGCAGGTGCCCGATGACGTTGCAGCGCCCGTCCTCGACCTCCTGCAGTTCTGTCTCGATGCCGGCGGCACGCAGGTGGTCCGCGACGAACGCGGCCGCCTCCCGCTCGCCGTCGCCGGGCGCCGCGCCGGGCAGCAGCGGGTTCACGCTGCGGATGGCGATCAGCCGGGTCAGTAGGTCACTCGCGTCAAGCATGGCGGTCCCCCTGATGAACGGCGGGGAGAGCGGCGGTGAGGTGGGCCAGCATCGCCTTCGTCACCTCATCGGGTCCGAGGGATCCGTCGATGGGGATCAGCCGGTCGCCCAGCCGCTCATAGGTACGCGTGATCGACTCGATCTTGTCGGCCGACTTCTCCTCGTGCTTCAGGTTGTCCCCGTCGCGGGCCCTGAGCCTGCGTACCAGCTCCTCGGTCGGCACCTGGAGGCTGAAGGCGTAGTCGGGGCGCGGGATGCCGCTGTTGATCCGCACGAGGAAGTCGAAGTCCACGCCACGGTGTACGAAGACGCCGAAGGTCGCGTACACGTAGCGGTCGCACAGGACGACCGCGCCCCTGGCGAGGGCGGGGTCGATCACGTTCATGACGTGCCGGCGGCGGTCGGCCGCCGCGAGCAGGGCCAGCACGTGCGCCGTCTCCACCGCGCCGCCCTGGTCGTGGAAGGTCTGCACCTCCGACAGGCCGCGGTACCAGTCGGTCGGCTGCCGAGTCTCGACGACCTCGCGCCCACGGGCGCGGAAGACCTCGGCCAGCCGCTCGATCTGGGTGGTCTTGCCGGAGCCGTCGAATCCGACGACGGAGATCAGCAGCCCGGCGTCGGTACGGGCCGGGCGGAAGAGGCGATCGAGTGCGGCTGGGTCAACCATGAGTCTCACTTTCGCGGCTGCTCTGGAACTCGGCGAAGACGGTGAGCCCGGTGTCCGAGAAGATCCGCCGGGCGTGTGGAGCGATCAGTTCGAGGTCCGCGGCGTGCCGCTTGGCGGTGGTGGCCAGCAGTTCACGCAGGTCCGCGCTCTCGTCGCGCGAGGTAGGCCCCTGCTCAAGGATCGCCCGGTAGACCTGGGTCTCCATGTGCTCGGTGTAGAGACCGTGAAAGGCGTCGTAGACCGTCCGCGGATCGTCCCGGCCTGCCCACTCCGCGAGCGGCGTCTCCGGATCGACGAGGAAGAAGTCGGCCCGCCGCAGCGTCGCCTCGCTGAAGACGACATGGCCGCCCTGGTGCGTGAGCTGCTCGACGAAGTAGGCGGCGGTGGTCTGCCGCGGCACGTTCAGGAAGATCATTCCGTGCATGCCGAGCGCGGCGAAGGACTCCGCGTGCGGATGCCGGAACAGGAGCACGCCGCGCAGGCTCTCCACCAGCCAAACGTGGAACTCGGGGCGCACGACCGCGATGAGGTCCAGGGCGCGGGTGATCGGCCCCTGGTAGCGTCGCGGGTCGTCCACCAGGACGAGCTCCTGCGCGTCGTCCATGTGGTCGGCCAGGAACCGGCCGAGCATGGGGTCCAGCCACCCCACGATCTCCATGCCGGCGGCGAACGCGCTCGGCCGCAGAGCGCAGGTGCGCGACTCGCCGCCGGCGTCCCGGACCACGAAGGCGCGAGCGGCCTCGTCGCGGCGCAGGCGCACCTCGGCGCCAGGTAACCCGGTGGCGAGCGTGCCAACGCCGGGCAGGCTCAGCACCCCCGCGGCGTCAGTCCTGGCCACGATCACCGCGGGCCGCTCCGCCAGGCCGCCGTAGAGCAGCTGCGCGAGCGTCATGCTCTCGAAGCCCGGCCTGACCAGCTGCGAATAGAGCCGGGGCTCGTGGAACGCGCCGGGCGGCACGTCGCCCAGCTCGCCCGCGGCGTCGCCGGGCACCGCCTGGGAGGCCAGGATCCGCATCGCCTCAGCCAGCTCGGCTCTGCCCGCGAGCCGTCTCTCCCCGAGAATCATTTCAAGAGACACGATGTCGCTCGCTCCTTCGGATACTTTCAGCACGGCGACCGTGGCGGCCTCGCCGGCCGTCACGGTCGCCGTCGCATCACTTCCCGTTGCCGTTCTGACAACCCTTCTTCACGGCGCCGGTCGACAGCTGGCGAATGATGTCGGCGGAAATCTTCATGTGGTTCCCTCCACTTCGTTCCTTGACCGATGCGCAGATTGAAATGCGGGCCGTTCAGACCGGTCAAGGAATCGAATGGGTCAGCAGATCTGCTTCCGGCTTGCCGGATCCGCCGTCCGGCGGGGGCGAGCTTCCCCGGAAGGGAACGGACACGCGCTTCCTTCCGGATCCGCTGGTTCGCCGCGATTCACCGGATGATCTGGTCGAGCACCTTTAGCGCGGCCTTTCTGCGGTCCGCCGCCTGCCGAATTTCGCGGCCGACGACGAGGAGCGAGGCGCCGCCGGCGACGGCTTCCGCATGCGTGCCTATACGCTTGTGGTCATGGTTCGAGTGCCCGGCTGACCTGGTCCCCGGGGTGACGTAGAAGAAATCAGCGGGCAGCTCGTGGCGGATCGCCCTGGTTTCCGCGGGCGCGCAGACGATCCCGTCCAGGCCCGCTTCCGCGGCGAGCAAGGCCCGGCGGCGCACCTCGTCTTCGACTGTTCCCGCTATGTTCATCTCGTTGTTGAGCACGTGCTGGTCGACGCTGGTGAGCAGGGTGACGCCGAGCAGCTTCGGCCGCCCCGTGCCCAGTTCGGCGGCGGTCCGCGCGGCGGCCTCCGCCACGCTGCGCATCATCGCGAGGCCACCCGACGGGTCGATCGTCACCAGGTGCACGCCAAGCCGCGTGACGGCCTCGCCATAATGCGCCAACGTGTTGGGAATGTCGTACAGTTTCAGGTCGAGAAACACTTTGACGTCCCTGGCGAGAATGTCACGCACCAGGCCGGGGCCGTGCAGCGTGAAGCCCGCGTGAATTTTGAAATAGCCGACGAGATCCTTGAGCTCGTCCACGGTGCCGAGAATCTCGTCGCGGTCAAGGGTGTCGAGTGCCAGGCAGAGCCTTTCTCTTTCCTCAATCGACATGGCGCGCTCCTCTTATTTCCGGGATTTCGGCGTCGCCGTAGGTTAGACGGAATCCGCGGCCCGGGTCAAAGCTGCGGAAAGAGCAGGCCTGGCCGTTTCCGTCTCACGGAAACGGCGGCGGCCGCCTTCCGGGCGCCCCGGTGGACGTGGCGGCGCTCCCCGTCATGACCCGCCGGCGCCTTGCCCTACGGGTCATCGGGACGATCGGCGAGATTGCCGCACTTCTCCCCCGGGCTCGGACCAGGAAACCCTGAAAGGGCTCCGCGAATGAAACTTTCGAGCGTGCAGAAACAACACTTCAGTCCCGATCACCAATTGGCACGGAAATCGTCTTGACGACCGCCTGGAACTGCCGCCAACGCACTACGCCCGCTTCCCATGCCTCATGCAGGCCGTCATCGACTCTTGTGTCAGGAGACCGAGTCCCGCTGGTGAGCCGGGGAATTGAACCCCCGACCTTCTGTTTACAAGGTCTCCAAACGATCTCCAGGGGCGTTCTGATCAGTTCGCCGCGCAGGCCACCGGTGCTCGGGCTGTTCGGCGCCGTTCACCGCAGTCTTTGATCGCCCCCAGCCAGGGACGGCGGCCCGCCACAGTCAGGCGATCGTAAGGGCGGTATTCTCCCCTGCACCTCCCGACCATAGGCTGGCGTGCCCTGGCTTGAGGTTCTTCCCGATCATCAGGGATGAGGGAATCGGCAGCGAGCTAAGCGGCATTCCAGAAGTTCCGCTTGTAACCCGCGGGGACAGCCACCACCGGGGCCATGGCTGAACGGGAAAGCGCGGGATGCGTGTCTGGAACAGGACTACCGAAGGCACGCCCGTCGAACAGGGCGATCAGTCCTTTCACCGGCCGCTTCCAGGCTGAGCACCACCCCGCCCCTGCTCACCACCCCACCGGCCCCGCCCGACAGCACCAAAGAGAACGGGACAGGCACCACCATGGCCGAGGGACGCACCTTCAAACGCTGCTCCTGCCGCAACAGCGACGGCAAGGCACTCGGGCAAAAATGCCCTAAGCTACGCCGCGCCGACGGCGGATGGAGCTACCGGCACGGCATCTGGAACTACCAGATCGAACTCCCACCCGGACCCGACGGCAAGCGCCGCGGGCCACTGCGGCGCGGCGGCTTCGCCACCCAGGACGCCGCCAAAGACGGACTCGGCCAGGTGCGCGACCTGCTCGCGCTGGCCGATAGCGGGTTCGTTTTTACCCATCCGGACGGCAACCGGCTCCATCCCCAGCACATCTCCGACCAGTTCCTCTGGCTCGCCTGCCTCGCCGGCCTGCCACCCGTCCGGCTCCACGACCTCCGCCATGGCGCGGCCTCGCTGATGCTGGCCGCCGGGGTGGAGATGAAGGTGGTACAGGAAACGCTGGGACACACCTCCAGTGCGTTCACCGCCGATACCTACACTTCCGTCTACCCGCAGGTGGCCACGGCTGCGGCCGAGAAGACCGCCGCCTTGCTGTTCGGCAAGCAAGACCAGGCCCAGCTCGGGCAAGTCATCTCGCTGAGGAGCTGACAGTCGGATTAAGCATCCGGCCCCGCGTTCGCCGCCTGCTCGCGGCGAGGCGGGGCCGCCGCTCTTGGGCCGAGTGGGAGGATGGTAAATGGATCATGGTGTGTGCGGGGTTGGTGCGGGCGAGCACGTACGGAGCACGCAAGCGCTAGACGAAAATTCTAGAACGCATCCGATCCCGCATAACCGCAAGTCAGGCCATGATCAAAGCGCGCCCTGCAGTGTGCTGGTTCAGGACATAGGAAACCCATGTCGCAAGACATAGGAAACTTCAACACAGGGTGTCTCAGGACATAGGCAACCGTCGCGGTCAACAGCGTGGGGGGTGTGTCCAAGGCCAGAGTTGTGATCACCGCCGTTGTCGTCGAGGGTCGGTCCCAGGCAGAGGTTGCCCGTGCCTACGGGGTGTCCAAGGGCTGGGTGTCCAAGCTGGTGGCGCGCTACCGGGCCGAGGGCGAGGCGGCGTTCGAGCCTCGGTCGCGACGACCGAAGACCTCTCCGACCACGATCGACGCCGACACGGTCGAGTTGATCGTGCGGCTGCGCAAGGAACTCGCCGAACAGGGACTGGACGCCGGCCCGGACACCATCGCCTGGCACCTGCGACAGCACCATCAGCGGACGGTGTCGCGGGCCACGATCAGCCGCCATCTCACTCGTCGCGGCCTGGTCGTGCCCGAGCCCAAGAAGCGGCCCCGCTCGTCCTACATCCGCTTCCAAGCAGAGCTGCCGAACGAGACGTGGCAGGCCGACTTCACGCACTATCGGCTGGCCGACGGCACCGACACCGAGATCCTGTCCTGGCTGGACGACCACTCCCGCTACGCCCTGTCGGTGACCGCGCACGCCCGCGTCACAGGCCCGATCGTGCGGACCACCTTCCGCGCCGCGGTCGCCGCCCACGGCGTCCCCGCCTCCACACTGACCGACAACGGCATGGTCTTCACCACCCCCCTGGCAGGCGGCCGCGGCGGCCGCAACGCCTTCGAACACGACCTGCGCCGCCTGCACGTCCGGCAGAAGAACTCCACCCCCAACCACCCCACCACCTGCGGCAAGGTCGAACGCTTCCAGCAGACGATGAAGAACTGGCTACGCGCTCAGCCCGACCAGCCGGCCACTCTGGCCGACCTGCAGGCGCTCCTGGACCGCTTCTGCGACTCCTACAACCATCACCGCCCGCACCGGTCCCTGCCACACCGAGCCACCCCGGCAGCCGTCTACGCCGCCTCGCCCAAGGCTCTGCCCGACGGCAGCCGCGACGCCGACACCCACGCCCGCGTCCGCCACGACCGCATCGACCCCTCCGGCGTGGTCACCCTGCGCGTCAACGGCCGGCTCCACCACCTCGGCATCGGCCGAACCCACGCCCGAACCCACGTCATCCTGCTTATCGACGACCTGCACGTCCGCGTCGCCAACGCCGTCACCGGAGAACTCCTGCGCGAGCTGACCATCGACCCCACCCGCGACTACCAACCACAGGCAAACCCCAACAGGACGAAACCCCCGAACCCGTAGGTTCGAGGGTTTCCGATGTTGTGAGACATCACAAAAGCGCGCCCTGCAGGATTCGAACCTGCGACCGTCGGATTAGAAGTCCGGTGCTCTATCCAGCTGAGCTAAGGGCGCTCCCGCCTTATTGTGCATGATCCGGCGACTTGTCACGCACACGTTTTCCACGTGTCAGCCTGTCAGCCCGATCACACCCCACATCACCAGCGTCCCCGCGACCGTCGCCGTAAGGGTCCAGCCGGTGGCGCGTCTGGGTGTGTGGGCCTCTGGGAGGATATCGGAGGTTGCCAGGTACAGGAGAAAACCGGAGAAAAAGCCCAGGTAGCCGCCCAGGAGGCTGTCCGGGATGGTGACCAGGGTGGTCAGGGTGGCGCCTGTCACGGGGGCCAGGGCGTCCAGGAGCAGGAGGGTGAGGGCGCGGTGGCGGGCGTTGCCGTACAGGGAAGTGACCGTGTACGTGTTGAAACCGTCCGTGAAGTCGTGGGCGATCACTCCAATCGCCACGGCCACCGCCAGGGCGGTGTCCGTCTGGTACGCGGCGCCGATGGCGGCCCCGTCCAGGAGGCTGTGGACGACCAGGGCCGCGCCGGCGGTGAGGCCGACTCCGGAGCGGGCGTGGCGGTGGGTGGCGTAGTCGGTCTCGTGGGCGTCGTGCATGCCCATCGAGCGCTCGACGACGTGGAGGGCCAGGAACGCCAGGGCGAAGGTCAGCATCGGCACGGGGACGCCGTACGCCTGGAGCGTGTCGTGGGTCAGGGCCTCGGGGAGGAGGTCGAAGGCCACCACGCCGAGCATCATGCCGGCGGCGGCGCCGAGGAGGAGGTGGCGGCGGTTGCCGACGCGGTCGGCGGCCAGGCCGCCCAGGAGGGTCATGAGGAACGCCGCCAGAGCGAGCAGGATCGGCATGGGAGTCAAGGTTAGAGGTGCCGGGGTGCGACGGCCGAGCTGTGAAAAGGCCGGGCGGGGACGGGGCAAAAGGGTCTAAGCTCTCGTGGCATGGTCGCGACGCTCCTGCATGAGGTTCCTTTGCAGGGCGGCGACGTGACTGACGGGGTGGTGCGGGTCGGTGACACCGTACGGAGACCGGCCAGTACGTCGACGCCCGCCGTGCATGCCCTGCTCAGGCATCTCGAGGCCGCGGGGTTCGAGGGGGCGCCGCGGGTGTTGGGGATGGACGCGCTGGGGCGCGAGATCCTCACCTACGTGCCCGGCACGACGGGGCTGCGGGTCGGGAGCGTGACCGATGCGGCGCTGGCCGCGATCGCCGTGCTGGTGCGGGAGTTCCACGACGCGACCGCCGGGTTCCCGCTGGCGACGGAAGGATGGGCGTACGGGTCGAATGACGACAAAGCGCCAGAAGTCATAGGACATTGTGATTTAACGCCAGAAAACATGATATTTCACAACGACAAGCCTCGCGCGCTGATCGACTTCGATCTGGCCCGTCCGACGACCCGGCTCTTCGACATCGTCACCGCCCTCCGCCACTGGGCCCCCATCGCCGACCCCGTCGACCGGCACCCCCTCCTCCGCGACCTCGACGTGGGCGCCCGGCTGCGGCTGTTCTGCGACGCGTACGGCGTGCCGCCCCGCGACCGCCGCCGCCTCCTCGACCTCGCCAGGCTCCGCTTCCACCGCTCCTACACCGTCATGCGCACCCGCGCCTCGTCGGGCGGCAACTGGGCGAAGATGTGGGCCGGCGGCGCCGGCGAGCGCATCCGGCGCGCCTCCGCCTGGCTGGACACGCACGAAGACGCACTCCATGCGCACCTGGTGTGATCCGCTGGGGCTCGCCCTCGGGGTGGCCCTCGACCAGGTGTTCGCCGACCCGCAGAGTCCCGCTCACCCGGTGGCGGTCTTCGGGCGTACCGCCGCGAAGATTGAAAAATCCCTGTACGCGGATAAGAAGGCGTACGGAGTCGTACATGTCGCTATGTGCGTGGGAGGCGTGACCGCGCTCGGGGTCATCGCGCAGCGGATACCCAAGGCGCGTACGGCCGCCACAGCCGTCGCCACGTGGGCCGTGCTCGGCGGCACCACGCTCGCCCGCGAGGGCGAGTACCTGGCCGACGCCCTCGAGCGCGACGATCTGGCACGGGCCAGAGCCAGGCTCCCCCACCTGTGCGGCCGCGACCCCTCGCACCTCGAGGCCAAGGAACTGGCCAGGGCCACGGTCGAGTCGCTGGCCGAGAACACCTCCGACGCCGTCGTGGCCCCGCTCTTCTGGGGCGCCGTGGCGGGGGTGCCGGGGCTGCTGGCGTACCGGGCGATCAACACGCTGGACGCCATGATCGGCCACCGTTCGCCCCGCTACGAGCGGTTCGGCTGGGCGGCGGCGAGGTTGGACGACGTCGCGAACTACGTGCCCGCCAGGGTGACGGCCCTGCTGACGGTCCTGACCGGCCCGAGCCCCGGCCGCGCGCTGGCCGTGCTCAGGAGGGACGGCCACCGGCACCCCAGCCCGAACGCCGGCCGGTGCGAGGCGGCCTTCGCCGGCGCGCTCGGCGTCACCCTCGGCGGCACCAACGTCTATCAGGGCAGGACCGAGCACCGCCCCACCATGGGGGACGGGCCGGAGCCCGGCGTCAAGGACATCCGCCGGGCCGTACGCCTGACACGCGCGGTGAGCCTGGCCGCTGCCGGCGTGGCCGTACTGACAGCCTGGGCCCTCCAAAATCGCCACAAATAGGTCGTCCGGAAGATTGCGGACCACGTCGCAATTGCGCAGTAATGAGCTATTGAATGCTTTTCACATGACGCGGTTGAGGTTGAGCACCAGCCAGACGACGAATATCGCCACCAAGGTGATCCCGATCATCGACTTCGCGGCGCTGTTCGCCACCTCCTTCCTGGCGACGACCTGCTTGGCGCTCTGCTTCCAGACCTGACGCATAATGATCATGTTCTGGAACCGGCGGCCTAGAGCGAACACGGCGAATGCGATGATGATGAATAAGATGATGCGACCGTCTGCAGGTTCCACGGAGATCCCCCTGTGGCCTTGAAGGTTACTCACGCCCCCGAAACTTTGAGAACTCACGATACTCGGCCGACAGCGGTTTGTAATCGCAATTAAGGCCCGAGATCAACCACGATCGGCGCATGATCGGACGGCCCCTTTCCCTTGCGGGCCTCGCGGTCGACGTACGCCGAGCGCACCCGTCCGGCGACGTCCGCGCTCGCGTAGACCAGGTCGATGCGCATCCCCATGTTCTTGTGGAACATCCCGGCCCGATAATCCCAGTACGTGAACGGGTGCGGGCCCTTCATCGGCGTCGGCACCACGTCGCGCAGCCCCAGGGCGCGCAGCTCGGCCAGGGCCTGGCGCTCGGCCGGGGTGACGTGGGTGGAGCCGGCGAACAGCGCGGCGTCCCACACGTCGGCGTCCGTGGGCGCCACGTTGTAGTCGCCGCACGCCACCAGAGGCATGGTCATCTCGTCCGCCAGCGCGTCCCGCAGGGCGGCGAACCAGTCCAGCTTGTACGCGTAGTGCGGCGAGTCCACGGTGCGGCCGTTCGGCGCGTACAGGGACCACACGCGCATGCCGGCGCAGGTCGCGCCGATCGCGCGGGCCTCGGGCATGGCCGCGCCCACCCCGTCGAGCTCCCCGAACCCCGGCTCGCCCGGGAAGCTGAGCGTGACGTCGTCGAGGCCGACCTTGGACAGCAGGGCGACGCCGTTCCACCGCCCGTCGCCGTGGGCCGCGGCGGCGTAGCCCAGCTCGGCCACCTCCGCCATGGGGAACGCCTCCGCCGGGCACTTGGTCTCCTGGAGGCAGAGGATGTCCGGCTTCGCCTCGGCCAGCCACTCGAGCAGACGGGGCAGGCGGGCTTTCACGGAGTTGACGTTCCACGTTGCGAGCCGCATGTCTCCACCCTGCCACCCCGTCGCGGCCCGAGCATAATGGTCACGGAGAGGAGGCATCATGACACGCCGCGTCAAGGTCGAGCGCGACGGTTCCACGGCCGCGTGCCCGAGGAGGGTCCACGTGCGGTCTCAGGTGATCCCGCTCTACCGGGCCTATCTGCGGGAGCACCCCGAGCTGGTCGAGCGGGCCCGCCACGAGCTCGGCGGCAAGGACCTCGCCTGCTGGTGCCATCCCGACCAGGAGTGCCACGCTGACGCGCTGCTGGACGTCGTGGCGGGAGAAGCACCGTGAGTCACGGTCGGCTGCGCTCCACGCCCACCATGATCTCGTTGCCGAGCCTGTGCCCCATGAGCAGCTCAAGGTCGTCGCCGCTCCAGAACTTGCCCGGGTCGTACCAGTTGGGGCGCCGACCGGCGGGCAGCAGGCCCATCGTCTCGTACGTGACGGCCACCACCTCGGCGCAGTACGCGCTCTCGAGCGTCTCCTCCTTGAGTCGGCGGCGCAGCCGCGGGAGCCGGCCCTTGGCCCAGCGGCCGGCCAGGCGGGCGGTGGAGGGGAACGGGGTGCCGTCGAGCCGGGCCACCGTGCGCAGGGCCGCGTCCTCCATCTCCCCCGTCGCCTCCGGCTCGAGCTGGCGCAGCCAGGCCCGCTGGCCGTAGCGGTCGCCCCAGGTGGTCACCGCGTCGCGCAGATCGTGCAGCTGCACCCCGCGGTGGTGGGTGCCCGACCACAGGTCGAGCAGCGACTTGCCGAGCTCGGCGTGCCACATCATCGGCGGCATGTCCTCGATCACGACGGCCATGCCCACGTGGTTGACCGGGCTGTTGGTCATCGTCTGGATGGCGCGGTCGGGCACCGAACGCCCGCGGAAGATCCACAGATCGCCGGTCCTCGTCACCCGGACGGCCTCATCGAGAGTCAGCACACCGCTAGCCTAGGCAACATGCGCATGCGCTGGTGGAAGATGCTCGGTCTGGCAGGGATCATGGGGGTCGCGGCCACGGGAGTGGTGATCGCGCGCGCCGAACGCCGCCGCCGCGCCTACACCCCCGAGGAGATCCGGGCGCGCCTGAAAGAGCGCGTCGAGGGAGCGGGGGAAGGTCAGCCCGAGGGCCGCAGGTCGTAGACGAAGACCACGTCCGGATAGGCCGGGTTGTCGTCATAGCCCTGCACGGCGCCCTGGAAGGCCCGCTGATAGTTGACCACCCACGGCATCGCGGCGGCCGCCCGCAGGTCGAGCACCCGCTTCGTGGCCTGCTCGTACGCCCGCTGCGCCGCCGCCCTGTCGGTCACGGTCAGCTCGGGCACGGTGTCGAGCAGCGCGTCCAGGGTGTGGTCCCGCAGGTAGGCCAGGTTGAAGACGGGCGGGCTGGCGCTGTGGAAGACGTTCCCGAAGTAGGAGTAGCCGTCGGCGTAGTCGGGCCACCAGTACATGACGAAGATGTCCTGGCCGCGCTTCTTGCCGAGGTCCCATTGGGCGTTCCAGGGCATGGCCTGGGCGTCGATCGTGATGTTGAGCGGTTTGAGTGCGTACGCGAGCCTGGTGGCGAGCAGATGCCAGTCCGTGTCGCCCTCCCCGTACGTCAGCTTCAGCCGCAACGGCCGGCCGGCCGGGCCGTACCCCGCCTTGGCCAGCAGCTGGGCCGCGCCCGCCAGGTCCTGCCGAGGCATGCGGCCGGGCACGTGACCCATCAGCCCCTCGGGCACGATGCCGCTGGCCGGGGCGACGGCGCCCTTCAGGTCCTTGATCAGGCCCTGGTAGTCGACGGCCTTCTGGACCGCGCGGCGCACCCGCACGTCGCGCATCGGCCCGCTCGCGGTGTTGAACAGCATCATCGCCGTCTGGAACGACGGCCGCTCCGACGTGCGCACGCCCGGCTCGGCGGCGGCCTCGGCGAACAGGCGCGAGTTGAGCCGCGGCACGAAGTTCACCTCGCCCCGCTGCAGCAGCCGCCACGCCCGGTCGGGGTCGGGCACGACGCGGAACTTCACCGTGTTGTAGTGCGGCCCCTCCCACCCTCTCCAGTACTTGTCGTACGCGCTGAGCGTGAGCTCGTCCTCCTTGCCCTTCTGCCACTTCGTCACCGTGTACGGCCCCGAGCCGGCGTCCCTGCCGGCCGCGAAGAACTTCCCGAGGTCGGGCGCCGCCTGCGTGTCGTAGATGTAGGCCGCGTACGTGGACGAGGCCACCAGATCCAGGGGAACGGGGTACTTCAGCGCGAACGTCACCGTGGCCGGGCCGTCGACCCTGATGGAGGAGACGGCGTCCCAGATGTAGGACGCGCCCGTCCTGGCCTGCATGGTGCGCTCGATCGACGCCTTGACGGCGGTCGCGTCCAGTTGCCTGCCGGTGTGGAAGGTCACCCCGGGACGGAGGTTGAAGGTCCACGTCCGGCCGTCGGGTGAGGAGCGCCACGACGTGGCCAGGCGGGGGCTGGACTTCTTGGTGACGGGGTTCCAGAAGGTGAGCGTCTCGTACATGTTCTGGAAGGCGACGATCTCGTTGGAGTAGGACCGGCTCGGGTCCCATTCGGTGACGATGTCCAGGTTGTCGACGTAGACGAACGAGGACACCCCCGCCGGAGCCTGAGGCGGCTCCGGAGGCGTCGAACAGGCCGCGAGGAGCATCAGCGCGGCGGCCGCTGCGAGACGACGGCGCAACGCAACTCCCTTTGTCAGCGATGTACTCGGGAAACCTACTCCAAGATCGATAGGATCGGTGCCCAGGTGTCCAAAAGTCCCGAAAAATTGGGCATTCTGGTGATCGAATTGCTATCCTCGGGGCTTGTCCCGTCCGGGGTTGCCAGCAGGGGACCGACCGGAGTGAGGTGCCATGGGTCGTAGCCGAACGATCCGCATGAAGATCATCGGACTACTACTGGTGCCGCTGACCTCCATGGTGGTCTTGTGGGGGGTCATCACCGCCGTCACCGCCACTGAGAGCTTGGAGCTACGCGAATATAAGACACTCTGGACGAACCTCCGCCTTCCCGCGTACAAACTGATCAGCGAGATCCAGCGTGAACGTCTTGTCTCGGCCAAACTCCTGCGTCACTCCGAGAACAAGTCGACCGTGACAGCGCAGCGATCCCGGACCGACGCCGCCAGGGACGCCTTCAAGCAGCTCTCCAGCACATCCAAGGACCGATCGGAAGAGATCCGCACACAAGTGGACGCGGTGAACACGCAGCTCGACAGGCTCGAGGCGATCCGAGGAGAGATCGACACGAGCCTGTCTGACCGTCTGCACACCGTGGAGGCGTACAGCGCGATCATCGACACCCTGTTCGGCCTGCACAAGCGGGTCGCGCTGATCGACGACATCCCGATCTACGAGCAGTCGCGCGTGGTCATCGACATGGGGTACGCCAAGGAGCTGCTCACCAGGGAGCAGGCCGTCGCGTTCGGGCCGACGACGGCCGGGGAGCGCAGGCTGTTCACGCAGCTCGCCGGCAACCGGCGCTTCCTGGTCGACCAGTCGCTCGGCGAGCTCGACCCCGTCCTGCGCGACACCCAGGTGGCGCTGATCACCTCCCCCGCCTACCAGCGGATGCGGTTGATGGAGGACCAGATCATCGCGGGGCGGGCGCCGCAGGGCTGGCTCGCCACCACGGAGGGCTTGGCGAAGTCGTTCCAGGACGCGCAGATGCAGGCCAGCACGGTGCTGAACGGGCGGGCGGATCCGATCGCCGACCAGGTGCTGTCCAGGGCGCTCCTGCTGGCGGGCACCGCGCTGGGGCTGGTGGTCGTGTCGATCGCGTTCTCGCTGCGCATGGGCAACCGGCTCTCCAAGGAGCTGGGCGCGCTGCGCATGGCCGCGCTGGAGGTGGCCCAGGAGCGGCTCCCCCGCGTGGTCGCCAAGCTCCGCAAGGGAGAGACGGTCGAGGTGCCGGAGCTCTCCGTGGCGAGCACCACGGTCGAGATCGACGACGTGGGCCAGGCGTTCTCCACCGTCCAGCAGACCGCCGTCGAGGCCGCGGTCGGCCAGGCGCAGCTCAGCGAGGGCGTCGGGCACGTGTTCCGCAACCTGGCCAGGCGCAGCCAGACGCTGCTGCACCGCCAGCGCATCCAGCTGCAGGACATGCAGCACCGGGCCACCGACCCCGACGCGCTGGACGACCTGTTCAAGCTCGACCACCTGACCACCCGCATGCGCCGCCACGCCGAGGGCCTGATCATCCTCTCGGGCGCCACCCCCGGCCGCGGCTGGAGCCGGCCGGTGCCGATGCTCGACGTGGCCCGCGGCGCGTCGGCCGAGGTGGAGGACTACCAGCGGGTCACCGTCGAGCCGATGTCCGGCCAGCGCCTGGCCGGGCCCGTGGTGGGCGACGTGATCCACCTGATCGCCGAGCTCATCGAGAACGCCACCGTCTACTCGCCGGCGCACACCACGGTCATCGTGCGCGGCGAGGTGGCGGCCCGCGGCTTCGCCTTCGAGGTCGAGGACCGCGGATTCGGGATGAGCGCAGCGGAGCTGGCCGAGTTCAACGAGCGGCTGGCCAGCCCACCGGAGTTCGACCTGGCCGACAGCGACCGGCTCGGCCTTTTCGTCGTCTCCCGCCTGGCCGCCAGGCACGACATCCGCGTGACGTTGCGCGGTTCACCATATGGAGGGACCACCGCGATCGTGTTGATCCCGGAAGAACACGTGGCCGAGCCGGAACCGGAGGCCCACGTGAACGAGCCCGCTCGACCCATGCGGGTGGTGCGAAGTGAATGACGAGCGCTGGCTGGACGAGGACGCCGGTCCTATCGTCCCGGCCTACCTGCTGACCCGTGGCCGTACGGTGCCCGCGAGCGAGGCCATCGACCTCATCGCGGTGATCATCACCGCCGGCGGCCTGAGCCTGCCCGTGGGCCTGGGCCCCGAGCATCTGATCATCCTGCAGAAGTGCACCAAGCCGACTCGGCTCGTGGACGTCGCGGCCGAGCTGAACCTGCCCATCGGCGTGGTCAGGGTGCTGGTCGGCGACCTGCACGCGCAGCAGCTCGTGCAGGTCGAGCACCCGCCACCCGCCCCCGACGCGAAGGTGCTGCTCGAGGTGATCAGCGGGTTGAAGGCGCTGTGACCATCCTGCGGTTGAGGCGCCCGTACACGGCCGCGAAGATCGCGGCCACGACGCCTGCCAGGGCGGCTGCCCCGAAGACCCGCTGGTAGCCGCCCACCCCCGGCTGCGCCGCCAGGATGGCGGCGATGGCCGCGCCCGCCGTGCTGCCGCCCACGATGCGCACGAGCGCGTTGACGCCCGCCGCCAGGGCGGTCTTGGCCGGGTCCACGTGCTCTACGGCCATGGTGCCCAGCGCCGCGTAGCCGACGCCCAGCCCGATGCCCATCAGCGAGGTCGCGACATACAGGTGGGCCGGGCTGCTGTGCTCGACCACCAGCCAGATCGCGGCCAGCGCGGTGACCGCCGAACCCGCCGCCACCATGGACGAGGCCTGGAAGCGGCGCATGAAACGCCCGGCGAACAGCGAGATCACCAGCATGAAGAGCGTGCTCGGCAGCAGGAAGAAGCCGACTTCCAGGGTGGACGCGCCGAAGCCGTAGCCGGTCTTCTCGGGGATCTGGGCGAAGTTCGAGATGCCGGTCATGAGGGTGAAGAACGAGAACCCGAGCAGCATCGAGGCCACCGTCGCGCCGATCGTCCCCCGCTGCGCCAGCATCGCCATCTCCACCAGCGGCTCGGCCACCCTCCGCTCGACCAGCACCCAGACGGCCGCCAGCGCCACCGCGGCGGCGAACAGGCCGAGCACGCCCGGCGAGGTCCAGCCCCACGAGCCGCCCTCGCTGATGGCCAGCAGGAGGGCGACCAGCCAGGCGGTCAGCAGCGCGGCACCGGCCAGGTCAGGCCGGCCCTTGCCTGCCGGGGCGCCGTCGCGTACGAGGAAGGCCACGATCACGGCGGCCACCAGCGAGATGCCGCCCGTGATCCAGAACACCAGGTGGAAGTCGCCGGACGCGAGCCCGGCCAGGATCATCCCGCCGCCGCTCCCGAACCCCATCGTCGCGCTGATCACCCCGATGCCGGTCGCGAGCTGCTCCCTGGGCAGCACGTCGCGCGCCACCCCGATGGAGAGCGGCACCAGCGCGGCCACCGAGCCCTGCAGCACCCTCGCCACGATCAACCAGGTCAGCGAGGTCGCCAGCGCCGCCATGACCGAGCCGACCACCAGCAGGGTCAGGGCGCCGAGGATCATGGGGCGTCTGCCGTACATGTCGCCGAAGCGCGACAGCAACGGCGTGGCGACCGCCCCGACCAGGAGGCTCAGCGTGAGCGTCCAGCTCACGGCGGAGAGGGAGACGTGCAGCTCCCGCTGCAGCACGGGAAGCAACGGGACCACCGCGGTGTTCTGCAGCGCGGCGATGGAGGCTGCGAAGGACAACGCGACCACCGCGGGCCACGGGTTCTTGGTGGGCGTCTCGCGTGCGGCGGGCACGACCACTGTCGCCATGTCGGCTCCTTTAGGTAACTTAGGTAAGTAACAAGCGACGATACTACATACGTAAGTTAGGTAAGTAAATCAGGATGGACGAAGATCTCAACAGGACGGTTGTGGCGTTCCGCACACTCGTGAACTCACTCCACCGTGCCAAGACGCACGAGCGGCTGACCGAGGCCGCCGGCGTCCGGCTCGACCGGCCGGACGTGCAGATCCTCGCCCACCTGCTGGACGCGCCCGAGCCGTGCAGGATCGGGGCGATCGCCCAAGGTCTGCAGGTGGAGAGCCCTCACGTGACCAGGCACGTCGCCTCGCTCGAGCAGCGCAAGCTGGTCGAGCGGGTACGCGACCCCGACGACGGCAGGGCGTGGCGCATCGCGCTCACCGAGGAGGGGATCGAGGTCGCGAACAGGTGCCGCAAGGTGACGACCGACTGGTTCGAGGGCGCGCTCGCCGCGTGGCCGACGGCGGATCGAGCGGAGCTGTCCAGGTTGATGGAGAAACTGGCCGACGACCTCACCGCACACCTGCGAGGCGTTATTTAGCCAGTACGTCCTCCGCGCGGTGGCAGGCGACCTGACGGCCTCCTCCGATCTCCCTGAGCGCGGGCGGCTGCTCGCATTCCGGCACGGCCAGCGGGCAGCGCAGCCTGAAGGCGCACCCGGTCCGGGCGGGTACGGCCTCCGTCCTGCCCTTGGCCTCCGGCGGGGCGCCGCCCAGCTTCGGCACGGCGTCGCGCAGGGCACGCGTGTAGGGATGGGCCGGTTTCGCCAGGAGGTCGCCCGTGGGGCCCGACTCCACCACGCGGCCCGCGAAGAGCACGTGCGAGGTGCGGCAGAGCCGGTCCACGACGGCGAGGTTGTGGGTGATGAGGAGGCGCTCGGTCTCCAGTGCGGCCAGCAGGTCGAGGATCCTGGCCTGGACGGTGACGTCGAGCGCGCTGGTGGGCTCATCCAGGATGAGCAGGCGGGGGCCGACGGCCAGGGCTCTGGCGATGACCACGCGCTGGCGCTGGCCTCCGGAGAGCTGGTGCGGTCTGCGGGCGGCCACCTCGGGGTCCAGGCCGACCTGTTCGAGCAGTTCCTTCACCCTGGACCGGGCGCTTCTCGGGAGTGCCTCCGCGACGGAGGTGCCGATGCGCATCCTGGGGTCGAGGGCCTCGGCCTGGAAGACAGGCTGGACGTCCTTGCGGAACTTCCTCATGTCAGCCTTTTTCAGGGTTTGGTCGCCGTACCAAATATTTCCGGACATGGGGGTGAGGAGGCCCAGAAACGCGCGCGCCAGCGTCGTCTTGCCTGAGCCGCTCTCCCCTATCAGGCCGACGCCGCCCTCGGTGATGTCCAGGGTCACGTCGTGCACGACCGGGTGGCGGCCGTACCCGAGCGTGACCCGCTCGGCCCTGAGCATGGTCACGGCAGCGCCTCCAGCAGCTCGCGCGTGTACGGATGGGACGGCTCGGCCAGCACCTTCGCGGCGGGTCCCGACTCCACCACGACGCCGTCCTTCATGACCAGCACCCGGTCGGCGACCGTCGAGACCAGGGCCAGGTCGTGCGAGACGAGCAGCAGCGCCAGGCCGCGCTCCGCCCGCAGCCTGCGCAGCACGCCGACCACCTCGGCCTGCACGGTCACGTCGAGAGCACTCGTGGGCTCGTCGGCCAGGATCACCTCGGCGCCCAGGGCGATGGCCAGCGCGAGGGCGAAGCGCTGCGCCTGGCCGCCGGAGATCTCGTGGGGGTAGCGGCGCAGGATCTCGCGGTCGAGCATGACCGCCTCCACGGCCTCCCCCATGATCTCGTCCAGGCGTCCCTTCCCACCGTGCGTGACGGCACCTTGCGGAGAGGTACCGTCCGTTGGGGAGGAAGGGACCTTGCCGACGCCGTGGAGCTTGAGTGCGCGGCGCATCAGGACGCCGAGGCGGGTGGCGGGGCTGAGGGCGGCCTGGGGCGTCTGCATGACGAGCGCCACCCTCGCGCCCCGGATCTCGCGGAGCCGGCGCGGCGGGGCTGTCAGGACGTCCACGCCGCACACCCGTACATGTCCTGAAATTTCGGCATCAGGGGTGAGGCCGAGCAGCGACATCAGCGTGGTCGACTTGCCCGAGCCGCTCTCCCCCACGATCGCGACGCACTCCCCCCGCCCCACGTCCAGCTCCGGCACGTCGGCCACGAGCCGCCCGCCGTAGCGCACCTGGAGTCCGCGCACCTCGATCATCTGACCGCCCTCGTGCTTATGGTCGCGGCCGCTTCGGCACTCGTTGGCTTCGCTCTCTCCTGCCGAGCTCCTCCGCTCCGGGGATCCAGCGCGTTGCGCAAACCCTCCCCCAGCACGTTGAACGCGAACGCCGTCACCAGGATCGCGAGCCCGGGGAACGTGACCACCCACCAGTTCGTGGTGAAGAGCGTCTGCCCCTGCTGCACCATCAGCCCCCACTCCGCCGTCGGCTCCTGCGCGCCCAGCCCCAGGTACGACAGCGCCGCCGAGGTCAGGATCACGCCGCCCGCGTCCAGGGAGAGCTGGACCAGCACGGGGGTGAGCGAGTTCGGCAGCACGTGCCTGAGCACGATCAGCGGCGCCGGCACGCCGAGGCACCGGGCGGCGTCCACGTAGCTGCGGGTGGCGATCGAGGCGGCCACGGAGGCGGCCAGCCGGGTGTACCAGGGCCACCACGTCACCGCGATGGCCAGGATGACCGTGTTCACGCTGGGCTGGAGCACCACGGCCAGGGCCAGGGAGAGCAGCAGCGCGGGGAAGGCCAGGAACACGTCCGTGACCCGCATGATGACGTCCCTGATCCAGCCGCCCGCGTACCCGGCGACCACGCCGAGCGTGACCCCGACCGCCGACGACACGGCCAGGACCGCCACGGCGATGAACAGCGAGGTGCGGCCGCCGTACAGGATCCTCGTGAGCACGTCACGGCCGTACTGGTCGGTCCCGAACCAGTGGGCGCCGCTCGGCGGCTGCAGCCCCTCCACCGGCTTGAGCTGGTCCACGGGGTACGGGGCGAGCCACGGCGCGAAGATCGCGGCCAGGAGGACCAGCACGATGAGCACCGCGCCGAGCGCGGCGAACCGGTCGGGGATCCTGGGCAGCGTGCGGCGCAGGGGAGCTTCGGTCATCGGGCCCTCGTTCGCGGGTCGACGAAGCCCTGGAGGATGTCCACGACCAGGTTGGCCAGCACGTACACCAGGGCCACGAGCAGCGTGACGCCCGCGATGGCCGGGGTGTCCAGCGAGCGGATCGAGTCGGCGGCGTAGCGGCCCAGACCGGGCCAGTTGAACACGGCCTCGACGAGGAAACCGTTGACGATCGAGTAGGCGAAGACCAGGGCGATCAGCGACAGGACGGGGTTCAACGCGGGTCGCAGGGCGAACCTGGTCAGGATGGACGTCTCGCCGAAGCCGAGTGCGCGTTCCAGCCTGGTGTGGTCCTGTCCGGACTCCTCGATGAGCGCCGCCCTGGTCATCTGGGCGATCACGCCCGTCGGGTACGCGGCCACGACCAGCGCGGGCAGCACCAGGTGCTGGAGCGTGCTGGTGAAGATGGGCCAGTTGCCGGTGATGAGGGCGTCGACGACGGTGATGTTCGTCCAGAGGGTGAGCGGGCTGGTGGTGTCGAGCTTGGCGTCGTACTCGCCTGCGATCGGGAACCAGCCGAGGTTGCTGGCGAAGACCGTCTGCAGGGCCAGGGCCAGCCAGAAGACCGGGACGGAGACGGCCAGCATGCTGCCGAACCGCACCCCTATATCCGGAAATTTCGTCTTATAGCGGGCTGCGAGCACTCCGACCGGGATGCCCACGACGACCGCGATGAGCAGAGCCGTACCGACCAGCTCAAGAGAAGCGGGAAAGGCCAGGTAGAGGTCGTCACGCACTGGTTGCCTGGTGTGCAGGCTGATGCCCCAGTCGCCCGAGAGCAGGTCGCGTACGTAGTTCAGGAGCTGTACGGGGATCGAGTCGTCGAGCCCGAACTGCCTGCGTGCCGCGGCGAGCTCCTCCGGCGTGGCCTTCGGCCCGGCGAACGCGACCGCCGGATCCCCCGGCACCAGCCGCATGACGGCGAACGTGAGCACGACCACGCCGGCCACGACCAGGAGGGCCTGGCCGAGCCGGCGGGTCAGGTAACGCAGCATGGGTCAGCTTGCGCGCTTGAGGTCGTAGAAGAAGACGACGTTGGGATAAGCGGGATTGTCCACATATCCCTCGACGTCTGCCGTCAGTGCGCGCTGGTACGTCTGCACGTACGGCACCGCCACCGCCGCCTGCTCCTCGATGATCTTCTTCTGCAGATCCTTGTACGCCAGGTCGGCCTGGAGCTGGTCGGTCGCCGTGAGCTGCGGCAGCGAGTCGATCTCCTTGTCGACGGCCGGGTCCTTCAGGTACGAGAGGTTGAACTGCGGCTTGTCCGCGCTCTTGAACACGTTGAGGAACCAGGAGTAGGCGTCCGGATAGTCCGGATACCAGTACATGACGAAGATGTCCTGCCCCTGCTTCTTGCCCAGGTCCCACTGCGCGGCCCAGGACATGGGCTTGGCCTGCAGCGTCACGTTCACGCCCTTGAGCGCCGAGCTGAGCAGCGTGACCAGCAGCTTCTGGTCGTCGTCGCCCTGGGCGTAGGTCATCGTGAGCTTGAGCTCGGGGTTGTCGGGGCCGTACCCGGCCTCGGCGAGCAGCGCCTGCGCCTTGGCCAGGTCCTGCTTGGGCTCCATGCCGTTGATGTGACCGAGCAGCCCCTGCGGCACCAGGCCGCTGGCCTTCTCGCCCGAGCCCTTCAGCGCCGCCGTCAGGCCGTCGTAGTCGATCGCGTACTGGAGCGCCTGCCGGATCTTGACGTTCTTCGTCGGGCCCGTGGCCGTGTTGAACAGCACCAGGAGGTTCTGGAACGACGGCGACGAGGACGTCTTCACGTTCTCGGTCATGCCGGCTTTCTCGAACAGCTGCGGGTTCAGGCGCTGGACGAAGTTCACCTCGCCCTTCTGCAGGAGCTGCCAGGCCGTGGTGATCTCGGGCGTGACGCGGAAGGCGACCTTCTTGTACTGCTCCGGCTTCCAGCCGCCCCAGTAGCCGTCGAACGCCTTCAGCGTGAGCTCGGTCTCCTTGCCCTTCTGCCAGGAGCCGATCGTGTACGGGCCGGTGCCGGCATCCGACTTGCCGTCCTTGTCCACGGCGTTCACGTCGTAGATGTAGGAGGCGTAGGCGGAGGAGGCGACCAGGTCGAGCGGTGTGGCGTACTTGAGCGTGAACTTCAGCGTGGACGGGTCCACCGCGTCGATCTTCTTGACCGCGCCCCAGATGTAGGACGCGCCGCCCTTCTTCTCGATCGTCCGCTCGATGGCCTTCTTGGCGGCCTCGGCGTCGAGCGTCGCGCCGGAGTGGAACTTGACGCCCTGGCGCAGCTTGAACGTCCACTCCTTGCCGCCGTCCGCCGAGCTCCACTCGGTGGCCAGGCGCGGCTCGGCCTTGCGGGACTGGGAGTTGTACCTGGTCAGGCCCTCGTAGATGTTCTGCATGGCCATGATCTCGTTGGAGTACGAGGTCGCCGGGTCCCAGTCGGTGACCACGTCCAGGTTCGGCACGTAGACGAACGTGCTGTCGTTGGCCTGGGCGGCCGGGGAGGCCGCCGGCTGACTGCTGTCGCTCGCCGCCGGCTTGGGGGTCCCGCCGGCGCCGCGCACCTGGCCGCCCGCGCACGCGGATGCGGTCAAGGCCACGGCACCGGTGACCCCGGCGACGAGCAGACGCTTGTGCCAGCGCATGGTGGGGGGGTCCTTTCGATCTTACCGGGCGAGGGGTCCGGCTGCTTTGACGTGTACCCGCACGGCGGGCTGGGAGAGGTAGCTCAGCGGCACCTCGAGGAGGTCCACGATCTCTACGCCGGAGGGATCCGCCCCCGCCGCCACGGCTCGCGCCGCCGCTTCCTCCTTGGCCCTTTCGATCGCTTCTGACCGGCTATCTCCCGCTGGCAAGATCGTATCCACTCTGCCGCTCGCCAGCGCGATGGCCGCGCCCACGGCGTTGGCCACTTCGGCGTGCTCCGGGCGGATGACCCGGCTCGCGCCCGGGATCACGTCGGGCAGCAGGAACGCCCCGCCACCCACCGCGACCAGCGGTCTGTCGGTTCTGCCGAGTGCCATCCTGTCCACGGCGTCGATGACCGTCTCGTCCGCGATGGCCACCGCTCTTTCCAGGATGTCTTCCATTCTTTCCGATATGTCGGCTCTTTCCGACATGTCGGCTTGGACGGCGGCTTCGAGGCGCTCTCGCCACCCGGCCACGCCCCGCGGGCTCCGGCCCGCCGCCACGGCCGCGTCGGTCATCGTCACCGTGGCGCCGCCGAACACGAGTGCCTCCCTGACGATCCGGTAACCGACCGAGTCGGGGCCGATGCCGCCGTTCCGCACCACGGTCCCGCCGCCGAGCGCGATGGCCAGGATGTCGGGCATGCGGAAGTTCGTCAGCACCCCGCCGATCTCCACCGCCGCCGCCGACTCCCTGGGGAAGCCGCCGGCGAGCACGCCGAGGTCGGTGGACGTACCGCCCACATCCACCACGATCGCGTCCGACACCCCGGACAGGTACGCGGCTCCGCGCAGGGAGTTCGCCGGGCCGGAGCCGATCGTCGAGACCGGCAGCCGCGCGGCGTGCTCGAGCGTCATGAGCGTGCCGTCGTTCTGCGCCAGGTACGGCCGCGCGCCCAGGCCGCGTTCGGCCATCGCGGTGACCAGGGCCTCGGTCACGTGGGCGGCGACGCCGTACAGGGCGGCGTTGAGCACGGTGGCGTTCTCGCGCTCGAGCAGGCCGAGCGAGCCGATCTCGTGGCTCACCGAGACCGGCAGGCCGTACTCGGCCTTGACCAGCTCCTCGACGAGCCGCTCGTGCTCGCCGCCGGCCGGGCTGAACACGCTGGTGACGGCCACGGCGTCGGCCTCCACGCCGTCCAGGAAGCGGCGGACCGCGTCGAGCCCCGGCGGGGCGATCTCGCGGCCGTCGACGTAGTGGCCGCCGGGCACGATCGCCTCCCCCGCCGAGACGGCCTCGCGCAGGTCGTCGGGCCAGCCGGAGAGCGGGGGGACGGAGGTGGTGGCGGGCGCGCCGAGCCGCAGCACGGCGACGCGGCCGAGGTTCCTGCGCTCCAGGATCGCGTTGGTGGCGTGCGTGGTGCCGAGCATGACCCGGCTGATCCGCTCCCATCCGCCCTCGAGCTCGCCGAGGACCGCGTCGAGGGCGGCCCGCAGCCCTTCGGTCACGTCCGGGGAGGTCGGGCGCTTGGCCTTGGCGATCACCTGGCCGTCGGCGCCGAGCACCACCGCGTCGGTGTTCGTGCCGCCGACGTCGATCCCGATCCGGAGCTCCGGCAGGTCAGCCATGGGTTGTCAGCTCCTCGACGGGAAGGTAGTCCAGGTCGTACCCGAAGGCCCGCGGCCCGGCCGTGTCCAGGCCCTTGGGGGTGCGCCAGAGCGGGTCGCACGGCCAGGCGAGCACCGTGACGCGCTGGCCGTACCTGAGGGCCTCGGTCTGGATCGCGCCGGCGGTCTCGGTGTCCACGACGGTGATGAGGTCGGGCACCATGGCCCGAACCCGGCCGTCCTCGAGGGCGACCAGGTTCTCGTTCTGCAGCTCCAGGGTGAGGCGGCGGCCCCGGTCGTCCCCGGTGCCCTCGATCGTGGCCGTCCCCCTGACGAACCCGCCGGTGGTGCGGCGTTCCACGTCCGTGAGCTTGCCGGTGATCAGCCGTACGGCGTCCAGGCTCTCCTGGAGCGCTCCGAGGGGGTCCGCCGTGCCCTCCGTGGCCCTGCCGATCTCGATGGCGCGGGTGACCGTACCCTCGATGACCGCGCCCCTGGCCCGTGCGGTGGTGAGCACGTAGTCGGCCATCAGCGCGGTCGAGCCCGCGGCCACGCACACGGCGCGGGCGAGCCGCTCCGACCAGAGGCCGTCGACGGGGCGGATGGTCACCACGTTGCCCACGATGTCCGACATGATCACCAGGTCGGCCGGGAGTCCCGCCACGTACATGGAGACCATCTGGACCTCGGGGAACGCCCGCCCCATGCCGTCGGCGTCGAGCAGCGGCAGCCCGAGCTGGGCCGCCCAGGCGACGGGCGCCACGCCGTTCGAGCCGCCGATCTCGGAGGACATGATCGCGCTCGGGGGGCGACCGAAGAGGCGTTCGACCTCCTCGGCGATGCGGCCGGGCTCGTCCGCACTGTGGATCATCTCGTGGCTGACGGTCGGGGCGCCGATGCCGGACAGCGGCACGATCAACGCGTCCTCGGGCAGGTCGTCCAGCTCGACCAGCGGCACCTCGCCGTGCTCGCGGATGGCCCTGATCGCCGCCAGCGATCCCGTACGCACGTCGCCGCCGCCTCCGGTGCCGAGAACGGCGCACCCCCGGGCGAGAGCCGGAATGTCGCTCACATCAACGCTGCTCATATGGCGACACAACCAAGCACATTTCATCTCATTTAGCCAGTCCAGCGGATGTGCTTGTGCTTTACCTCCGTTCGCGGCCCTTGGTAGACCTGAGATCGGGTAAGGGAGGGCGCATGCGTATTTCGGTGGCCGCCGACAGCAAGGACGGCGTGGCGGAACGGGTCGTGGCGGAGCTGCGCAGGCGGGGGCACGAGGTGGTGACCCACGGCGCGCTCAGCGACGAGGAGCGCGCCGACTGGGCGTGGGCCTCCGAGCTGGCCGCCCGCGACGTGAGCGAGGGTCGGGCCGACCAGGCGGTGGTCTGCTGCTGGACCGGTACGGGGGCGTCGATCGCGGCGAACAAGGTGCCGGGCGTCCGCGCGGCGCTCTGCGTGGACGCCTACACCGCCGACGGAGCCAGGAAGTGGAACGACGCCAACGTGCTGGCGCTCAGCCTCCGGCTCACCTCCGACGTGGTGCTCGACGAGATCCTCGCCGCCTGGCTGGACGGGCGTCCCAGCACCGACGCCGCCGACCTGGCGAACGTCGCCCATCTTGAGGAGATCTGACTACCCTGTGTGGGTATGGACTTACGCTGTACGCACTGCGGCGAAGAGGGGTTGGAGCCCGGGTTCATCATGGACTCGGGCGAGAACTCGCGCGGCTTCGCCAGGTGGGTCGAGGGCGCGCTTGAGCGTGGGATCTTCGGCGGCGCCAAGCTGATGGGCCGGCCGAAGTGGGAGATCGACGCCTACCGCTGCCGTTACTGCCACCACCTGGAGCTTTTCGCGGCCCGCCCCTCGTGAGCCGGACCGGCCCGCTCTTGTGAGCGTGGCCGGTTTGCTCTTGTGAGCGTGGCCGGTCGCGGCCGAGGAGCGGAAATCGTCGGCGCCGCCGTTTAGGGTGCTTGGCATGACCGACGTCCTGCTCCGCGGCGGGCTCCCCTGGGGGCTCGAGGGCCCTGCCGACGTCCTCGTCCGCGACGGCCGGATCCACCTCGTCGGCCAGGGCATCGACGCGCCCGGCGCCCGGGTCGTCGACATCGCGGGGCAGCTCGTGCTGCCCGGCCTCGTCGAGGCGCACTGCCATCTCGACAAGACCCTCTTCGGCGGCCCGTGGGTGCCCCACTCGGCCGATGACACGCTGGCCGGCCGCATCGGAAACGACCTCGGCCGCCGTGCGGAGCTGGGCGTGCCGAGCGTCGAGCGGATCGGCGCGCTGCTGGAACGCATGAGCGCGGCGGGCACGTGCCATGTCCGCACCCACACCGACATCGACCCCGTCGTGGGGCTGCGGGGCGTGGAGGCCGTGCTCGAGGCCGCCGCGGGCTCCCCCGTCGACGTGCGCCAGGTGGCGTTCCCGCAGCACGGCGTGCTGATCAACCCCGGCACGGCCGAGCTGCTCGAAGAGGCGCTGAAGAGCGGCGTCGAGGCGGTCGGCGGCCTCGACCCGGCGGGCATCGACCGCGACCCCGTACGCCACCTCGACCTGATCTTCGGGCTGGCGGAGCGCTACGGCGCCCATCTCGACCTCCACCTGCACGACGGCGGCTCGCTGGGCGGGTGGGAGCTCGAGCTCATCACCGAACGCACCCGGGCGCTGGGGCTGGGCGGCCGGGTGACGGTCAGCCACGCGTACGCGCTCGGCCAGCTCGACGACGCCTACCAGGATCGGCTGGTCCAGGGCTTCGCCGAGGCGGGCGTCGCCATCGCGACCGCGGCCGTCTACAGCTTCCCCGTGCCGCCGATCAAGAAGCTGCGGGCCGCGGGGGTCACGGTCGCCTGCGGCCACGACGGCATCCGCGATCTGTGGGGCCCGTACGGCAGCGGCGACATGCTGGAGCGGGCGATGCACGTCGCCTACCGCAGCACGTTCAGGAGGGACCAGGACATCGAGCTGGCGCTGGAGGCCGCCACCTACGGCGGGGCCCGCGCGCTCGGGCTGGAGTCGTACGGGCTGGCGCCGGGTGACCGGGCCGACCTCGTCGTCGTGCCGTGCGGGGGCGCGGCGGAGGCGGTGGTCGTTCACCCTGCGCGCACACTGGTCATGAAAGACGGCGTAGTCCTGCACAATTGACCGGCGGGACCATCGAAAGGCAGGCAAGTGCTCTCTATTCACCAGCGGATCGCGGCAGAGCTGGGCGTACGCGACGGCCAGGTGCAGGCGGCCGTCGATCTGCTCGACGGCGGCGCGACCGTGCCGTTCATCGCGCGATACCGGAAAGAGGCCACCGGCGCCCTCGACGACGCGCAGCTGCGCACGCTCGAAGAGCGGCTGCGCTACCTTCGCGAGCTGGAGGAGCGCAGGACGGCGATCCTCGAGTCGATCGAGTCTCAGGGCAAGCTCGACGACGAGCTGCGCGAGCAGATCATGGCAGCGGAGACCAAGGCCAGGCTCGAGGACATCTACCTGCCTTACAAGCCCAAGCGGCGCACCAAGGCGCAGATCGCCCGCGAGCTGGGCCTTGAGCCGCTGGCCGACCAGCTGCTCGGCGACCCCACGCTCGACCCCGCCGCGACGGCCGAGGGCTTCGTCACCGAGGGCGTGGCCGACGCGGGCGCCGCACTCGAGGGGGCCAGGGCGATCCTGATCGAGCGGTTCGCCGAGGACGCCGACCTGATCGGCGGTCTGCGCGAGCAGCTGTGGAGCCGCGGTCGGCTGGTGTCGAAGGTGCGCGAGGGCAAGGAGGAGGCGGGAGCCAAGTTCTCCGACTACTTCGAGTTCGGCGAGCCGTTCACGAAGCTGCCCTCCCACCGGATCCTCGCCATGTTCAGGGGGGAGAAGGAGGAGGTGCTCTCCGTCACGCTGGAGCCCGACGACAGCCCCGACTACGAGCTGCGCATCGCCTCCCGCTTCGGCGTCTCCGACCAGGGCCGGCCTGCCGACAAGTGGCTGGGCGAGACCGTGCGCTGGGCCTGGCGCACCCGCATCCTCGTGCATCTCGGCATCGACCTGCGGATGCGGCTGTGGCAGGCGGCCGAGGACGAGGCGGTGCGGGTCTTCGCGGCCAACCTGCGCGACCTGCTGCTCGCCGCCCCCGCCGGGAGCCGGGCCACGATGGGCCTCGACCCCGGCCTGCGTACGGGCGTGAAGGTCGCCGTGGTCGACGCCACGGGCAAGGTCGTCGAGACGGCGACCATCTACCCTCATGAGCCCAAGCGGCAGTGGGACCAGTCGCTGGCCGTCCTCGGCGCGCTCGCGCAGCGCCACGGGGTCGAGCTGATCGCCATCGGCAACGGCACCGCCTCGCGCGAGACCGACAAGCTGGCCGGCGAGCTGGTCCAGCACATGCCGTCGATCACCAAGATCGTGGTTTCGGAGGCCGGGGCCTCGGTCTACTCCGCCTCGCCGTACGCGTCGCAGGAGCTGCCCGAGCTCGACGTGTCCCTGCGCGGGGCGGTGTCGATCGCCCGCAGGCTCCAGGACCCGCTGGCCGAGCTGGTCAAGATCGACCCCAAGTCGATCGGCGTCGGCCAGTACCAGCACGACCTGGCCGAGTCCAAGCTCTCCCGCTCGCTCGACGCGGTGGTCGAAGACTGCGTCAACGCCGTCGGCGTCGACGTCAACACCGCGTCGGCGCCGCTGCTCACGCGGGTGTCCGGCATCGGCTCCACGCTGGCCGAGAGCATCGTCCGCCACCGTGACGCCAACGGCCCCTTCAGGACGCGTGCCGCCCTCAAGGGCGTGCCCCGGCTCGGGCCCAAGGCGTTCGAGCAGTGCGCGGGCTTCCTGCGCATCCGCGGCGGCGACGACCCGCTCGACGTGTCGAGCGTCCACCCCGAGGCCTACCCGGTGGTCCGCCGCATCCTCACCTCGGCCAAGACCGACCTCAAGTCCCTGATCGGTAACACGGCGGCGCTGCGGGCCATGAAGCCCGCCGAGTTCACGGACGACACGTTCGGTCTGCCGACGGTCACCGACATCCTGCGCGAGCTGGAGAAGCCCGGCCGCGACCCGCGGCCCGCCTTCAAGACCGCCACCTTCAAGGAGGGGGTCGAGAAGATCTCCGACCTGACCTCAGGGATGATCCTCGAGGGTGTGGTCACCAACGTCGCCGCCTTCGGCGCGTTCGTGGACATCGGCGTCCACCAGGACGGCCTGGTCCACGTTTCCGCCATGTCCCGAAATTTCGTGAAGGACCCCCGCGATGTGGTCAAGCCCGGCGACATCGTCCGCGTCAAGGTCCTCGACGTCGACATTCCCCGCAAGCGCATCTCCCTGACCCTCCGGCTGGAGGACGAGACGCCGGCCCAGGCCTCGGGCGACGGCTCACGCAGGGGTTCG
Source organism: Nonomuraea helvata (assembly GCF_039535785.1). NCBI lineage: Bacteria > Bacillati > Actinomycetota > Actinomycetes > Streptosporangiales > Streptosporangiaceae > Nonomuraea > Nonomuraea helvata. The sequence continues at coordinate 759,176 of NZ_BAAAXV010000005.1, forward strand.
GGCCGCGGCGACGGCGCACGGGGTGACGGACGGGGTGACGGCCAGCGCGACCGCGCCCAGAGCCGGGGCGACGGCCGCCGCGGTGGCGACAGCGGCCGCGGTGGCGAAGGAAGCCGAGGCGGGGACGGCCGGGGCGGCGCTGGGGGCCGTGGTGGCGACGGCGGCCGAGGCGGCGACGGTGGCCAGCGCGGGCGCGGAGACGGCCAGCGCGGCGGCGGCCGCCGCCAGGACCGCCCGGCACCCACCGGCGCGATGGCCGAAGCCCTCCGCAAGGCGGGCCTCACCGGCAACGACCGCTAACCTGCCGGCACCCGTCCACGCCGACCGGCCAGCCGCCGGTCTGCGCCCGCGTGTGGCGGCGCGACTCGCCGCCACACGCGGGTGACGAAAACGCCACCCCACATACCGCACCACCAGAAGCGGGCCAGCGTGCCACCGCAGGCCTGACGAGGCGGAGAGTCATCAACACCCCGTCTCGCGCCCGTTGGGTGCCCCTAAACTCGGATGACAGAACGGAGGGCGCCACACTGCGCCTCTCGGTTGCATGTCGCCGCGTACTGGGTGCGAGACATCGAGCCACCACCGGTAATGTCCATAGCGCCTCGGCCTTGAGGCCGATGAGTGAAGCCGACTTACCGCACAGCGGACAGGAGCATCCGTTGCGCCGTCAGGCAAACGGCGCTCGTGTGATTTCACATCGACGTTTTTGCTGCTCGATGTACTGATGTACGACAGTCAGCGGCACCTCGCCACGGCTTTCGGCAAAGTGTGAGCCGCACCAAGGTATCCGCCCTACAAATACCGCCGCGCGCGTGAGTCGTGTTCCTTGCACAGCAGCCGGGCCGAAACGCCCTCAAGGGAATTGACCAACTCAGAGATGACGAGCTTGGGCGAGCGGTGAACGGACAGGTGCGCGTGATCGTGCTCGCCGTTGGCTCGGCGAAGTTCAGCTTCAAAGTCGGCGCACACGTCCACCATGATCCCCTCGAACCGCTTCAGCCTGGCATCGGCGAAGACATAACGCCGATATCTGGCAAAAACCAAATGACATAAGGCTGCATACGACGTGCCGCGTGTCTACCTATATCGAGGTTTGAAACGCTACTTCAGTGACACAAATAACTGATATGATCACAGATTGTGACGAGCGAATCGGCGAGGAAGGGCCTGCAGTTCGGGCACCGCGCCCGGCTGATGCTGACGCCCGCCCAGGTCCGCCTAATCGATGAACAGGCGCATGCCGCCCGTGCACTGTGGAATCTACTGCACGACTGGTGGACGATGCTAGGCAAGGACAAGCGCTCACTTGCCACAGCAGACGCCGCGATACGCCAGGCCCGCAAAGACATCGACTGGCTCGCTGTTCTGCCCGCCCAAGCCTCGCAGGCAGTTCTCAAGACATATTTCCAGGCCTGGCAGAACCACTGGGAAGGTCGAGCCGACAAGCCGAAATTCAAAGCCCGTCTGCGCGCGGTGATGTCTGTGGACATCCCCCAGGGCCGCGACCTACGTATCATGCGGGTACACCGCCGCTGGGGCATGGTCACCATCCCAAAAGTTGGACGGGTCCGGTTCCGCTGGACCAGGGATCTGCCCATCGGCAAGAAGGCGAGCGCCAACAACCGGATTACCGGTGCGCGGCTGGTCAAGGATCCGCTGGGCTGGCACATCGCCCTTCGCGTCCAGGCTCTTCAGCCCGAGCCTGAGCGACACCAGGGGCCGGAAGTTGGCCTCGATGCCGGCGTGAGCGTGCCCCTGGCTCTGTCGGACGGCAACCATCAGACCCACGATGAGTGGAGGTCCACCAAGGACAAGCCGAACGTCTGGCTGACCGACAAGGAACAGGCCAAGCTGCTCGCGCTACAGCAGCGGGCAGCCCGCCGCAAGAGCTTCCGCAAGCCGGGTGAGCGCACCTCGCACCGTCTGCGGGCCACCTATGACCAGATCGCTAGCCTGGGCGCTAGAGCCAAGCGCCGGGCAGTGGACTGGCAGCACCAGACCACCACCGAGATCGCCCGCACCTACAGCGTGATCGTGGTGGAAGACTTGACCATCACGAACATGGTCAAGAGCGCCAAGGGAACCGTCGAGAAGCCGGGAAAGAACGTTGCACAAAAGTCCGGCCTGAACCGCTCCATTAGCCAGGAGGCATGGGGCCGCACCGTGACGATGCTGACGTACAAGGCGGCGCGCTACGGCGGCATCCTGCACAAAGTTCCCGCCCCTGGTACCTCCCAGCGCTGCTCAGTCTGCGGGTTCACTACCCCGGGCAGCCGGGAGAGCCAGGCCATGTTCGCCTGCAAGAACGAAGGCTGCGGCTGGTCCGGGAACGCCGACCACAACGCCGCCCGCAACATCTTGCACCTGTACCGGATGGGCCTTGCGCTCGTCCCGGTTGCCGGGAGGGCAATCGTCAGGCGCGCTCACCGCGTCGAGCCCGCCACCGCAAGGTAGGAGGGAATCTCCTCCGTTCGCCGGAGGAGAACACTTCAATGTTCGCGCAGCTGCCAGGGGGAGCCGTACTCGACCAGGAGGTCCAGGAACGGGCGCGGCTCGAACGCCTCGGGCCCCAGCACGCCCGTGCCCTTCCACGCCCCGTTGGCCAGCAGTTCCAGGGCGACGACCGGGTTCACGGCGGTCTGCCAGACCACGGCCTGGGAGCCGTACTCGCGCATCGACCACTGGTTGTCCACCACGTGGTAGAGGTACACCTCGCGTGGCCGTCCGTCCTTGACGCCCTTCACCCAGGTGCCGGCGCAGGTCTTGCCGTGCATGCGCTCGCCGAGGCCCGCCGGGTCGGGCAGCACGGCCGCGACCACGTCGCGCGGGGCGACCCGGGCGGTGCCGTCGTCGGTCCTGACGGAGACCGGCTCGGTGCTGTCCACACCGAGCGCGCGCAGGGTCTTGAGCTTGCCGATGAAGTCCTCGCCGAGGCCGTACTTGAACGTCACCCGCTGGGCGGGGATCCACCTCGGGACGAGCACCACCTCCTCGTGCTCGACGTTCACGCATTCCACGGGGCCGATCCCGTCCGGGAAGTCGAAGACCTCGGGCTCGCTGAACGGCTCCGTGGTGTACCAGCCGCGCTCCTTCTCGTAGATGAGCGGCGGGTTGAGGCACTCCTCGATGGTGGTCCAGATGTTGAACGACGGGGCGAACTCGTAGCCGTCGACGGTCAGGTTGGCGCCGTCCCTGATGCCGATCTCCTCGATCTCGTCGAAGAGCTCGTCGGCGGCGTACCTGGCGAAGACGTCGGCCAGGCCTGGCTCGACGCCCATGCCGACCAGCGCCAGCCGGCCCCTCGCCGCCCATTCGCCGTCGCGGGCGAACTGGTCGTCGCCCAGCTTGACCCCCACCTCCTCGTACGGGCGGTCCGGGTGCGGCCTGGACATCGACATCGCCATGTCGAGGTAATCGGCGTCGGCGGCGAGCGCCGCGTCGAACAGCGGCAGCACGTAACGAGGGTCGGTGGCGTTCAGGAGCACGTCGCACCGGTGCTCTTTCAGCAGCGCGATGACCGCGGCCCGGTCGGCGGCGTCGATCCTGGCCGGGGTGAACCTGTCCGCCTGCTCGCCCAGCGCGGCGACGGCCGCCTTGGCGCGGGGCAGGTCGTAGTCGGCGATGACCATGTGGTCGAAGAACGGGCGGCGCGCGGCGATGCGGGTGATGGCGGTTCCCACCCCGCCGGCTCCGATGAGAAGGATACGCATGATAAATAAGGCCCCTTTTGATGGTTTTCGGGGGGTTTCGTGCATCCAATCCCGATAGGGTGTTCAACGTCAATGGCGTTGGCATAAGGAGCGGTCGCCGTGGCAAAGCGGGTGGTGCCGGACGCGGCGCGCAGGCGGAGGCGTCCCACCAAGCAGGGGCAGGTCCTCAGCCACCAGCTCATCGTGGAGACCGCCCTGCGCATGCTCCGCGAACACGGGGCCGCCGGGCTGACCGCCCGCCGGCTCGGGCTCGCCCTCGGCGCCGACGCCAGCACGGTCTACCGCTACTTCCGCGGCATGGACGACCTGGTCCTGGCGATCGCCGACGAGCTGTACGGCACCGCGATGGCCGACTGGCGGCCCGTGGGGGACTGGCGCGCCGACCTGCGCGAGCTGGGCCTCCGCATCCACCACGCGTACCTGACGCACCCGCAGGCCGCGGTGCTGACCGCCAGCCGGGTCACCGGCAGGCCGAACGAGGTGGCCGGTGACGAGACCATCCTCGGCATCCTGCGCGAGGCCGGATTCGCGGACGCGGACGCGGTGCGGATCTATCACGCGTTCATCGACCAGGCGCTGGCCTTCTCCATCCTGGACGCCGCGACGCTGGCCCTGCCGAAGGCGGCGCGTGAGGGCGACGAGGAAGTGTGGCGTGCCACGTACGCCCGGCTGCCGGCGCGTACCCACCCGAACATCGCCGCGACGGCGCCGCTGCTGGTGGACCAGATGAACGACAGCGCCTACTCGACGGCCCTCGACATGCTCCTGTCCAGCGCGGCCGGGCAGCTCAACCGGAACGCCCGCCAGTCGGGGAGGAGCGGCGCTGAATCGGGACATGTATGATCCCTGTTCGTGAACATGGGAGAAGGCGTCGAATGGGGCCTGCACTGCTGCGTGACGCTGGCCTGGCTCACCGACGAGGGGCCGGTGTCCATCCGTAAGCTCGCGACCTGGTTCGACCTGCCGCAGGAGTACCTCAAGAAGCGGCTGCAGGCGCTGACGAAGGCCGGCATCCTGACCTCCACGCCAGGCGTCCGGGGCGGCTTCTCCCTGGCCAGGGCTCCAGAGCGGATCACGTTGATGGACGTGGTCGTCGCCATGGAGGGCACCGAGGACGCGTTCCAGTGCACCGAGATCCGGCAGCGCGGCGCGGGCGCGGTCGGCGCGGATGCCGAGTTCGGGCGGCCCTGTGGCATCGCCGCCGCCATGCGCCGCGCCGAGCTGGCCTGGCGCCGCGAGCTCGCCGCCCAGACCATCGCCGACCTGATGGCCCACGCTCCTTCGGCGGCCGAACGTACCCGCCGTAATTACGCCCGCATGCGCGGCTGACCCCTTCCCGGCGCGCGCCGCCCCGTCCGGCGGGGCGCTTGACCAAGCTCCTCTGCCCGCACCGGCAGCACACCCATGATGAGAGGAACCGGGATGTCTGACGTCCTGATTTCCGGCGAACAAGCCGCCCCTCGCCGCTTCCGCGCGACCTTCGTCCTGGCCCTCGGCACGTTCGCCGTCGGCACCGACGCCTACGTGGTGGCCGGCTTCCTGCCTGCCATGGCCAGCTCCCTGCACGTCTCCGAGGGCGCGGCAGGCCAGTCCGCGACCGTCTTCGCGATCGCCTACGCCGTCCTCGCCCCTGTTCTCGCCACCGTCGCCGCCCGCGTTCCCCGCCGCGCCCTCCTGGTGGCCGCACTGCTCGTGCTCGCCGTGGCCAACCTGGGCTCGGCGCTGTCGCCGGGCTATGCGTGGCTGATGGCGTCCAGGGTCCTGGCCGCGTTCGGGGCCGCCGCGTTCACCCCCAACGCCGGCGCCGTCGCCGCCTCTCTGGTCGCCCCCGCGCAGCGGGCCCGCGCGCTGGCCGTGGTGGTCGGGGGTCTGACCGCCGCGACCGCGCTGGGGGTTCCCCTGGGCAACCTGGCCGACAGACTCCTGGACTGGCGGGCCGCGCTCACCCTGGTCGCGGTCCTGTGCCTGGTGTGCGCGGCAGGCGTGTACGCCGTCATGCCCGCACTGCCCGGCAGCCCCCACGTTCCCCTGCGTGACCGGCTCGCCGCCCTGCGCCGCCCCGGCGTGGTGGCGGTGCTCCCGCTGACCGTGCTCGGCCTGGCGGCCAGCTACGGGCTCTACGCGTACGCCGTCCCGCTCCTGCACGCGCTCGGTGCGGGAGGGGCAGCGGAAATGTGGATGCTGTTCCTGTACGGGGTCGGCGCTGTGGCCGGGAACCTGGTGGCAGGCGCGGCGGCCGACCGGCGCGGGCCGATCCGCGTCCTGGCGGTCGGATACGTGGTGCTGGCGGTGACGCTGGCGCTGTTCGCGTGGGCGGTGGAGGCCCACTGGCTGCCGCTGACCGGTCCGCTCATGGTGATCTGGGGCGCGAGCACGTGGTCCCAGACCCCGGCTCAGCAGCTGCGGCTGATCTCGGCCGCACCCCAGGAGACGGCGGTGGTCGTCGGACTCAACGCCTCGGCGCTCTACCTCGGCATCGCCCTCGGTACGGCGCTCGGCGGGCTGCTCCTCCCCGTCGGCGTCCCCACCGCACTGGCGGCCGCCGCGGGGCTCGCCGTCCTGTCCCTCGTCTACCTGGCGCTCACCCGCCGCACCGGATGACGGGACCCCGCCGCTCCGGGGCCTCATGCGAGGGGCTCGCCTCGGGCACGGGGGGACGATCGACCGGTCAGCGGTCGCGCTGCGCCTGGGCGATGCGTTTACCCAGGCCGGCCAGGGAGTCGTCGCCCATGAGGGCGGGCAGCCGGGGCGCGTCCGCCTCGACCTGAGCGAGCACCTCGGCATGGCCTCCGGCGAACCGGCTCCAGGCCCGCACCACCTCCGGCATCGCCGCGATCCCCGCCTCCGACAGGATGGCCTCCCTGGGCAGCCACGACGTCAGGAACTGGGTGACCCTCGCCGGGCTCCACCACAAAGGACGATCGCCCACGAACTCGGCCAGCTTCTCGAACGCCTCCTGCGCGCCGGGCAGCTCCGGTAGCTCCTGGAACCGGCTCGTCGTGTCGTCGGGCGCCGGCCGTACGAGATCGGGCACCGCGTGAGCTCGCGAGAGCGCGACCGGCCGGACGGAGGGCAGCGTCTCGGCGACCAGCGCGCCCATGATCCGATCGCCCAGCTCGAACGCGTCCAGCACCCGTCCCGCGACCACACCCGGCTCCTCGGCCCGCAGGTCCAGATCGTCGAGGAACTTCACCTCCTCGACCACCGCGTCAACGGCCAGCCCTCCGCTCACCTGGTCGATCGCGACGACGAGGAGGTGCGGCTCCTTGCCGTTCTCATAGCGGAAGGACAGGGCGGCGAGGGTCTGCTCGCCGAACCGGTCGGCCTTGCCGTACCAGGCGCCGTCACACGTCACCCGCCCCATCCGCCGCACCCACCCGGGCAGCGTCTCCATCACGCCCTGCGCGGCACGCGCGACCACTCCACCGTCCGCGCCCCCACCGACGCTCCGGCTCCCGTCGTGATCGACGGGCCGCCGCCCCACGCCCCCGCCCACGGCTGAGCCTGCGCCTTCACCTGCGGACAGGCTCGCGTCCTCGCCGGTGGGTGGGCGCACCTCAGCGGAGGCGTTGACCGCGGAGAGGGCCGCGAGGGTGAGACGTGCCTCCGTGCTGCCGTCCTCGACCAGCCGCCGCAGGAAGGCCTCCACTTCGTCCGGCTCGAGGTCGGCGGTGAGCCGCGCCGCCCACAACTCGGTCCGCAGCGGCGACCGCCACCTGAGGAGGTCGCGGGCCTGGGCAATCACCGTGGCAAACGCTGTCATGCTCACTCTTCGACCGTATCGCCCCTTAGAGGCCACAGGTGCGAGACGGAGTGTGGCGCTCCTGTCCCGCCGCTCGACGCGCGTGGAAGTTGGCCGTCTCGCCACCCGTTCGTGGGCGGTCTGTGGTTTGGTCTGCGGCCTGGTTGGTGTCATAGGTGCCAGAGTTGCCCGTGCGTGTGGCCACCCACCGGACCCGTTCCCAAGTACGGCGCGGGATCATTGTGGGGCAACGACCCGCACGACGAAGGACTGCGCCTTGAGCATCGCCGACGATCCCGACCGCGCCCCGGCCCGCTCCCACCTGTACGCCATGGGCTGGTCGGAGGAGGACATGCGCCGCCCCGTGGTCGGCATCGCCTCCACCTGGACCGGCACCATGCCCTGCAACCTCACCCACCGAGAGCTGGCCGCCCACGTCGCCGAGGGGGTGCGCGCGGCGGGCGGCACGCCGATGGAGTTCAACACGATCGCCGTCTCCGACAACCTCACCATGCACACCCCCGGCATGCGCACGTCCCTGGTCAGCCGCGAGGTCATCGCCGACTCGATCGAGCTCATGGGCCGCGCGCACGGCTTCGACGCGCTGGTGGTCATCGTGGGCTGCGACAAGACGGTGCCCGCCGGGATCATGGCGCTCGCCCGCCTCGACGTGCCCTCCGTCGTCCTCTACAGCGGCACGATGATGCCGGGCAGGTGGCGCGGGCGCGACGTCACCATCCAGGACATGTGGGAGGCGCTCGGCGAGCGCGCCGTCGGCCGCCTGGACCAGGCGGAGCTGGACGACCTGGCCCGGCACGCCTGCCCGGGCGCCGGCACCTGCGCCGCCCAGTACACCGCCAACACCATGGGCGGCGTCGCCGACTTCCTCGGCCTGGCGCCGTTCGGCGTGGGTGACATCCCCGCCGTGGCCGAGGAGAAGAACGCCGCGGCCCGGCGGATCGGGGAGATCGCCATGGAGGCGCTGGCCCGCGACGCCCGCCCCTCGCGCGTGCTCACCGAGGACGCCCTGCACAACGCGATCGTCTCGGTGGCGGCCATGGGCGGCTCCACCAACGCCGTCCTGCACCTGCTGGCCATCGCCCGCGAGGCCGGGCTGTCCCTGCGCATCGACGAGATCGGCGAGGTCTGCCGCCAGGTCCCGATCATCACCGGGCTCAAGCCGAGCGGCGGCGAGCACACGGCCCTGGACCTGTGGCGGGCCGGGGGCACCTCGCTGGTGGTGCGCCGCCTGCTGGAGGCCGGGCTGCTGCGCGAGAACGTCACGCTGGTGGACGGCCGTACCCTCGCCGAGGTCGCGGCGGACGCCCAGGAGACGCCGGGGCAGCAGGTGGTGGCGAGCGTGGCCGAGCCGTTCAAGCCGCGCGGCGCGCTGGCCATCCTGCGGGGCTCGCTCGCGCCCGACGGCTGCGTGCTCAAGCTGGGCGGCAAGGACGACTTCCGCCACGAGGGCCCGGCCAAGGTGTTCGACTCGGAGAAGGACTGCTACGTCGCCATCCAGGACGGACGCATCGTGCCCGGTGACGTCATCGTCCTGCGTTACGAGGGTCCCGCGGGCGGTCCCGGCATGCAGGAGATGCTCTCGATCACGGGCCCGCTCGTCGGCCGCGGCCTCGGGAGCTCGGTGGCCCTGGTGACCGACGGGCGCTTCAGCGGGGTCTCGCACGGGCGGGTGGTCGGGCACGTGGCGCCCGAGGCGTACCACGGCGGGCCGATCGCACTGGTGCGCGACGGAGACACGATCGTCATCGACAGCGCGGCGGCGACGATCGAGCTGGTGGTGCCGGAGGAGGAGTTGGAGCTGCGCCGGGCCTCGTGGCAGCGGCCCGAGAGGGAGGTCGAGCGGGGGGTGTTGACCAAGTACATGGCGACGGTCGGCTCCGCCTCGGACGGCGCGGTCACCGCCTGACGGGGATCAAGCAGGTCACCGAGGCCGCTACACTGCGCAGTGACGTTCGCCGGACCCTCATAAGGAGACTTACGCGATGTACAAGGAGTTCGCTGTCGAGGCCGTGATGTGGCTCGTCCCGGTCGTGGTGCTGATCGGGGTGGCACTCCTCGTCACCGCGTGAGCCAGGGGCCCAGCCGGGGGTCGGCCCGGCCCCTGGCTGTCACTCAGCCGTAGTACCTGTACGAGACGTACGTGCTGGCGTACCGGTCGAAGTCGTCCTCACCGTCCAGCCAGTTGTTCCACATCTGCGCCAGCGTCCCGGTGCGCACGACGCAGGCGGCCCACTTGATCTTGCGGGGGCGGATGGTGCCCACGTAGTCGTAGCAGGACCCGGCCTTGCGGCCGTTGACCTTGAGACGCGCGTTGAGCTTCACGTTGTAGAGCGTCTTGTACGACTTGTTCCTGATCCGGACCTTGATCAGGCAAGTGTCCTTGCACCGGCCGAAGTAGACCTTGGTGCTGATGAGCTGAGCCTTGGCCGTGGTGCTCGTGGTGCTCGTGGTGGCCGTGGTTGCGCCGGCGGGCGGCGCCATGAGCGTGGTCGCGGTGGCCGCGACTAAGGCCATACCGGCAAGCCTCTTGAGCATGATTGCCCCCTGTGGTGGATTGCAGTCGCTCCCCCCGCCGGCAGCGACTTGTGCCTGTTCGACTACTATCAGGAAACCGACCAGGCCGACATTTCACCAAGAAGATCCGATACGAAACGGTTATCCGCTTATATCGGGCTTATACCGCAGGGCTACTCGGTCTCGTTGAGCTCGGCGATGGCCAGCTCGGCCGTGCTGCGGATGTCGAAGAACTTGTCGAGCGCCGTGATCGCGAACAGGTGCTTGCACCTGCCGTTCAGACCTGACAGCAGCAGCCGCCCGCCCGAGGCGGTGACGGCCTTGTGCAGGTAGACCAGCACGGACAGGCCGGAGGAGTCGCAGACGCTGACGGCCTGCATGTCGATGACGAGCATCGGGGGCTGGGTGAGGTCGAGGGCCTTGGTGACGCGGTCGCGGACCTCCGCCGCGGAGCCGAAGTCGAAGTCCCCCGTCAGCCGCGCGATGACGCAAGGTCCCTGGAGTCCGAGGCTTATCGACAAGGCCTGCTCCGAAGTCACCCAGCTCCACCTACCTGCGTTGCTCGACCGATCCACCTACTTTACGAGAAGTAGCGCTTCGGGTTGAACACCAGCATCTGCTCAATCTGGTCGTCGGTCACACCCGAGTCCAGCAGTGCGGCCAAGACATCGTCGTGAATGTGATCGTAGCGCCAGTTCGGTGCGAGCGTTGAGCGGGCCTCGTCCCAGGCGCCGCCGAAGTAGTCCATGAAGCAGGCGGTGTCGTGGCTGAGGACCATGCGGTCGGCGTATCCGCGCTGGCAGAGCGCCGCGACCGTGGCCACCCGCTGAGCCGTCGAGTTGTACGCGTCCAGGCCGAACCGGTCCATTCCCAGCGTCGCGCCGGTGTCGGCCAGGCGCATGAGGTAGTCGAGGTCGTTGCTGTCGCCCGCGTGCCCGACCACCACCTTCGCCAGGTCCACGCCTTCCTTGGCGAACAGGTCGAGCGCGATCAGGCCGCTCTGCGTGAAGGCGTTCGTGTGGACGGTGATCGGCGCGCCGGTGCGCACGTGCGCCTGCGCGACGGCCCGGCAGATGCGCTCGACGCCGGGCGTCAGGCCCTTCTGCTCCACCACGCACTTCAGGAACGCGGCCTTCACGCCGGTGTCGGCGATGCCCTCCGTCAGGTCACGGACGAAGTCGTCGATCATCGGCTCCGGCATGTCGAGGAACAGGCCGGGGCCCCGGTGCGCGTACTGGTGCGGCAGCTCCTCGAAGGCGTAGACGCCGGTGGCGGCGATGATGTTCAGGCCGGGCACCTGCTCGGCGACGCGCTGGATGCGCGGGATGTACCGGCCGAGGCCCCACACCGTCGGGTCGACGATCGTCCGCACGCCCTTCGCGACCACCGCGTCGAGCTTGGCGACCGCGTCCGCCACGCGGTACTCCTCGTCCCACCAGGCACCTTTGCCGTAGTTGTCCAGGTGCTCGGTGGAGAGCACGAACACGTGCTCGTGCATGAGCGTCTGCCCGAGCCGGTCGACGTCCACAGGTCCGCGGACGGTGTCGACAGTGGGCATGAGCGCCTCCGTACCGACTGGGCTGTAGGCGCTCAACCTAGGCTCGTCCACGGCCTCCGTCAACCACCTGCCCCGGCGCGGGCGAGCCGCCGGAACAGCGGCTCCGGGCCGGGCAGCCGCTCACCGCGCACCGCCGCGGCCACACGCGCCGCCGCGGTCGGCAGGAAGGGCTCGAGCTGTACGGCCAGCTCCCGGCAGGCGCGCACCAGCGTCCCCAGCGAGACCTCCTGCTGGGCCCGCGTCTGACGCCACGGCTGGGTGCGCTCGACGTACTTGTTGGCCTCCTCGACGAGCGCCCACACGGCCACCGCCGCCCGCCGGAAGTCGAACGCCTCCAGCGCCTCGTCCACCGACACCTCGACGAGCGCCTCCCCGTCGGCGGGCACGTGGCCGTCCAGGAAGCGGTGGACCATGGTGACGACCCGGTTGACCAGGTTCCCCAGCCCGTTGGCCAGGTCCTCGTCGGCCCTGGCGACCAGCCGTTCCTCGGTGAAGTCGGCGTCGCCCACGCGCGGCACCTCGCGCAGCAGCCACCACCGCACGGCGTCGACCCCGTACGCGTCGACGAGCGCGAGGGGGTCGGCCGCGTTACCCGCCGACTTGCTGATCTTCCGGCCGTCCACCGTGAGGTAGTCGTGCACGAAGATCCCCGTGGGCAGCGGCTCCCCCGCGGACAGCAGCATCGCGGGCCAGTAGACCGCGTGGAACCGGATCACCCCCTTGCCCATCAGGTGCACCTTGCGCGGCTCGGCGACCCACCAGCGGTCGTAGTCGTCGCCTTCGAGCGCGGTGACGTAGTTGGCCAGCGCGTCCCACCACACGTACACCACCTGGCTCGGGTCGCCGGGCACCGGGATGCCCCACCCGCGGGCCCGTGCGGCGGACCGCGAGATGCTGATGTCGCCCAGCCCCGCCTCGATGAACGCGAGCACCTCGTTCCGGCGCGCGACGGGCTCGATCCTGAGCCGTCCCGAGCGGATGAGCTCGCTCAGGGCGTCCTGGTACCGGGAGAGGCGGAAGAACCAGTTCTCCTCGGACACGTGCTGCAACGGCGCCTCATGCCCGTCGGGGCAGGGGCCTTCCTGGTAGAACTGCTCGCAGCCCACGCAGTAGAGCCCCTCGTAATGCCGCTGGTAGAGGTCGTGCCGCGTGGCCTCCCAGATCCGCTCGACCCCGGCGCGGTGCCCGGCGTGGGCGCTCGTCCGGATGAACGAGTCGAACGACAGGTCCAGCGGCCCCCTCAGCCCCTCGAACGCGGCCGCGTTCCTGTCCACCAGCTCCCGCACCGGCACGCCCTCCGCCTCGGCGGCCAGCACGTTCTTCAGCGAGTTGTCGTCGGTGCCCGTCTGGAACCGCACCGGCTCGCCCCGCCGCCGATGGTGCCTGGCCAGCACGTCGGCCTGCACCAGCTCCAAGGCGTACCCGACGTGGGGGCGGGCGTTGACGTAGGGGATGGTCGTCGTGATGTACATCGGTTGCCTCCAAAGGGGCCCCGAACACGACGAGAGGCCCCGGGTCGCAGGGCCTCAACAAGACGTCGCCGGTGAAACCCCCTAGGGGGCCATCATCACCAGGCAGGCGGTCATGACGCTCATGCTAACGGCCTCCGGCCCGCCCGGGCCACCCATATCGGCGTCAGCGCGCGGCACGGTGGCGTATCAGCCACACCGCCAGGCCGACCGCGAAGACCGTGAGCCCGGCGAGCACCGATGTCAGAGGAAGTGTCGCCGCCAACAGCGCGCACAGCGCCAGCCCGACCACCGGGACGAGCCTCGGCGGCGCGCCCTCGCCGGGGCCGAGCGTGAGCGCGCACGCGTTGGCGATGCCGTAGTAGACCAGCACGCCGAACGACGAGAACCCGATCGCCTCCCTCAGGTCGGCGACCAGCAGCAGCACGATCACCGCGCCCCCGACCGCCAGCTCGGCCCGCCGCGGCACCTGGTGCACCGGATCCACCACGGCCAGCACGCCGGGCAGGTCGCGCTCGCGCGCCATGGCCAGCACGGTGCGCGAGACGCCGAGCAGCAGCGCCAGCAGCGCGCCCAGCGCCGCCGCCGCGGCGCCGATCCCCACCACCGGCACCAGCCACGCGGCCCCGGCCTCCCTGGCGACCTCGGCCAGCGGCGCCGGGGACCTGGCCAGCAGGAACGGGCCGAGCGCGCGCAGCGCGGCCAGCGCGACCAGTGTGTAGACGACGAACGCGATGCCCAGCGCGATGCCGACGGCCCGTGGGATCGTGCGGGCCGGATCTCGCACCTCCTCGCCGAGAGTGGCGATCCTGGCGTAACCGGCGAACGCGAAGAACAGCAGCCCGGCCGCCTGCAGCACGCCCCACACATCGACGTGCTCCGGGCCGAGCGGGGTGAACCCGAGGTCGTGCCGCGCCTTGGCGAGCTCAGGACCGTACTCGGAGAGCGGCGCGTAGACGAACCAGCCGAACGTGACCGTGTTGTCGCCGAACAGCCCCGCGACCACCACCGCGGCGAGCACGGCCAGGACGAACACCACGATCACCTTGGCGAACCCCGCCGAGCGCCGCACGCCGTACACGCTGAGCGCGGTCAGCGCGGCCACGGCGCCGACGGCCAGGGGCCGCGCCAGCTCAGGGGCGACGTACGCGCCGAACGTGAGGGCCATCGCCGCGCACGAGGCGGTCTTGCCGACCGTGAAACCCCAGCCCGCCAGGTAGCCCCACAGCGGGCCGAGCCGCCGCCTGCCGTAGACGTAGGTGCCGCCCGACTCCGGGTAAAGAGCGGCCAGCCGCGCCGAGGAGGTGGCGTTGCAGTAGGCCACGACGGCGGCGAGCGCGAGCGCGAGGAGCAGCCAGTGGCCCGCGGCGCCCGCGGCGGGCGCGAACGCCGCGAACACGCCCGCGCCGATCATCGCGCTCAGGCCCACGACGACCGCGTCGGTGGTGCCGAGCCGCCGCGACAACTCCTCGGCCACGCCTCCCCCTCTGCTTCAGGAGGCTCCTACTCTGCCGCATCCCACCGACAGTCCACACCGACGCCCAGGTGAACGTTTACCGCCGGCCCCGTCTACGTGGCCTTCTCCGGCGCGGGCACCACCAGCATCGGCCGGTGTGCGTGGTGCAGCACCCGGTCGGACGTGCTGCCGAGCAGCAGCGAGCGCAGCCCGCCCAGCCCCCGGGTGCCGGTCACGATGAGCTTGGCGTCGATCTCGTCCGCCACGTCCACGATGGTCGACCAGACGGCGACGGAGTCCACGTCGCACCGCGGGGTGGCGTCCAGCCCGGCCTGGCGCGCCAGGTCCGCGCCCTGGTGGGCGAGCTCCCTCATCGCCTCCTCGACCGCCTTGTCCTCCTCGCCCAGCTGGTCCACCGCCATCATGAGCCCGGCGGAGGCTCTGGCCGTGGTCATCGCCACCCGCTCCCACACGGTCAGCACGACCGCGGGCTCCCCCGGCATGATCTCCCCAGCCAGGGCGATCGCCGCCTTGGCGTCCTCCGAGCCGTCGTACGCGATCAAGATGGTCATCGCAGCCACTCCTTTACGAGGTCAGGGCCTACCTCTTTCCCGCACGAACCGTTTCACGCCTGTTTCACGGGTAGGCCGCCCTTCATGACGGTGACGCGATTCCAGAAACTGCCCCTCGCCGAGCGCGACCGGGAGTGGGACGCCGACGAGGCGGACAAGCGGGTGCGCAAGTGGGCCGGCGCGGAGGACGGGCCGAACGAGAAGTACCGCAAGGCCTTCATCTGGTACGACGCCGACAACGCCGACGAGTTCGGAGCGTACAAGCTGCCGATCGCCGACGTCGTGGGCGGGGACCTGAAGGCGGTGCCGCGGGCCGTGTTCTCGGCGGCGGCGGTCATGGAGGGCGCCCGGGGCGGGGTCGATCTGCCGAAGAAGGACATCGAATCCGTCAAGGAGCACCTGGCGGGCTACTACGCCAAGATGGGCGAAGAACCGCCCTGGGAGCGCTGAGCCAACGGCGTCAGCATCGACAGCCCCGCCAGCGCCAGCACGCCGAGCTCGGTGACGACCACCATCCGCTGGGTCAGCCCGGCCGGGATGTCGTCGTTGGTCAGCGGGATGCCGAACATCCGCACCACGTACGGGACCACGACCAGCAGCAGGGCGCCCAGGGCCACGGCGCTGAGGACGCGCACCGCCCTGGCGTACCTGATCTTCGCCTTGGCCAGCAACATTCCCGCCGCGGGCATCACCAGGAAAGCGGCGAAAGCGGCGTACCGGTGAATGCCACCGGACAACGACAGTGGCACGCCCGGCCGGTCGGTGGGAAAGGCGCCGATCAGGAACATGCTCGCCCCCCACACCAGCAGCAGCGCGACGATCCAGCGGCTCATCCCGGCCCGGCGCAGCGCCTCGGCGATCAGCGCGGAGCCCACCGCGAACAGGGTCAGCGAGGCGGGCAGCAGCCAGCCGGACGGCTGGAAGGCGTACTCACTGATGACGCTGTGCAACGGGTCGAGGCCGGATTCGGCGTGCAAGGTGAGCATGGCGCCGCTTCCGGTGCCTATGGCCGCGAATCCACTGACAAGCAATTCCTTCATGCCCTAAAGCTCGAGGAATGCGCGCTCGCGGAGTATCGGAGATCGGCCCGAAACGGCCCTGAACCATCCCCTAATACCGAGGTATGCACGGCCCTGAGAGGTGCCACTTGACCTGGGCGGAAGCGACCCTTGGTAGGGACTCCCCCCTCAGGGTGCGTACGGGGCGCACGACCGCGATTTGACTTCGAGTGCACTCTAAGGGTGAACCTGGATACATGACGATCCAGGAGGCCGCCCAGCGGTCCGGACTGAGCGCGCACACGCTGCGTTACTACGAGCGCATCGGGCTCATCCACTCCGTGGGCCGCGACCACAACGGGCACCGCGACTACGCGGAGGAGGACCTCCGGTGGCTGGAGTTCCTCACCAGGCTGCGGACCACCGGCATGTCGATCGCCGACATGTGCCGGTACGCGGAGCTGCGGCGCATGGGCAAGCACACCGCCGGCGAGCGGCGCGAACTGCTCAAGCTGCACCGTGAGCGGGTCAGGTCGAAGATCGCCGAGCTGACCGAGGACCTGAAGGTGCTCGACTACAAGATCAACCGTTACGGGGACATGGCATGAAGAAGCGCATTCTCGGAAAGAGCGGCCCGGAGGTCTCCGCGCTGGGGCTCGGCTGCATGGGCATGTCCGAGTTCTACGGCCCCGGCGACGACAAGGAGTCGATCGCCGTCATCCATCGCGCCCTCGACCTGGGCATCGACTTCCTCGACACGGCCGACATGTACGGGCGCGGCGCCAACGAGGAGCTCGTCGGCCGGGCCATCAGGGATCGGCGGGACGAGGTCGTGCTGGCCACCAAGTTCGGCGTCAAGCGCGGCGCCGGCGCGCGCTCGATCGAGAACAGCCCCGAGTACATCAGGGCCGCCTGCGACGCCTCACTCCAGCGCCTCGGCGTGGACCACATCGACCTCTACTACATGCACCGGCGCAACAGGAACGTGCCCGTCGAGGAGTCGGTCGGCGCGATGGCCGAGCTGGTCGAGCAGGGCAAGGTACGCCACCTCGGGCTGTCCGAGGTGAGCGCGGACACGCTGCGCAAGGCGTCCGCCGTCCACCCGATCGCGGCCCTGCAGAGCGAGTACTCGCTGTTCGCCAGGGGGCTGGAGGCGGAGATCCTGCCCGCGGCCAGGGAGCTGGGCGTGGCGCTGGTGGCGTACTCGCCGATCAGCCGCGGCCTCCTGTCCGGCACGCTGCCCCCGGTCGACGAGCTGCCCGAGGACGACGTCCGGCGGTGGATGCCGCGCATCGCGGGCGAGGCCGGCGCGCGCAACTCGGCGCTGGTGGCGGAGGTACGGCAGATCGCCGACGCGGCCGGGATCACCACGGCGCAGCTCGCCCTGGCCTGGGTGCTGGCCCAGGGGGACGACATCGTGCCGATCCCGGGGACGAAGCGGCTGACGTACCTGGAGGAGAACGCTGCGGCAGCCGACATCACGCTGACGTCCGACCAGCTCGACGCCCTGGCCCGCGCCATCCCCGCCGACGCCGTCACCGGCACCCGCTACCCGGACATGTCGGAGATCGAGGCATAACCCCGCGGCCGCTTTGGGCCGGGGTCACGACGGGAGGTCGAAGTACGCGCGGATCGTGGTCGCCCCCGCGCGGGTGTGGACGCGTACGAGATCGCTCAGCAGGTTGACGATCAACAGCCCCCGCGACCCCGCGTGACGGGGATCGACCGGCCGGCGCCCCGCCAGCGGGTCGGTGATGTGTCCCGAGTCGCTGACCTCGCACACCATCCGCCCGTCCTCCACCCAGATCCGGACGGTCCCCGACCCGCCCCCGTGGTCGAGGCTGTTGGCCCCGAGCTCCGCCACCGTCAGGCGGATGTCGTCGAGCCGGTCGCCGGAGAACCCCATCAACGCGGCCTGCCCGGCGGCCAGGCTGCGGGCCTCCGAAAGGTTGGTGCGGTCGAAGCGCAGCGACACGAACTCGGCCGGCTCCTGCAGCGCCCGGTTGTGCCCCGAGATCACCAGCTCGGGCGCGTAGTCGGCGCTGGGCCACTCCCCCCTGACGTCCCACATCACGGGATGGGTGCGCTCCGCCTCCTGGATGACCTCGGGCGCCAGCCCCACGACGTCGTACGGGCACAGGATCGTGACCCGCCGCCCCGCGAACGCCAGGTTGATCAGCGCCTCGTGCTGCGCGGCGGCACCGTATTCGGTGTCGGTGCGCCCGGCCCAGATCGGCTCGCCGATGATCCGGACGTGTACGCCCGGGTGCTGGTCGGCGAAGTCGCGGAGCACGGCGGGGATGATCCGCCCCGGATTGCGCCCGGCCTCCTGCATGTTGAGCAGGAGCACCGACTTGGCGTCGTCACCCAGCTCGGCCTCGATCAACGCGAGATTCGCGGCGGGGACCGCGACCGCGACGGGCTCGCCGAGGGCCAGTCCGGCGCGGACGAACGCCGTGGTGGCAGCCACGTATTCCCGGTCGCCCCGGTAGAGGAGCGCCGGATGTACGAACGGTTCCGCGAACATCAGGGTTCACGCTACCCAACGTTGATGACTTCAAGGCAATCAGTTGGGTATCTAGTGAGTGTGAAGAGCAGAATGCCGCTTATCCGCCGCCCCCGCCCCGCAACCAGGCCGCTCCCCCTCGATCTACGCACTCCGTCCGGCCGGATCCTCCCGTTCTGAGCGATGAGAACCCTATGCTCGAGGACATGCCGGAATTGCAGATGCGGGTTTCCGACGATGACCGGGAGTGCGCCGCGCAGCAGCTGCAGCATGCCTTCACCGAGGGCCGCCTCACCCAGCTGGAGCTCGAGGACCGCCTTGAGATCGCCCTGACCGCGAAGACCTACGGCGACCTGCTGGGCCTGATCGACGATCTCCCCGTCGATCAGCCGCAGGTCGACGACGTGGTCGAGCTGGAGTCGAAGAACGGCCACATCAAGCGCTCCGGCGACTGGGCCGTCCCCCGGCGGCTGCGGGTGACCTCCAAGTACGGCGGCGTCGAGCTGGACCTGTCCGAGGCCGTGGTCACCCACCCGGTCGTGGACATCGAGCTCGACCTCGCGTACGGCTCCGCCAAGATCATCCTTCCGGAGGGCGGGGTCGCGAACGTCGACGCGTTCCGAAGCGACCACGGCCACGTCTCGACCTCCGACGTGCCGGGCAGGCGGCGCCCCGGCGCCCTCTACGTCGTGATCAGCGGCAGGACGAAGTACGGCGGGCTGACGGTGCGCTATCCGCGCAGGCGCTGGTTCACCCAGTGATGGAAGAGCGAGATGTGGTGCTCGCTGGGCACGAGCACCCCTCCGTCGCGGTACGCGCGTGACGACATGCCGGGCTGGGTCCGCTCGCAGGCGTCGAAGTCCTGCTCGTTGACCCGGTGGAACAGCTCGACCGACGACGACAGGTCGGCGCCGGAGGCCACCACGTCCGGGTGGTAGAGCCAGTCGCACTCGACCACGGTCCTGTCCGCCGCCAGCGGGACCATCCGGTGCAGGATCACGTGGTCGGGCACGAGATTGACGAACACCTGCGGCTTGACGGTGATCGCGTAGTAGCGGCGATCCTGGTCCTGCGACACGTCGGGCAGCTTGCCGAACCCCGGGCCGCCGTCCACGGTGAACCCCTCGACCCGCTCGGCGAACTCCGCGCCGTGACCCACGTAGTACTGCGCCGCGTAGCCGCCCGCGAACTCCGGCAGCACGGCGACCAGCTCGGGGTGGATGGTGGCGCAGTGGTAGCACTCCATGAAGTTCTCGACGACGAGCTTCCAGTTGGCCTTGACGTCGTAGACGATCCTGCGGCCGAGCGCGAGCTTGTCGACGTGGTAGCGCTCGATGGCGGCGGGGTCGCCGAGCCGTTCGACAGCCGCGTACGTCACCGTCTCCTCGAACGAGGGCGGCTCCACGGCCAGGCACACCCACGCGTACCCCAGCCATTCCCGCAGGTGCACGGGCACCAGGCCGTACTCGACGCGGTCGACGTCGGGCATCTTCGCCAGGTTCGGGGCGGCGGCCAGGCGGCCGTCGAGGTCGTAGGACCAGGCGTGGTACGCGCACCTGATCGTCCTCCTGACCTCGCCCTCCGGCTCGAGGCAGAGGCGGGCGCCACGGTGCCTGCAGACGTTGAGGAAGGCCCGCAGCCGATCGTCGCGGCCGCGTACCACGATCACGCTCTCCCTGCCGACCTGGACCGTCCTGAACGCGCCCGGCTTCGGCAGGTCCTCGCCCCTGACCGCGCAGAACCAGAGGGCCTCGAAGATCTTGGCCTGCTCCTCGGCGAACACCTCGGGGTCGGTGTACGAGCGGCCGGGAAGCGTGGGCATCAAGCTGGACAACCGGCCCCCTCTGTTGCGCATGACGCACCGAGTTGCTCTATATGCGACTTTATGCGGACATCGTCAGTCGGCCCTAGGACACTGTCAAGAGGTAGGTGCTGTACCCCGACAACGTGGCCGGTTTTTACACCGGCTTGATACCGATGGTGTTAGCGGGGTGCAAGTGACGGTCAAGGACTGCTCCATAATGTTCCCTTCGTTCGTTAAACCTACGAAGGGCTTGAAATGACACCCCCTCGTCGTCGCCTGGCCGTCGCGGCCGCGACGCTGACCCTTGCCGTCCTCACCACCGCCTGCGGTGCCATCGGCCAGGCTGTTGACTGCAACACCGCCGCCAGTGAGGCCAGCAAGATCGCCACCGAGTGGAGCTCCGCGATGGCGAGCGCCGCCACGGACAAGGACGCCCTCGGGAAGGCCTCGAAGACCGCGGCGGACAAGACCAAGGAGCTCGCGGGCAAGTACGACGGCGACGTCGCCGCCGCGCTGAACGACCTCGCCGCCGGGTTCGAGACCATGGAGAAGGGCGACCTGAGCAGCGCGGCCGAGTTCACCAGCAAGATCGGCGGCTTCCAGAGCAAGATCACGTCTGCCTGCTCCTGACGTCAGACCCGCGGTCGCCGCCCCTCCTGTGGGGGGCAGGACGGTGCGGCGGCCGCGCCACATCCGGGCCAATTCGTTCTAGTCTTGCTGCCCGTGACGGCTGAGATTCTGGCGGCGCGAACGGGGGCGTCCGCCGCCTTGTGGAAGGCCCGGCTCTCCGGCCACCCCGCGCGCGTGGGCGCTATGGCGCTCGTCTCCGCGGCGGTCTACGCCGTGCTGGGGCTGGTCAAGCTGGCCACGTTCCGGGCCACCACGTTCGACCTGGTGATCGTGGACCAGGCCGTGCGCAACTACGCGCACTTCCGCCCGCCGTACATCCCGGTGCGCGGCGTGTTCTCCGACCGCGGCATGGACTACGTCCAGCTCGCCGACCACTTCTCGCCGATCTACGCGCTGCTGTCGCCGTTCTACTGGATCCACGACGGGCCGGAGTCGCTGATCGTGGCGCAGGCGGCGCTGTTCGCCGCCGCGATCCCCTTCCTGTGGCGCTACACCAGGCGCGTGCTGGGCGTCGCGCCCGCCTACCTGCTCTCTGTGGCGTACGCGCTGTCGTGGCCCGTGGCGCAGGCGGTCGCGTTCGACGCGCACGAGGTGATGTTCGTCCCGCTGCTCACCGCGATCATGATCGAGCGCTACCACGCCGGCCGGACGCTGCCGGCGTTCCTGGCGATGTCCGGGCTCCTCCTGGTCAAGGAGGACATGGGGCTCATGGTCGCCGGGGTGGGGCTCTGCCTGGTCGTCATGGGCGACCGGTGGCGCGGCGCGCTCTGTGTGCTGTACGGCCTCGGCGCCGTGCTGGTCGCCCGCGGCCTGGTGACCTCGGTCTTCGGGGGCGACGCCACGGACTACTGGGGCTACGGGCACCTCGGGAAAAACCTCCCCGACGCGCTCATGGGGATCGTCCGCGATCCCGTCTCCGCGGTCCTGCTGCCGTTCAGCGCGGAGGCCAAGGTCGACACGCTGCTCCTGCTGGCCTGGCCGACGTTGATGCTCTGCCTGCTCTCGCCGCTGTCGTTGGCGGCGCTGCCCCACGTGCTCGAACGCATGCTGTCCGACCGCGACCAGTGGTGGCAGGCCGACTTCCAGTACAGCGCGTTCACCGTGATCATCCTGTTCTGCGCGGGCGTGGACGGGCTGGCCAGGCTGCTGCGATGGCTCAAGCGCTCCGACGACCGCTCGCTCAAGCTGGCCTGGGCGGCGGCGGCCTGCGCGGTCGCGCTCACCCTGGTGCCCAAGTTCGCGCTGGACCAGCTCTACCATCCGGCCTTCTACAAGGAGCCCAAGGCGGCCGCCGCCGCGGAGGCCGCGAGCAAGGTGCCCTCCGGGGTCACCGTCGAGGCGGTCAACTCCCTCGGCCCCGCCCTGAGCTCCAGGACCACGGTCCTGCTGTGGACGGCCAAGTCGCACGGCGCTCCGTGGGTCGTGGCCGACACCGCACGCTGGGAGTTCCCCTTCGGCTCCCCCGACGAGCAGCTCGCGGTGGTCGGCGGCCTGCAGGCCAACGGGTACACGAAGGTCTTCGAGCGCGACGGCTACGTGGTCCTGCGACGCGACTGAACCGCCTCCCCGTAGGCCCGCTCGAACCCCGCCAGAACCGTGGGCCACGAGCCCGCGGCCGGGACCGTCGCGCGGTTGTGCGCGGCGATCGACTCGCGCAGCCCGGAGTCCGTGCACAGGCGCGCCACCGCGCGGGCCAGGTCGCCGAGCGTACGGCCGAGCAGCCCCTCCGTGCCGTTCCCGACGAAGTCGGCGACGCCGCTCTGCGCCCTGGCCACCACGGGCAGACCCGCGGCCCGCGCCTCGAGCGCCGCGATGCCGAACGACTCGCGCGGCGCGGGCGCCACGAACACGTCCGCGGACTCCAACACCTTCGCGATCTGCTCGCGGGTGTAGCGGCCGGGCAGGGAGACCCAGTCGGCCATGCCGTGCCTGGCGAGAAACCGTTCCATCTGACCGCGGGCCGGGCCGTCGCCGACGATCGTGGCGCGCATGGGGATCCGGGCGGGCACCCGCGCCCTGGTCGCCTGGAGCAGCTTCAGCAGGCGCACGGGCTGCTTGCGCGGCGCCAGCCGGCCCACCGCGACGATGTGCACCTCGTCGCGGCGGTCGCGGATCCCAGGAGGCGGCGCCCAGCCGGACAGGTCGAGGCCGTTGGAGACCACCCGCACCGGCACCTCGGGCCCGGCCACGGCGCGGATCGGGGCCGCCGCCGCGTTGCTGACCGTGGTCGCCACCAGCCCCCACCGCTGCCAGCCGAACGCCAGCCGCAGCAGCCGGTAGACCATCCGCGTGACCGGGTCCCACATGCTGTGCACGGTCACCACGCACGGCGCCCCAGCCTTCGCGGCGGCCCGCACGCCCATCCAGGCGAACGGCGAGACCGCCCCCGTGTGGACGTGCACCACGTCCGGGCGCAGTGAGGTGATGCGGCGCGTGAGATGCCCCACGCCGAACGGGTGCACCGGCAGGTCGAACGGCATCCTGGCGACGATCCTGTGGACGCCCGGCAGCTCCTCGCCCCTGGTCGCCGTGGCCACGGAGACGTCGTGTCCCGCCTCGCGCTGCATCCGCACGAGATCGGCCACCTGGACCTCGATCCCCCCGAGTCGCGGCAGGTAACAGTCACTCACGTGAAAGATCCGCACCCCTCCCAGACTAATCTGGGCGTGTGCCTCCACGTACCGCTGTGTTCTTCCATGCCCATCCCGACGACGAGGCCCTGCTGACGGCGGGCACCATGGCGATGCTCGCGGCCGAGGGGCACCGCGTGGTGCTCGTGGTGGCCACCGCGGGCGAACGCGGCCTGGCCGATATGGAGCCGGGCGAGGCGCTCGGCGAGACCAGGCTCAAGGAGCTCTACCAGTCGGCGGCGATGCTCGGCTGCGCGCGCGTGGAGTGCCTCGGATACGGCGACTCCGGGCTGAGTCCCAAGGGCGGCATCGCCGAGGAGCGGCCCGACAACGCCTTCATCGACGCCGACACGGAGGAGGCGGCCAAGGCACTGGCCGCGATCCTGCAGGAGGAGAAGGCGGACCTGCTGGCGATCTACGATCCGGCGGGCGGCTACGGGCACCCCGACCACGTGCAGGTGCACCGGGTGGGCAAGCGGGCGGCGAAGATCGCCGGTACGGAGATCGTCCTGGAGGCGACGGTCAACCGCGATCCGCTGGTCAGGCTGCTGCGGCTGGCGGGCCGGTTCTACAAGTTCCCGCCGGAGTTCGACGTGCGGACGTTCGAGAGCGCGTACTCGTCGAACGAGACGATCACCCACCGGGTCAATGTCCGGAAATATACGAAACAGAAGCGGGCGTCCATGGCCGCGCACGCCTCCCAGGCCAGCGGCGGCGACAGCGACCGCACGCTCGCCGTCATGCTCAAGGTCCCCGGCCCGATCTACCGGTTCGTCTTCGGCACCGAGTGGTACGTACGCCGTGACCTGCCGCCCGGCACCCGGCTGACTCATCCCTTCGACCAGTGGCCCAAATAATCCTCCAGAAGGACGTTGTCGCTCCGGCGACCCGTCAGACTGGACCCCGATGAAGAACAAGTGGCTCCAGACCGCCCTGTCCGTGCTGTCGCTCGGACTCGCCGTGCTGCTCGTGGTCTACCTGCCGCAGATCGTCCACACGCTCACCGGCAAGCCCGTCTCCTGGCGCCAGATCGGCGCCGTCTTCGGCACGCTCGGGGCCGGTGAGATCGCGCTGATGAGCGCGCTGTGGCTGCTGAGCCTGCTGGCGTACACGTTCGTGCTGACCAACTCCCTGCCCGGCCTCAACAACCTGCAGGGCCTCACCATCAACGCGGCGGGCAGCGCGGTCAGCAACCTGCTGCCGTTCGGCGGGGCGGTCGGCGTGGCGGTGACGTTCGCGATGACCAAGGGCTGGGGCTTCACCAGCCGGTCGATCGTGGTGATGACGCTGGTCAGCGGCATCTGGAACACGTTGTTCAGGTTCATCCTGCCGGCCGTCGGGATCATCGCGCTGCTGGCGGCGGGCAAGGCGCCCAACGCGACCGTCGCGAACGCCGGGTGGACGGGGGCCATCTCGATCCTCGTGCTCTGCGTGATCGTGGCCGTCGCCCTCTACTGGGAGCGCGCCGCCGACGTGCTCGGCCGCGCGCTCGACGGCATCACCCGGCTGCTCCGGCTGAAGTTCCATGCCTCGGACGCGTTCCACAAGCTGCGCGCCGACACCGCCGGCGTCGTCAGGACCCGGTGGCTCGGGCTCTCGCTCGGCATGGTGTTCTTCCTCGGCTTCCAGTGGGCGATCATGGCGGCCTGCATGTACGCCACCGGCGCCTGGCCTGGCCCGGCCGAGTCGATCGCCGTCTTCGCGCTGTCCAGGGTCCTGACCAGCGCCCTGATCACGCCCAGCGGGGCGGGGATCATGGAGAGCGGCGTGGCCGCCCTGCTCATCTCCGCGTTCGGCGTGCCGGCCACTCCCGCCATCGCCACCGCGCTGCTTTTCGGCTTCTGGACTTACACTATCGAGATCCCGTTCGGCGGCCTGGCACTGGGCGCATGGGCGCTGCTGCGCAGGCGCAACGGCCGGAACGCCGGCGCGGAGCCCCCGTCCGCGATCTCGAAGGCCCAGTAGTGACAATCCCAAACCCATCAAAGACCTTGTGCGTGATTCCTAGGCCCGCATAGCGTGGCGGCTGACATGGTGGCGTTCCGAGTTCTGGGGCCAGTCGAGGCGTACGAACAAGACGACGAACTCGACCTCGGCGGGTTGCGGCAGCGGGCCGTCCTCGCCCGACTTCTCGTGGCCAGAGGTCAGGTCGTGCCCGTTGACACGCTTCTTTACGATCTGTGGGACGACGACGCGGCAAAGGGCGCGCAGTCGGGTCTGCAGGTCTACATCTCGCGCCTGCGGCGGGTGCTGGAGCCCGGCCGCCCGCGCGGCGGGCCCAACCGGCTGCTGGTGACGGTCGCGTCCGGCTACGCGTTGCGGGTGGCCGCCGACCAGGTCGACGCGCTCAGCTTCGAGCAGCTCGTACGCGCGGCGGGCGAGCATCTCGAGGAGGGCGATCCGCAGTCCGCCCGCGGCCGCCTGCAGAAGGCTCTGGGGCTGTGGCGCGGCACCCCGTACTCCGACTTCGCCGACCAGTCGTGGGCGGAGGCCGAGGTCAACCGCCTGGCGGAGCTGCGTCTCGTGACGCGCGAGCGGCACGCCGACACCGGCCTGCGGCTGGGCCTGCACGCCGAGACCGTGCCCGACCTCGAGGCGCTGACCACCGAGCACCCGCTGCGCGAGGAGGGCTGGCGGCTGCTGGCGCTCGGCCTCTACCGGTGCGGCCGGCAGGGCGACGCGCTGGCCGCGCTGCGCAGGGCCAGGAACATCCTGGCCGACGAACTGGGCATCGACCCGGGTCCCGCGCTGCGCAAGCTGGAGTCCGACATCCTCGCCCAGTCGCCGGAGCTGGACCTCGCCGTCCCCGCGCGGCCCACGCGTCCGGCGCCGGTCACCGACACCTGGCCGCCCAGGCCGGCCGCGGCCGTCGAGCCGCCGCCGCTGGAGCCCGAGCCGTTCGTCGGCCGCGACGCCGAGCTGGCCAGGCTGACCACGACCGCCTCGCGCACGGGCAGGTTCCAGGTCGCGATCGTGGCCGGGGTCGCGGGCGCGGGCAAGACCACGCTGCTGCGCCAGCTCGAGAGCAGGCTCTCCACTGACGGCTGGATCGCCGCGTCCGGCGCGTGCCCCGACTCCAGCGCCACCCCGCCGGGCTGGGCCTGGGTGGAGATCCTGCGCTCGCTCACCGCCGTGTCCGGCGCGGGCGAATACGCGCAGCTGCTCGCGCCGCTGCTCGACGACGCCGCCCCCGACCCCGACGAGGACGAGGCGTCCGGCGGCTTCCGGCTGCACCGCGCGGTCGGCGGTTACCTGGCCGGGGTCGCGCGCCGGGCGCCGGTGCTGCTGACGCTCGAGGACCTCCACTGGGCCGACGACCAGACGCTCGCCCTGCTGCGCGCGCTGCCCAGCCTGCTGGCCACCAGCCGGGTGCTGCTGGTGGTGACGTGCCGGGACAACGAGCTCGACGACCGCCAGTCCGACGTGCTGGCCGCGCTGGCCAGGCTGGGCCCGGTGCGCGTGAGCCTGTCGGGGCTCGACCCCAAGGCCGTGGCCGAGCTGGTCAAGGCGACGTGCGTACGCGAGATCGACGAGGACGCGGTCGAGTCGATCGTCGAGCGCACGGGCGGCAACCCGTTCTTCGTCCGCGAGACCGTCCGCCTGCTCGACTCCGAGGGCGCGGCCGACCGGGCCAGCGCCGCCGAGGTGCTCTCGCAGGTGCCCTCCGGCGTGCGTGACGTGCTGCGGCGGCGCATCTCGCGGCTGCCCTCGGGGGCGCAGCAGATCCTGCTGCAGGCCGCCGTGATCGGGCGCGACGTCGATCTCGACGTGCTGATCGCCGTGTCCGGCGACGCGGACGCCGTGATCGAGGCCGTCGAGGCGGCGCTGCTGGCCGGGCTGGTGACCGAGCCGGGTCCCGGGCAGCTCAGGTTCGACCACGACCTGGTGCGCGACACGATCTACTCCGACGCCTCCAGGCTCCGCCGCACCAGGCTGCACGCGGCCGTGGCGGCGGTCATCGAGCACCAGCGGCCGTCCGACGTGGCGGCGCTGGCCCACCACTACTTCCTGGCCGACGCGGCCGGCAAGGCGGTCCACTACGCGGGGCTCGCGGCCGAGCAGGCCGAGCGGCGCTTCGCCCACCGCGAGGCGGCCACGCTGTGGGAGCAGGCCATCGCGGCGTTCGACCGCTCGCGCGACGACCAGAGCGGCGCGCAGACGCCGGAGCGCACGAAGGAACGCCTGCGGCTCATGCTCCGCCAGATCAGGGCGCTGGCGCTGTGCGGCGACATGACGGCGGCCCGGCTGCTGCGACGCCAGGCCATGGACGCCGCGCTGCCGCTGGGCGACCTGGAGATCACCGCGAAGGTGGCGGCGTCGCTGGCCGTGCCGCACAAGGGCATGGCGCGCGACTTCACCCGCACGGCGTGGGAGATCGTGGACGTCACCGAGAAGGCGCTCATGGAGCTGCCCGAGGGTGAGCAGCGGCTGCGGGCCAGCCTGCTGACCACGCTGGCGCTGGAGCTGGAGGGCTCCTCCTCGCCGGAGCGCGGCCGCCAGGCGTCCCTGGAGGCGCTGGAGCTGGCCAGGCAGAGCGGCGACCCGACGCTGATCGCGGCGGCGCTGAGCGGGCGGCTGCGGCAGTCGTACGACATCCCGGCGGTGGACAGCCGCGAGAGCATCGGCAGGGAGCTGCTGGAGGTCGCACAGCGCTCGGGGCAGATGGCCACGCAGGCGCTGGCCCACCTGGTGCTCCTGGAGTGCGCGGCGGCCAGGGGCGAGTTCACGGTCGCCGACGAGCACGCTGCCGCCGCCGACCGCCTGGCCAAGCAGTACGACCTGTCGGCCCCCGCCGCGGTCGTGGTCTGGTACTCGGGCCAGCGGCTGATGATCTCCGGCGACTACGCGGGCGCCGAGCGGGCCTACCGCGAGGCGGCCAGGATGACCGCGCGGGCGGGCATGCTGGAGGGCCGCCAGGACCTCCCGTTGATCACGACCTTCTGCCTGCACCTGGTCGACGGCCGGGCGGCCGAGATGGTCGACCTGCTCGCGGAGGCCCACCTGCGCGGCGCCAAGTGGACGCTCGACGCGTACGCGCTGGCCCTGGCCTCGGCGGGGCACCTCCAGGACGCCAAGGCCGTGGCCGCCACCCGTCCGCCGGTGCGTCCCGACTTCCTCTACGAGCTGGCGATGACCTGGCGGGCCCTGGCCGGCATGCTGCTCGACGACCGGGAGCGGATGGTCGACTGCTACGACAAGCTCAAGCCGTTCGCCGACCGGGTGGCGGGCGCGGGCACCGGCGTGGTGGCGCTGTGGCCGGTGGCGCTGACGCTCGGAGACCTCGCCATCCGCCTGGGGCAGCCCGACGCCGCGCGCGACCACTACACGAAGGCGCTGGAGGTGGCCGAGCGGGTCGGCGTGCCGCGCTGGGTGGAGGCGGCGCAGCGGTCGGTCAGCAGCTCACCTGGCAACGGACGCTCCTGACGGCGGTCGGTCAGCAGCTCACCTGGCAACGGGCGCTCTTGACGGCCTCGGCGCCTTGGACCGGCTGACCGCCACGGGCCGCTCCTGCAGTGGCTCGGTGACGGGCATCTCGCGGGCCGACAGGGTGACAGTCGTCACAGGCGCGGGCTCGCTGCCGGCCCCGTCGTGGACGGAGACGCCGGCGTACGCGCCGGTGAAGGCCAGGGACGCCACGAGGAGCTTGGCCGCGTTCGTGACGCCGCAGGCCAGGACCGCTGCGCTTCTCCCCGGCATGTCCAACCCCCTTCTGCCTCACCCCTAGAGTGAGGCTGGGTGGTTGAGTCCTGGTTGTCGCCTGGTTGCCGTGGCTTGCAAGCTGGTGTGGCGGAAACTTTCAGCTTGAACTAAGGTAAGCCTGACCTAAGACTTGGGAGGGGTGTGCGGATGAGCGGCATTGCCGATCCTCTGAAGCCGTCCTGGTTCGGCCTGCCGCACTGGCTGGTCGGAGCCGTGCTCATCCTCGCCCTGTTCGGAGCGTTCCAGGTCTACTACTGGGTCGGCCGCAGGCTGGGCGAGAAGCTCTACGACTCGCGCGTGGGCGTCCGGCTGGGGCGCGAGCGGATCGCGAAGATCGAGCAGGTCGTCGAGAGGTGGGGCGCGCTGGCCGTCTACGGCTGCTTCTGGGTGCCCATGCTGCGGCACACGCTGCCGTGGGTGGCGGGGGCGCTGCGCGTGTCCTATCCCTGGTACGTGGTCGCGAGCGCGCTGGGCTGCCTCACCTGGGCGCCGCTGTGGTGGTTCGCCGCGACGGCGGTCGTGTGGGGATGGCTGGAGCTGGCCGCGCGTTCCCCCGTCACGGCGGCGGTCGTGGCCGTGCTCGCCGTGGCCGCGATCTCCTGGGCGGTGGTGCGGCGCAGGCGGAAGCGGCGCGCCGCCTCGTCAGAGGCCCTGGTCTCCTGATCCGATCTGGGCTTTATGGCGTAGTTCGGCAAACGGACCCTTGATTTCCTGTCACCATGTTTGGCATGCGTATTGGGGGTTTCATTGGCTCTGCCGTACTCGCGCTGGTTGTTGGGGTCGCCTCCCCGGCCGCGGCGGCGGATGCGCCGGAGGTCGCGGCCAAGTCCGCGTACGTGGTCGACTCGGCCGGAACGATCCACTTCGGCAAGAGCGAGACTCGCCGGACTCCGGTGGCCAGCCTGGTCAAGGTCATGACGGCGTACGTCGTGCTGCAGGAGGCCAAGCTGAGCGACACGATCACGATCAGCGCGACCGACGTCAAGTACGCGGCCGGCAACGGCGCGACCACGGCCGGGCTGAAGAAGGGCGAGCAGCTCACCGTCAGGGACCTGCTGTACGGCCTCCTGCTGCCGTCCGGCGCGGACGCGGCCAACGCCCTGGCGCGGCGCTACGGTCCGGGGAAGACGGCGTTCGTCGCCAAGATGAACCGCACCGCCCGCTCCCTCGGCCTGTCCGACACCCGCTACGCCAACCCGGACGGCATGCCCACGCCGGGCGACGGCGGCTACTCGACAGCGGTCGACCAGGTCAAGCTGGCGCAGCGGGCGCTGGACGACGCCGACTTCGCGGCCGTGGTGGGGAGCAAGGTGTACAAGGTGGCCAAGACGTCGTTGCACCGCGCGCACACCTGGCGCAACTCCAACAAGCTGCTGTCGCGTGCCGACGGGGTGCTGGGCGTGAAGACCGGTTACACGAAGGCCGCCGGATACTGCCTGCTGTTCGCCGGGGAGCGGAGCGGCAAGCGCGTGGTGGGCGTGCTGCTCGGTGACCGGAACGAGCGCCGCTTCGCGACCGCCGAGCAGCTCCTGGACTACGCCGGGGAGCAGATCGCGGGCGGCTGACCGAGGCGGTAGGCGCGACCTTCGACGCCCCACTCGCCGAACGGCGGGCGCTCGCCGCGATCGATCGCACGGATGGAGGGGCGGCCTATGTGGGCGAACACCAGCCGCCCCACCCGCAGCTCCTGGGCCTGCCGCGCGACCTGGAGCACGCTCGCGTGCCCGCCCACGCCGCCCGCGAAGCGGATCGGCCGGTCCCAGCCCGCCGCGTCGGCGAACATCAGGTCCACCCCGGCCGCCCAGGCGGGAAAGGTCCAGAACTCCGGCGCCCAGGCGGCGTTCGCCCGCTCCGTCCTGATCAGGTAGCCGTAGGTGGGGTGGGAGGTGTGGGTGACCGGCAGCGGCACGATCTCCACGCCCGCGGCCTCGTAGGCCGCCACCCCGGTGGTCATCCCGAGCGCCCGCGCCGCGCGGCGGATCTGGGGCATCAGCTCGGCGCGTTCGTCGCAGACCAGCCAGCCGTCGAGCCGCTCGCCGCCGGCGGCCTCGCCTCCCCCGTCGAGCAGGACGCGGTGGCCCTGCCAGCGGGCCAGCAGCCCGGCGGGGCGGTAGCGCGGGGAGTTCATCGCGCCGACGCCGACCAGGCGCAGCCGCACGGCCGTCATCCGGTGGTCCAGCTCACGTCCTCGCGCGCCCCCAGCGCCTCCTCCACCTGGGACAGGGGCAGAGCCAGCGGCATCGGGTACGTGGTGCGCACCCTGGACAGATCACGGTGCATGCGGGCGAAGACCGCGAAGTCGCGCGGGAACGCCCGGGGATCGACCCCGGCGAACACCCCGATCTTCCGCCCCCTTGCCAGCACGTCCTGCCACGCGTCGATTGGCGCGATCCCCGGCGACTCCACGCCGTGTGAGAAGAGCGCCATCCGGATCTCGTCGTACGGCTCCCCGCCGTCGAGGTACGACAGCAGCCCTTTGCGTGAACTCTCCGAGTTGAAGACCATCCAGTACGGCACCGATCCCGTACGCAGCGTCCACCACGGCTCCAGCAGCACGAACGACTCCACCAGCAGCCGGTCACCCGGGAGGCCGCGGGACTCGTACCAGGACCGGTAGAGGTCGGCCACCGCCGGGGTCAGCGCCTCGGGATCCGCGAACCGCAGCAGGGCGACCTCGTTGTCGACACGGCCGGCGGCGTCCCGCAGATCGTCCATGAGCTCGGGTTCGAACCCCCACTCCGCCTCGGGGCTCTCGCCGTCCGGCTCGGGAGCGTCCCAGCTGCGGTACGGGGAGCCGTGGCTCGCCAGGTAGCGGGCGATCTCGGGGCTCCCGAGGCGGTACTCCTGAGGGGACAGGCCGCCGAGCGCGCCGTGCTGGAAGACGTACCGCTCGCCGATGCGGGTGGTCGGCCAGCTCAGCTCGCAGTCGGAGACGACGAGCGTGCCGTCGAGACATTCATCAAGGAACCGGCGGTAGGCCTCCGGCAACCGCCGCCACTTAATCCGGAAATAGGACATTCCCGAAATCATCAGGCGGTCCTGGTTCGCGTCGTGCATGTGGTGCAGGATCAGGTCGGGGTTGGCGGCCAGCATGGCCTCACCGGCCGGGCGGACGCGGCGGAGGCAGTCCTTGGGGGCGTCGGGGTGGCCGCCGCGCTGGCGTACCGGCACCAAGAGGGTCTGGGGCAGCCAGGGCGCGCCGAGCGCCGCGGCCAGGTGGACCAGCGCGCCCGAGGCGGAGCCCACGAAGACCACCGGGTAGCGGCGGCGCGGGTAGTGCCCGACGACCCACTCGGCCAGTTCGTCCGCGCGCAGGCTCGCCAGCTTCGCCGGTGCGCTCGCCTCGCTCCACCCGGACAGCGCGTACGCCCGCTCCGAGAGGCGGCGCGGCAGCCGGTTCGCCGCCCCCAGCACGCGGGAGACGACCGGCTCGGCGGCGGCGGGGAACTGCCCGAGCGCCGGGAAGTCACGTCCGCGCAGATGGCGGGAGAGCGCACGGAGCATGCCCGTGGCCGAGTCGAAAGAGGCGGCGTACTTATGCATCGGCCACGAACTCCCTGATGAGCGGCACCAGGACCGCCGGATCGCGGAACGGGATCATGTGCGGCGCACCGGGCACGACCGTCAGCCTGCCACGCGGCGTCATGCGGGTGACCTCCTCGGCCCAGTCCTGTGGCACCAGCCTGTCGAACTCTCCCCTGACGACCAGCGTGGGCACCGTGAGATGCGGGAGCTTGTCCTCCACGCGGTCCCGTACCGCCGCGCCGAAGCTGGCCATGACCTGCCGGAGCCCCGCATCGCGGTAATCGGCGGCGTTGAGGGGCATCATGCGCGGGTCCTCGCGCCTGGAGTTGCGGACCCACCGCGCGATGAGCCGCGGCCACGATCTGGCCGCGGCATCCACGGTGGGTCCGATCAGTACGAGCGAGCGGACCCGTTCCGGATGGCGCACCGCGACGTCCACGGCGACCTGGCAGCCGAACGAGCAGCCCACCAGGCAGGCGGGCGGAAGCCCCTCGGCCTCCAGCCAGTCGGCCAGCGCGTCGGCGAGTTCGGTCAGGCCGAGCGCGTACGGCGGCTTCGTGCTCTGCCCGAATCCCGGCAGATCGACGGTCCAGGCGGGCAGGTGCTCCCCCAGCGCGGCGACCAGAGGGCGCAGCTCCCTGCTCGACACGCCCGCGCCGTGCACGCAGACCACGGGTGGGCTTCCGTCCGCGTCCGGCGGGACGCGCCGCCATCCGGTCACCGACCAGTCGCCGAGCCTGGCCGTCCGCTGTTCGAGTTCGATCTCTGTGCTTCTCATGGCACAGACACAGGTGCCCTCAGGAAGGCCGGGCTCACTTTTCTCACATGGTCCGGCAGGCCGGATCCAGTCGGTCGGCCGTCCACCTGAGCGAGTACGCCACTCGTACGCGCACCCTGGCCCTGGGGCGGTGCGGTCTGCGCGGCGCGCCAGGGAGCGCGTCGCCCAGCTGATCCCGGTAGCCCATCGCCGTCTGGTGAGCGAGGACCTGCATAGCATCCATGACTCCTCCTTAATCAATTAAGACCTTAATCGATTAAGGCCAATCGGACAAGCTCTTCGGTACGGTGGGACGATGGCCAGGGTGACACTGCAGACGATCGCCGACCGGCTGGGCGTGTCCCGGGCCACCGTGTCCTACGCGTTCTCCCGGCCCGACCAGCTCAGCGAAGGGCTGCGACAGCGGATCATGGAGGTGGCCGACGAGCTCGGCTACGCGGGGCCCAACCCGACGGCGCGCTCGCTCCGGCTGGGGCGGGCGGGGGCGCTCGGGTTGATCTTCAGCGAGACGCTGGCGTACGCGTTCGCCGACCCGTACGCGATCGGGTTCTTCCAGGGGCTGGCCACGGCGGCCGAGGACGCGGGGGTGGGGCTGCTCATCCTGCCGCTGCCGCACGGCGACCGGCGCAGCGAGACGGTCAGGGACGCGGTGGTCGACTCCTTCTGCGTGATGTCGCTGCCCGACGGCCATCCGGCGCTGGCCGAGGTGCTCGCCAGGAAGCTGCCCGTCGTGGTGGTGGACGAGCCGTACGTGCCGGGACATCCGTTCCTGGGCATCGACGAGCCCGCCGCCGCGGCCACCGCCGCGCGGCACGTGCTGCGGCTCGGGCACCGGCGGGTGGGGGTGGCCATGGTCGGGCTGCACGACGACGGCTACACCGGCTGGGCCTCCCAGGAGCGGCAGGAAGGCGCCGCGTTCGATGCCATGCGGCGTCGGCGGAGCGGCTACCAGCAGGCCTGCGAGGAGGCCGGGGTCGACTGGTCAGGAGTGCCGTTCTACGAGGTCGCGCGTAACTCACGGGAGGCCGGGCGGAAGGCGGGGCACGCGCTGCTCCGGCGCGACCCG
Source organism: Nonomuraea helvata (assembly GCF_039535785.1). NCBI lineage: Bacteria > Bacillati > Actinomycetota > Actinomycetes > Streptosporangiales > Streptosporangiaceae > Nonomuraea > Nonomuraea helvata. Next base: position 793,855 of record NZ_BAAAXV010000005.1, read on the forward strand.
CGGCCCACCGCGATCCTCACCAACACCGACGTGCTCGCGCTGGGGATCCTCGACGCGGCCGCCGACCTGGGGCTGGAGGTGCCGAGGGAGCTGTCGGTGGTGGGCTTCTCCGACAGCGCGGCCGAGGAGGCGGGGCTCACCACGATCAGGCAGGCCAAGCAGGAGATGGGCGAGGCGGCGGGGCGGCTGCTGCTGTCGGGGGCCGCGGCCGAGCCGGAGCGCCTGATCTTCCCGTACGAGCTGGTCGTCCGCACCTCGACCGCTCCCCCGCCTCAGGCCTGACGGATCAGGCCGCGCAGCGAGAGCTCGAGCCAGCGCTCCCTGCGCGCGGCGGGCGTGTCCGTGCCCGGCATGGTGGTCATGAGCAGGGCGAGGTCGTCGACCGTGACGTCGGCGTACAGGTCGCCCTGCCGCTGAGCCGCCTCCACCATCATGCCGAGCGCGTCCCTCGACCGGCGCTCGGCGTCGGCCAGCGAGTACGCGCCCAGGTTGGTCGCGGCCTCGCGCAGCGCCCGATCCTGGTCCATCTCCAGCGCCACCCACCGGAGCAGTGCGGTGATCTCCGCGAGAGCCGCTCCCCCGGCGTCGATCCTGGCCAGCGCGGCGTCGAGGCGCGCCACGATCTCGTCCGCCAGCTCGGCCATGGCGGCGCCCACCAGGGAGACCTTGGTCGGGAAGTGCCGGTAGAGCGTGCCGACCGCGACGCCGGCCTCGGCGGCGATCTCGTCCATGCCCACCTCGGGGCCGCGCTCGGCGATCAGCCTGCGCGCGGCCCGCAGGATGCCGGCCCTGTTCCTGATCGCGTCCGCTCGCGGTGCCACAGGTCTCCCCCTTCAACATGAACTATGGTTCACTATATAACGTGAACGATGGTTCATCTTAGTGGAGGTTCTCATGCGTTTCGGGCTCGCACTGCCGAGCATGGCTCCGCCCCGCCGGTTGGTGGACCTCGCCGTGACGGCCGAGCGGTCGGGCTGGGACGGGGTCTTCGTCGACGATCACATACAGATGCCCGCCGCCACCGCTCTCGAGCCGCACGACCCATGGGTGCTGCTGGGAGCGATCGCGCAGACCACGGGGCGGATCCGGCTGGGCGCCATGGTGACGCCGCTCTCGAGGCGGCGGCCACAGAAGTTCGCCAAGGAGGTGGTGACGCTCGACCACCTGTCGGGCGGGCGGGTGATCACGGGCGTCGGGCTGGGGAACCTGCCCGAGGAGGAGTTCGCGGCCTTCGGCGACGCGGCCTCGCTCAAGGAACGGGCCGAGCGGACGGACGAGGCGCTGGACGTGGTCTCGGCGCTGTGGAGCGGGGAGCGGGTGCGGCACCAAGGGGCGCATTTCACCGTGGACGCCGTCATGCGGCCCGTCCCGGTGCAGCGCCCGCGTCCGCCGATCTGGATCGCCTGCGGCTGGCCGAACGCGCGCCCGCTCGCCCGCGCCCGCCGCTGGGACGGCGTCGTGGCGATCGACCGGCAGCGGGGGTTCATGGAGCCGGAGGAGGTGCGGCGCGTCGTGGAGGCGCTGGGGCCGGCCGCGCCGGGGTTCGACGTGGTGGCCATCTGGAGTCCCGGACGGGCGGCCGAGGAGTACGCGAAGGCGGGAGCGACCTGGCTGCTCAGGGCACTCCCGCCAGCGGACGACTGGCTGGCCGCCCTGGAGGCGGCCGCCGCGGAGTCACCCGAGTAGGAGCATGAGAGCCGGCGAGGGCAGCCAGCTGGACCACCTGATCCAGAAACCGCTTACCGGCGGGCCGATCCCGCGGATAGGGTTGGGCTTCGCAGCATCCCGGAGGGGCATCTCCATGGCGGAATTCATCGAGGTCCGGGCCACGGTCGAGGGCTATGAGAGAGCGGCCGCCCTGGCGCACGCCCTCCTCGGCGCGGGTCTGGCGGCCTCGATCGACATCGCGGAAGTGCCGTCCGCGCGCCCCGGCGCGATCACCTGGGAGCTCACGCTCGTCACGACGGACCGCCAGGCGGCCACACTCGAACAGCACATCAGGCAGACCGGCGAATGCTGCTCCGTCGTCAGCGCGCCGGTCGCCCACGACGTCGACGGCTACCCCGACTGGCTCGGCGAGGGCCGGCGCTGACGCTACTCCCAGGTCCAGCGCGGGACCTCGCGCAGGGGATGGAGCCGGTCGTCGGTCTCCGCATGGGAGTTCTGCACGGCCACCTCCGTGCCGAACTCCACATGAGCATTTACCAGAACAACCGCTGGACGCGACGTTGCTCATGGTGAAACCGCGTCAGCTCGCGCGCATCAGCCCGTGGCAGGCGATCGCGGCGGCGGCCACCACGTTCAGCGAGTCCACGCCCGCGGCCATCGCCGCCGCACTCATCGGGATGCACACCGCCTGATCCCGTCCGCGTGTACGGGATCGAGAACACGCCCCTATTGAGACCTTCACCGCCCGCCGGTTCAGTGGATCGGCGCACCGACTAATTGAGGTTGTTCTTGGCGCGGGCGCCGAGGATCGGGATCGCCGCAATCTTGTCCGCGGGCATGCTGGACCAGATCAACCCGCTGGGGCGCGGTGAGCGCGGGCAGGCGATGATGTCCTTCTCTGTGACGATCAGATCCACGCGGAAGTCGTGCTCCCTTTCCGGCAGCGCCTCATCGACGACCTGCAGCGAATGCACCGTCGTCACGATCACTGTGTCGTCGGTGACGAGGCCCTCTTCGATCAGGAGAGCGACTTCGATGTCCGAGTAGCCGGCTCCTTTGCCAAGGCGTACACCAGCCCGGTTGACCGCCACGGTGCCGCACACAATCAGATCGATCGGCCGCATCTGCTCGGTGCCCACTCGGGGGCTCGCCTTCGAGGCGGTGCTACTCGACGCTGCCTGAGCGGGTGGCAGTGTGGAATGAGCCGGGTCAATGAAGTAGAACGGCTCGATCGTGGCGATCTTCGGGACAGCCATGTAAAGGATCTTGCCCTCGGCCAGGGCGCGGGCACGGACTGGAAGCTGCGCCGTATCGGGGTTGGCCTTCACGGTGTGTGCTGCCCGCCAGGCATCCGTGGTGGCGAGTAGCTCAGCAGCCTTGTCAGAGCCGACGAAATGAGGGATGTAGCCGCGTGCGTCGGGCGCGGAGATCTCAGATTCGATCAAGGCCGACCACATACGCTCCCGGACGGCGTTCTTGGCATCGTCGAGGCTCATACCGCCAGTTCATCACGTCGCCATCAGCGCGAACAGTCGATCGCTGATCTCCTGTACCCATGGCTCGTGGCACCAGGGTCCAAGCTCTCTCCCGGCGGTGAAGGCGATGTTCAGTCCTCCTCCCCCGCGTGTCTCCTCGATGAGGTCGATGGCCTCGTGCAGGGTGCCGCACGCCTCTTCCGGCTTGCCCTGCCGGATGTAGGCGAGTGTCAGGTTCCCCAGTGCGATGGACTGGGATTTCTTCCAGCGGACCAGACTGCGCGCCGACTTGGTCAAGATCTGCTCCGCCTTGTGGTTCACGCCGAGGAACAGGTAGCAGGAGCCTGCCAGACGGTCGAATTGGGTTGGCGAGAACATGTGCAGGGCTTCGTCGTCTTTGTGGATTCGGCCGAAACTGTCCGCCGCCTCTCCAAGCGCCTTCTCGCAGTGGCGCCTCTCCCCCAACATCGCGTACGCCTCGCCGACGTGTAGGAACCCCAGACCGGCGAGGACGTCGCTAGCATTCCGGCTGACAATCGCCGTCTCGTTGCAGAGACGCAGCCCTTCTCTGGCGTCTTTCGTGCCGTACAAAGCAACGAAACCTTTCCGGAGCTGGGCGTGAGCTTCGAGGATGGGATCTCCAACTTCCCTGGCGGCGGTGATCGCCTGGTCAAAGTACTGCACTGACACCGCGCCGTCGCGCCGCTGTGACGCGTCCCATACGAGTTGGCCCATGAGGGTGGCTGACTCGGCGAGCGAGATGCACAATTCGCGGCGGATGCGCCCGTTCGGCGCAAAGTTGTGTAGCAGCGTCACCTGGCTGTGGCTGTGGCCGGCATCCGCCAGCAGTGAAGCGGAGGGCGCGGTGTCGTACTCGGTGTTAAGGCGATCCACTCGCTCCGCCAGATGGGCCACGGCAACCAGGTCCACGGCTGCCGGGTTGCGCAACACGAAGTCGAGCCGTTCGGCCTCCGGTTCCTCGTTCACATGCTGTGTGAGGAGTTCGTCCACCTCGTCCAGCGAGATCTTCAATACGGCGGCCAGCTTGGGACGCTGCCAGGGACGCGGCTCCGTCTCGCCGCTTTCCCAGCGCACGACGGTGGATCGTTCGACACCGACTGTGTGAGCCAGCCGTTCTTGCGAGAAGCCCAGAGTCTTTCGGCGCTGAATGAGCCTTTGCCGCCGCTGTGGCACGGTCCATCTCCTCCCGCGCGAGCTGACAGGAGCCTCAACCGAGTATTGCGCCTGAACGCGCTGGTCCGCAGGGGCAACGCCACACTGATGCATCATCTATGCACGGTTCTGCTGTGGAGTTGCCGCGCGTCGAGGCGTTTCCTACGGATCTATGACCAGCCGCCTGACACACGAAACCTGCGCAACCTTGTCGCGGGCCTTCACCCTGTCGCCGATCCCAGCCTCCGTTCCTGTGGCTCGTAAGTGGGTGCGGCAGCTGCTCGACAGGTGGGATCTTGCTGTCTTCAAGTGGCGCACGGAACTGCTGGTCACCGAGCTGTTCACCAACGCGATCAAGCACGCCTGTACCGGCGGTGCCACCGTAACGGGCCTGGTGATGTACGCAGGGGGCACGCTCAGGGTCGAAGTCCACGATCGGGACACGAACCACCTTCCTGTACGGCGGCAGGCCCCGCCGGGTAATGCGAGCGGCCACGGATTACTGATCGTCGAGACGTACGCCGACCGCTGGGGCGTCCGCCTGAACGAGACCAGCAAGGCGGTCTGGTGTGAGTTGGATACGCCTTCCACGCGGAAGGCGGTGTCGCGATGAGACCGCACGACCGCACACCCCTCGAAGGCGCTCCTGCCTCTGACACGCCCTACACCCTATGGCGGTATGGGACAGAAGCACCTCCTTCGGGCAGGCGGCCAGTGATGCGCGACGAGGAAGGACGCGCGCTGGCGGCCACCCTCCAACAGCGGAGCCCTGGATGGATGGTCATGTGGTCTCCCTGGCGTCGTAGCTTTTCAGCCTTCGCCTGCTGGATTCCCACCCAGTGCGTCGTGATCGACGCGCATAGCCCTGAAGACCTGCTCCATCTCATTCTCTCTGTAGAAATGACAGCCCTGCGCAGCACGCCATGAGCTCTGACGACTCCTGCATGAGCCCTCACGTCCCAGCCGCGGCTCTCGACTGCGCATCACTCCACTGGAGTGCATCTCGCGCCGACGAACGCGTCCGGGTCTACGCCTGGACCTGCCACCATTCCGGGCCGATCTACGAACTCTGCGCTTCCGGCGGCCAGTGGTTCATCCGGCGCATGTCCGAAGGCACGGTCATGGAGACGACGCGATGGCTTCGCCGCAAAGCCGAAGCCATGTGGTCGGCCCTGTTGACGGGCCAGGTCCGCTGACCGCATAAGCCCATGGCACACAGCGATAACCGCAGCAGGCATCGCGGCAAACGTGCCCTCACGGCGGTCGACACCTTCACCGCTCGCGCACCATGACTAGATTGTCGGCGCCGCGCTCTACGCTCAGACTATGTTGCAGGACACCTCATCGCCTCCACCTCTCCTTCCATGGCGGACACGGACCGGTTCGCTGCCTGCGATGCCTGGCGGGTGGGAGGAGTCTCTTGCGACGCTCCGCCGTCTCTTGGAGCAGTTGGAGGTGCATCCAGCACTTGAAAGCCGGATCACTTGGCCGACCGAAAACACGGAAACTACGGTGCGTGATGCCGTCCGTCACTTCGGTACGTGTGGCCTCCTGAGACGCGAAGGGCAAGCTATAAGGCTCACGGAGTTTGCGCGCCACTGGCTGCGGTCGGGTGATGACGCATATCTCATTACGGTCTTTCACGCTCACGTGCGACTTATCGCTGAAATTCTAGCCGAGGTCGAGAAAGACGACCTCTCGCACGAATCATTGCTAGAGGTCGCGAACGAAGCGTATGACATGAGCTGGTCCAGCCTTGATCAGCTCAGGCGTAGAACTAACTGGCTACGCGCAGCAGGCCTTATCGAGTTACGCTTCGATTATAAACTGATCATAACACCAGCAGGGCGCGAATTGCTCTCCACCACGAGAATCCATGAGCCGCACTCATCAGATTCGGGATATTCGGGACACGAAGACAGCGCATTCCTTTCAGAACCAACAGAGGAACTCAAGCGAATTCTGAGCAGCCTAGACGATACCGCCCTAAAGGCCCGTAAGCCAGTTATAGGATTCATTCCCAGAGGAGACGGAAATGTAGTTCGCAGCATTAGAATACTCGCAACCGCAGCCGTACCTAGCATTGAGCGGGCCGATTTTCATTCCATCTGCGAGGAGGATTTTAATACAAAGTCCGGCGATGGCGCAATATCGACACTTAAAGGCTTAGGAATTCTAGAGCAGGTCGGAAGAGACAAGTTCGCTACGACGGAGGTGGCCAAACATTGGCTGGAATCAGAGGACGACCTAGAACTCGCACGACTGATCCATTCCAAGATATTCTACTTCGGCGAAGTCCTCGATTCGTTACAGCATGCCGATAACGCTCCCAAGCTTGTAGGAAATGCTGAAAGCTTCTACAAGGGCTCGCGAGTCAATCTGAACGAGATGAGAAACCGCCTGCACCTACTGCGAGACTGTCAACTGATTGAAGATATAGGCAACGCTCGATACCGTGCTACTCCGCTAGGCGTCGCCTTCCGCGACTCTCTGCCGAAGCTTCAGGCCAACGAGTCTTCGGATGCAGTGCAGACTGCACCCGCAGAGGAAAGCAACACCACTCGTTCCCCGGTCGAGATCGTTGCCAGTGAGCTTATTGAGGCCTCCGTAGATTCCGATCATCCGGTACGGTTCGAACGGGCTATAGCCGAGGCCATGGAGGCACTCGGCCTTCATGCGGAGCACGAGGGACGTCCCGGCAGGACTGACGTGATCGTAAGGATCGACTTCGGGACAAAGGGAGCCACACGCCTGATAGTGGATGCCAAATCCTCCGCAGCGGGAGTCATCACCGAGCGCAACATTGACTTCGATACCTTGATGGAGCATAGAAACCTCCACCAAGCGGATGCCATTGCTGTCGTGGCACCAAGATTCGAGGGACGGGTCATCGGTCGCGCTGAAGAGCGCGGCGTCGCTTTAGTAGATGTCCATCTGCTCGCCGAAGCCGTCCGCCGGCAAGTCCATACCCCACTCGCACCAAAGGAAGTAGCTGTTCTCTTCACCGGCAACTCGCAAGAACTCCTTCAAGAGGCGTGGGATCGCACCTCCAGCGAAACGCATCTTCTAGCACGGATCCTAAAAGTTCTCCACGATGAGGCCACCAATGTGGACTTGGTGTTCGGCGGCGCGTTGCCGATAGAGGTTATCTACAGCACCCTTCGTAACGATGTGACTGTACAGCCTGACATGACACAGATAAAGAGGTCGCTGGACCTTTTGGCCTCTCCCCTCGTTCGTGCGATCACCAAGGAGGGCGACCGTTATCGTGCCGCCGAGAAACCCGCTACAACCGCACTTCGCCTTCACGCCTTAGCGGATGCGCTCGCTAAACAGTAACGTTGCAAGTTACTCGGAGCGCGCGATTCAGCGAGACGTTTGCCCTTCGGCTCGCAACTGAAACCGGACCATGTATGCAACGGCTGTCTGCCGCCAGCCGCACTTAGTGCCCGTGTACAAACTGATCCCTGCGCTTGCTGTGTCCGATCCGCACGAACCTTGCCACGTCCGGACTTACCTTGCCACCGGCTGCGCAGCGTCCGGACTAACCCTGCATAAGGACGGAATTGACAGGGAGAATGGGCCGATGATCGACAGAGAGCACGCCGTGCGCTTGATCGAAGGATTGCTCCGTGCTGACCGCGAGACCGTGGATCGTCACGGCCAAGTCATGCCCCTTGCGATCACCAGGGTCACCGAGCACCGCCTCGGCTGGATCGTCAGCTATCAGTCCCAGGCGTACCTCCGCAGCGGCAGCACCGGCGATCTGCTTGCCGGCAACGGCCCCTATCTCGTCGACCGCCATGACGGCAGCATCCATCTCATCCCCGTCACCGACTACGTCGCCGGGCTCTGGGAAGAGGACTACGAACAGCGCATCAAACCCATCGGCTCTGTTGAGAACGACCCTCATATCGACATCCCATTCGCGACCGAAGTTCACGAGGTGCTGGCGGACGGTCGGATCGCCGCCATCCGCCTCCTCCGGCGACGCGCTCCCAGCCTGAACATGACCCAAGCCAGTGACTACATTGCCGCGATCGAGACCGGCCAGCGCCCAACAGCCGAGTTGATCGAACTGGTCAGGCCACCCGAACCGTTCTCACCCCGACTGGGGATCGTGACCATCACGGGCCCCCTCCTGTCGGCCACTGACCCTCCTGAAGCCGAGCTCGGCGTGCCCCAGCGCCCAGGGGTGACGCCGAAAATGAAAAGTAAATCCGAACAACCAGACTGATCGTTGTTCACTTGACCTTGCATTCAGCAGCCCAGCTCTTCGGTACAGGTAATCCTCAAGCGGAACGGACATGCTGCGTGGGGCCGATATCGGACGAAACTGTGACGTAGAGTGAATCCCCTGCGACATAAAGCGACCTTCCGGTAGCAACGGTGATTATCCAAACCCCGTCACCAACCGGAAGGTCTGCCGCCGTTGTACGCCACCGCCCCCATCGCTGTCTCCCGTAACGAAGAAACTGCCTGCTCATGCGTGGCCTGCCGGTACGGCCGCGGAGCCGATCACCCGATCCGTGCGCCCCGCTACACCACCGACATGAGCGACAAAGAATGGCAGGTCATCGAGCCGGTCATGCCCCATCCGGCCTGGTTACACGGCAACGGCGGACGACCCGAGAAGTACTGCCGCCGCTTGATCGTGGACGCCATCCGATACGTGGTCGACAACGGTTGCAAATGGCGCAATCTGCCCGCCGACTTCCTGGTGCCCTGGCGCACCGTCCATGCGATCTTCACGCGCTGGTGGCAGGACGGTGATCTCTATGCTCTCCACAATGACCTGCGCGAACAGGTCCGGATAGCCGACGGGCGCGAGCCGGAGCCCAGCGCGGGGATCATCGATTCGCAGTCGCTGCGGGCCGCCGAGACCGTCGCCGCCGGCTCGCGCGGATATGACGCGGCCAAGAAAGTGCAGGGCACCAAGCGGCACGTCATCGTGGACACCCTGGGCCTGCTGCTGGTCGTCATCGTCACCGCCGCCAGCGTCCAGGACCGCGACGGCGCCAAGCCCGCGCTGGCGCGTCTGCGCGACTGGTACGAGCGAATCGCGCTGATCTGGGCCGACAGCGCCTACGCCGGCAAGCTCGTGACCTGGGCCAAAAAGCACGTCCGGCTCACTGTGGAGATCGTCAAGCGCAGTGACGATGTCAGCGGCTTCGTGGTCCTTCCCCGCATTCTGTGGAATCTGTTTTGTCAAGCCGCGCTGATCGGTCGCGGTCAGTTGGGTGCCGGATCCCCGAGCAGGATGACCTTGCTGACAACGGGATCGAAGCCGAGGACCGGGTGTTCTTGGCTTCCGCCTTCCGGGGTCATCAGCACCGGCTTGCCGAGTTCGCTCCCGATCGCCCGAAGGAAGTCGCAGAGTGTGTCGACCCCCTTTTGACCTTGTAGTTCACGAAGGTTGACGTCGAAGTCGATCTCGGTCTCCGATATGAGCCGGAAGATCGCGAGCACGCCTGGAGCAGGCCAGACTCGCAGCGACACCGTTTCGGCCTCGGGTGGACGCGCGAGCACTTCGGCGGCGGTAGGCAGCGGCAGCACTGTGTCGCCTTGCGAGTACTGCCACTGCCATCCACGCGTTCTGACCAAGTCCAGGACGGTCTGCCAGTCCTCGACGGTGGCGTCCGGGACGAAGAGGTTCGGCAATGCGCCCATCAAGTCGGGATCGAAGAATTCCCTGACCTCGTCCCATCGGAGATCCGTCATGCCGTCATGTTGCCTGGTCGCGGGGCCTGCCGCAGCTCGATTAGGTCGGCTTCTGGTTGACAGCGATGACCGGGAGCAGCGTCGCCTGGGCTGGAATGCCGATCTGCCGCGGCGTCGCACCGGACGGTGTGGGGATGTCGGCGAGACGTTCCAGAAGCTTGTCAAGGGCGGCCTGGCCGTCGTCGACGGCCGCTCGTTCGTCGTCGGTGAGCGGAACGTTGGCCCGCATGCGCTGGAGGTTGTCCTTGGCCTCCAGGAGTTGGCCCTTGCTGGACGTCTTCGGGGTGTAGAAGTCGCAGCGGGCGCAGGCCATTCGATGTGGGCACTGCTCGAAGAAGGTGTAGGTGCAGTAGCCGTGTCCGAGGTCGTAGTACTGCCAGGGCTCGCCATTCGCGGCGGCGCCGGAGGTGACGGCGTCCCGGTCGACGAGGACCTCGATGGTGCGCACGTTGCGTTCGAAGTAGCCGGCGTCGTTGTAGGCTCTGGCCAGCGTGTTCGGCGTGATCTTGGCGTAGTGCTGGGTCGATTCCGGGCTTCGGTGCCCGAGCCATGCTTGCAGCTCGAACAGGGTCATCGGCTCTTTGGCGTTGTAGAGCTGGCTGGCGATTGTGGACCGTGCCCGGTGGCTGGTGATGGCGCCACGCGCGTCCGCGGCGGGAACTCCGGCCTTGCGGCATAGGGCGGGGATGATCGTCCTGTTGATGTAGGTCTTGTCCATCGCGTGGGCCCGCAGCGCGAACAGCAGGTGCACTTGGTCTCCGGTCTTGCGATCCGTCAGGATCGGCTGGCTCGGCCGAGCGGCCTCCCATGCCTCGATCGCCTTGCCCAGCAACGGATCGACCGGTTTGGTGAACGCGGTGCCGGTCTTGTGGGTGGGCACGTCCAGGAGGCAGACCGCGTCCCGGGCCAGGACCTCGCGGGAGTCGCCGGGGATGGAGAATCCGTCGTGCTGCCAGCGGACGCAGCCGACTCGCAGTCGGGCGATCTCCGCGCTGCGCTGGCCGCTGAAGAGCCAGGCCAGGGATACAGCCCGGAGGAACTCAAGGGGGTAGCGAAGGCTGTTGTAGCTGGTCGGCAAGTCCTCGGGCTGGATGTTCAGCCCGGCCCAGAGCAGCTTGGCCCAGATGTCGTCGGCGATCACGCGGGGGTCCGGTCCGAGCATCGCCAGGACGGTTCTGGGCGTGGCGAGGGCTCGAGTGGGGTCGAAGCGTCGGGGGATCCACTCCCACTCCTGGCAGTCGCGGAAGAACGCCCTGGTCGCGGTCAGGTAGCCGGCCTTGGTTTCTGCGGAGATCGGCTGTCCTTGCCTGTCGCCCAGGCCGCCGCGTCGCTGGACGTAGTCACCGATACTCATCCGATCCAGCGCGGCGATCCAGGACGCGCAGGTCCGCCGGGTCCACTGGCCGGGTTCGGTGATCTCCGGGTGTTCCTCAGCGAGCCAGCGGCCGATCTTGGATAAGACGCTGCGAGCGGTCGCGCGGGTCTTGGGTGCGAGCGTGGAGGTGGCGTGCCACCGCTCGACCCAATCCGCCCACGGCCGCGCGGTGCCCTCGATTTCAGGCATCCGCCCCCGAAAAGGGGAGGGTGGGGGTTCGCAGAAGCCGATGGAGGCGACGGCGCGTTGGATGGCATGCAGGGCCCCGATGTGTGGGCGTCGCATAGCGGGGTGTTGGCGCAGCCGGGCGAACGCCTCGGTGGTCAGGTCTTGCAGCAGTGGGCTGCGGTTGAGCAGAAGGGCCTGGCAGAGGACCGGAGAGATTCGAGAGTCCACGTCGGACTCGATCCGGTAGCCCCATCCGTAGAGGACCCGCTTGACCTGCTGGTGGGCCTGTTCGACGAGTTCTTCACCGAACACGCGTCGGCTCAGCGGGAGGCGCTGGAACCCACCGAGGCGGTCGAAGTCGGTGAAGCCGCTAAGCAGGTAGGCGTATGCGGCTAGGGTCGACCGCGCGGTCCCATCGACCCACCCTGGGCTGGACTTGCGGAACTCCGCGGTGCCGACGCCGATCAGCTGAAGCCAGTCCTCTGCGGTCCAGCACCAGAACGTCCTGCCCTGCCCGATGCAGCGCAGCAGGATCAGGGCGATGGCGTCGTTCATGCCCTGGCGTTGGTATGTGCTGTCCGGGCACCACAATGACGCCCGGACGTCGTCGAGCGGGTGGAGCAGCCATTCGATGGCTGTCCACCCCGGAGCGTCGGGGTTGTGGCGGCCTGGCCGGCGACGCAGGTCGGTGCCCAGCTGCTGAAGCGCTGACACCTCCTGGGCAGTAAGACCATCGCGCTGCTGGTAGCGAGACGGGTCGAACGGCCATGTCCACGTGACGTCCGCGGCCGCCGTGTCGACGGCCACTGATGGCGAAAGGGTCACCGGCGCACGGCTCCGAGCCCCTGCTCGCCGAGGCGGGCGAGCATCTCCACGCGCCAGGCATGGATCTGATTCATGCCCTTGGTGAGCTTGTCCGCCAGGTCGCGGCCGGACAAGTGAATGTAGGTGAGCGTCGAGTCGGTCGAGCGGTGGCCGGCGAAGGTGGCGATGGCGTGCAGTTCCCACCCCATCCGGGCCAGGTCGGTCAGGCACAGGTGCCGGGTGGTGTGGGTGGAGAAACGCGGGAGGCCGGCGGCCAGGGCGATCCGGCGGACGACCTTGGACCAGGTCCACAGGCTCAGCGGTTGAGCGTGGTTGCGGCGCGACTCCGACAGGAACAGCGGCCCGCGTGCCCGGCTGATCGTGGCGCGGTGAGTAAGGTAGCCGGACAGCAGCACGCCGGTAGGCGCGGAGTACGGCACCACACGCTCCCGTCGGTTCTTCGTCGTCTCTGCCCGCACCCGCAGCGTCCGGTGGGCCGGGTCCAGGTCATCGGTGCGCAGCGAGCACAACTCCTCCCGGCGCAACGCCGCGTCGTATGCCAACGCGAGCATCACCCGGTTGCGGACCGGCTCATCAGCGGCGACAGCCAGGATGTCCGTCCACTGCTGCTCAGTGGGGATCCACGGCAGCTTGGTCAGCCTCGGCACCAGGCCCCGCCGATGCCCGCCGTGACGACGACCGGGCGTGTAACGGCCCCGGCCGACCGGGTTGAACTCCCGCAGCCCTTCCTCCATCAGGTAGTCGTAGAACAGCCGGACGGGAACCAACCGCTGCTGGATGGTGGCGTTGGCTAGGCCCGACCCGGAGTCGATCGACATCACGTTCGCGCCCTTGTGGCTGGGACGCTCAGTCAGCTCACGCACGTAGGCGGCGACGTGCGCCCGGTTCGCGGCCAGCGGGTCGACGCCCTCCCGGTCGCACATAGCCAGGTACTCGGCCAGCCCTCGCGCGTACGCGTCGATCGTCCGAGGTGCCCGCCCGAGATCGGTCCACACCCGCAGCCATTCGGCCGCCCGCTCGTGCCTGACCAGGACCGGCCATTTCTCCTCCAGCACCACCGTGCCGCCCAACCCATCTCCTCAGTTCGTGGTGGCTCCGCAGAGAGATGATGTTCCCTGCGGCCAGATTCCACGTAACTAGTAGGTGGGTGGTGGAAAGGACGCTGTCGTGGATCTCCCAGCGCAGGCGGTGCGTGCGGGACTATGAGCGGTTATCCGAGCATCACGAGGCCATGGTCTTGTGGGCGATGATCATCCTCATGGGACGACGACTCACACGATCCGCATCTCCCAAATCAACCTGACGATCAGTTTGTACACGGGCACTTAGCGCGGCAACTCCGCTGACCTCATCAGTCCATGGCAAGCGATGGCCGCCGCAGCCACGACGTTCAGCGAGTCCACGCCCGCTGCCATCGCCGCCGCGCTCATGGGGATACACACCGCCTCATCGGCCTCCTCCAGCCAGTGGGACGACAGCCCATCGCCTTCGGAACCCAGCAACAGCGCCACCCGATCCCCCAGCTTGACCGTGTCTATGGGTGTGGTCGTCTGATCCGGGGTTAGAGCCAGCGTCTGGAAACCTGCTTCCCGCAACTGCGACAGCCCCTCGAACCAGTTGTCCATACGCGCGTACGGGATCGAGAACACCGCCCCCATCGAGACCTTCACCGCCCGCCGGTACAGCGGATCGGCGCACCGGGGCGACAAGATGATCGCGTCCACCCCCAACGCAGCCGCCGACCTGAAGATCGCGCCAACGTTGCTGTGATCAACCAAATCCTCTAGAACCAGAATCCGCCGAGGGTGTTGTTTCGCAACTCCGACGTTGGAGTGGTCCACCAGGTCCTCCAGGACGAGCAGCCGCCGCGCGTGCCCCTTCAGCAGGGTCTCGACGGAGGGCAGGGGGAGGCGCTCCATCGAGGCCAGGGCACCGCGATGGACCTGGAAGCCCGCGATGCCCGACATGATCTCGTCGCTCACCACGTAGACGAGCGCGTCCCCGAGGACGTCCTCGAGCGAGGCCAGCCAGCGGCGCGTGGTCAGGACCGAGCGGATCGGATAGCCGGCGCCGATGGCCCGCCTGATCACCTTCTCCCCCTCCGCCAGGAACAGGCCGCGCGAGGCCTCCAGGCTCTTGCGCAGCTCCACGTCCCTGAGCCGGGTGTAGTCGGACAGGCGGGGGTCGTCGGCGTCGGTTACATACTCAAGCACCTTCCGATAGTGCCATGCGCTGCCTGACCTGCCAGACGGTCGCATAGCAGGTCAGCACCAGGCACAGGCCGATCAAGGTGCCCGCGCCCGTCTTGGTGAGCACGCTGGGGATGCCGAGCTCCGGAGCGGGCTCGTCCACGAGAGGCCAGAGGAACGCGCCCGCGATCGTGCCGATCGAGCACAGCAGCATGACGAGCCCCCGCACGCGCCGGCTGACCCGCAGGCGTTCGGGCACGGGACTGTCCGCCATCCGGGACAGGCCGCGCCATCCCCACCACAGCACGATGGCCAGGCCGATCACGGACGAGACGTACTGCAGCAGCCGGAAGAGCCTGATCACGCCGAACACCCGGATCGACAGCCAGTCACCCCACTCTCCGGGGCCGCTGGAGTGCGTGAAGGAGTCCCAGAAGACGTGGGAGGCCGCGCCGATCACCGCTCCGACGGCCATGGGGACGAGTTGGGGCCGCGAGGAGGCCAGGACGGCGGCGCGGCCCCCGAGCGAGGGCGGGAGCAGCGAGATCAGGGGTTCCCTGAAGACGCCGTGGAAGAGCGGCAGCAGCAGCAGGACGGAGGCGAGGTCGATGGTGACCACGCCGACCCAGGAGTGCCATTTGCCGTAGTCGGGCAGGAACGGCAGGAAGATCGGCAGGTCGGGGACCATCGCCCCGAGCGCCAGCGCCCACGGATCGGCGAACCTGCGTACGCGCGGCGACGACATCAGCGGCACCACCGCGGCCATGTGACTGGGCGTGAACGGCAAACCGGGCCCCCCTCCGTTGCGATCAGCGCTCATTATGCGGGCAAACTTGTCCATCCTTTGCCGCCCGGACGCTACGTTACGGTACGTAGTGGGTACATTACATATCGCTGTCGACGGCCGGATAGCCGGGGAGTGCGGAGGGTCATGGTGCCTGACCAGCGGATTCATGAGCATCCGGCCGCGTCAGCAGAGTGGCTGCGCGCTGCCCGCGCCGCCCGTTCGCTCTCGATCGCCACGCTTGTCTGGCTGGGCATCGAGAGCACACTGGGCCTGGCAGCCGGCTTCGCGGCGCATTCCCTGGCGCTGATCGGGTGGGGCCTGTCGTCGTTCGTGGAGGCGGCGGCCAGCCTGATCGTGGTGTGGCGGTTCACCGGCGCCCGCACGCTCTCGCTGAGCGCGGAGCGCACCGCCCGGCGGGCGGTCGCGGTGAGCTGCTGGCTGCTCGCGCCCTACCTCGTCCTCCATGTGGTCTACGACCTGGACGCCGGGCAGCGGTCCGCGCCTAGCGTGCTGGGGATTCTGGTGACCACGTTCAGCCTGATCAGCATGCCTGCTCTGGGGATCGCCAAGCGGCGGCTCGGGGCGCGGCTGGCGTCCGCGGCCACGTCGGGAGAGGGCGCGCAGAACCTCATCTGCGCCGCCATGGCGGCAGGGGTGCTGGCGAGCCTGTGGCTCAACACGCTGGGCTGGTGGTGGGTCGATCCGGCCGTGGCGGTGGCGCTGGCCGGGGTCGCCGTTCGGGAGGGCGGACGGGCCTGGCGTGGCCACGGCTGCTGCCATTAGCCACTCCATCCGCCGATCACCCATACCTCTCCGAAAACATCACACAGATAGGAAACATCACCTACAGACGGTAATCACCGCACCAAAAGGGCTGTTTTCCCACACTCAGCACACCGAGTATCGTTCCCGGAGTATTGCGGAGCATCTCCCGCTAGGGTCTCCGAGAAAGTTCAAGCCATAGCTAAGAGGACATCGTGGGGCGACACCGCACAGACGAGCTCGACGGCGGATACAGATCGCACGAACCCCCGGCCCGCAGACGCTCCAGCAGCGGTCGCGGCAGGGTGATCGTGCCGCTGGCCGGTGCCGTCGCGCTGGCCGTGCTCCTCGGTGTCGCCGCGTTCGTCATCTTCAACCGCGATCACGACTGCTCGGGCGGCAAGCTGGCGCTGCGCGTCGTCGCCACCCCCGACATCCAGCCCGCCCTCAACAAGATCGCGGGCAACTACAACAAGGCCATGCACTCGATAGACAGCAAGTGCGTCGAGGTGACGGTGGCTAAGGAGGCCGCGGCCAGGACCGCGAACGCGGTGGCAGCGGGCAAGGTCAACGCCGACTTCTGGGTGGCCGACTCCAGCCTGCTGATGGAGAGCCTGCGCACCACCCCGGCCGGCCAGGCGCTGCCGCAGGTGGACGGCTCGATCGCGGCCTCGCCCGTGGTGCTGGCGGCGGCCAAGTCGTTCGCGTCGAAACTGACCGGCACCCTCCAGCCGAGCTGGGCGGCGATGATCTCGGCGGCGAACGTGGCCAACGTGGACGGTCCGGGCAAGAAGGTCCGCGTGCTCGCGCTCGACCCCCAGAAGAACTCCGCCGGGCTGGCCGCGCTGCTGGCCGCCGCCGGCGCGGCGAAGGAGGCCAAGCAGGACAAGGCCCTGGTCGGCGCGCTGAAGGAGCTGTCGGGGCAGCTCGCGTCCGACTCGACGGCGCTGCTGGCGAGCCTCACGGTGAAGTCGGGCAGCAGGGTGCCCGTCGGCGTCGCCTCCGAGCAGGCCATCTACGCCCACAACGCGAAAAAGCCGGAGAACCCGGTGGTCGCGCTCTATCCGAAGGAAGGCACGCTGAGCCTCGACTACCCGGTCACGATCCTCACCAAGGATCCGTCGGTGCTCAAGGCCGCGGCGGACTTCAAGCAGGACCTCGCCACGGAGTCGGCCAAGAAGGTCCTGCGCGAGGCGGGCTTCCGGAGCACGGACGGCAAGGCGGGCGACGCGCTCTCGAAGGACAAGGGGTTCACGCCTGAGACGCCGCCGGCCCTGGAGCCGCCGGACGGCGCGACCGTCGCCAGGATGGTGCAGACCTGGTCCAGGCTGAACCTCGGCAGCCGCCTGCTCACGCTGCTCGACGTCTCCGGCACGATGGCGCTGCCCGTCCCCGGTACGGGGATGACCCGCATGCAGGCCATCAACAAGATCGCCACCGAGGGCCTCGGCCTGTTCCCCGCCGACTCCGAGCTGGGCCTGTGGACGTTCTCCACGCACATGGACGGACAGGGCAGGGACTGGAAGGAGCTCGTCTCCGTGGGCCCGCTCAGCGAGTCGATCAACGGGACGCTCCGCAAGGACATGATGGTCAAGACGTTCGCCTCGATCCAGGCCAAGGCCACGGGCGACACCGGGCTGAACGACACGATCAAGGCCGCGTACACGCAGATGACCAAGACATACGCGGAAGACAAGATCAACACGATGGTCATCCTCACGGACGGCGCCGGCAACGACGACCCGGACGGCGGCGTGAAGAACGGCGAGATCCTGCAGTTCCTGAAGAAGACCTACAACCCGAAGCGGCCCGTCAGCATCCTGCTGATCGCGTTCGGTCCGGAGGCCGAGAAGGGCAAGCAGCAGATGGACGCCCTGGCCAAGGCCACGGGCGGCGAGGCGTACATCGCCAAGAACATCCTCCAGGTGCGCGACTTCTTCCTCCAGGGCATGGAACGCCGCCTCTGCACCCCCAACTGCGACGGGTGAGGGAGCGCCGTCGCCTGGACTGAGGAACGCAGGGAGCGTAGCGACCGGAGTGACGAGGGAAGGCGACGGCTCCAAGCGACCGAACCCGCCTCTGCGGAGCAGAGGCCATAAGCACGCATAGCGGTTGGGCATGGCGGGCGAACCCGTCATGACGAGGCCGCGTCCTCTCCGCGTGGGGCTTGAGTGCCCGTTCTACCCGCGGGGAGGGGATCCGTGCCCGGATGGCCGTCCATCGGTCGCGCCGAGGAGCATGAGCTGGTCGAGGCTCTGCGCCGCGCGCACACCGACGCTCCCGCCAAGCTGTACGACTCCTACGCCGAGCGGCTGCACGACTACGCCGCCTCCTTCGCCGCCGACGTGGCCGCGGACGCCGTGCACGACGCCCTGGTCACCGCGCAGGGGTGCGTGCACCGGCTGAAGGAGCCGGCCAGGCTGCGCGCCTGGCTGTACGCGCTGACCAGGTTCCAGGTGCGGGCCAGGCTGGCGCATCGGACGCCCGCTGAGGGCATGCCGCTGCCGGTGCTCGAGGAGCACGACGACCCCGAGCTGGCCGACCTGGTCCACGAGACGCTGGGCGAGCTGAGCAGGAGCGAGCGCGAGGTCCTGGAGCTGTCGCTGCGCCACGGCCTGACGCCGGCCGAGGTCGGCGCGGTGCTCGGGCTGACCTCGCGGCAGGCGGTGGGCAGGCTCGGCAGGGCCCGCGACCACCTGGAGAACGCCGCCGCCGCCGTGGTGCTGGCCAGGACGGGCCGGGCGCACTGCCCTGACCTGTCAGCCATGCTGGACGGCTGCGAGTCCCCGCTCACCCCGCTGCTGCGGCGGCGGCTGTCGGGGCACATCGGCGGATGCGAGGTGTGCACCGAGGGCCGGCACCGGCAGGTCTCGGCGGGGCGGCTCCTGGACATGGTGCCGGTCGCGTACCCGCCCATCTCGCTGCGCCGCCGCGTGATCGACACGTGCGTCAACCCCGAACGCGACCAGACCCGCACCCTGATCACCGATCGCGGGGACAGCTTCGACAAGGCCGGCTTCCCCGTGGCCGTCGAGCCCCGCTCGCGGCGACGCAGACCGCGCCGCCTGGCGCCGGTCCTGCTGGCGGGCGCGTGCGTGCTGGCCGCGACGGGGGCCATGGTCGCGATCAACGGCGGCGACGCCTCCGATGACACTCCCCTGCGGGCCGCGCCCTCGCCCACCGTCTCCCTCGAGGAGAGCCCTGGGGAGGACACCACGGAGGACACCACGGAGGACCCGCCGACGCCCGAGCCCACGGACGAGCAGGACGAGCTCACGCCGGCCCCCACGCCCAGCCGCACCCCCTCCGGCCGCGCCACCCCGACGGCGCGGCCGAGCGCCAGGCAGGCGACCGTCCCGACCCCCGCCCGCCGCAGGCCGGCACCCGGCGCCCGGCTCGGCACCTCGTGCCCGCAGGCGCTCGACGGCGCGGCCAAGATCGGGATCCGAGCCCGCAACGCCGCGGTCTCGTGGGTGGCGACCGCCTCGCCAGGACTGGACGTGTTCCCGGCGAGCGGGTCGATCAAGGCCGGCGGCTCCGTGGCGATCTGGGTGACGGTCCTCGACCCGGACAGCTCGGGCAGGGGCCGCGTCACCTTCACCTCGAACGGCGGCACCGCGAGCTGCTCGCTGACCTGGAACGGCCGTACGGGGCAGACGTCCGAGCCGACCCGTGAGCCGACGGCCTCCGCCGAGCCCAGCGCGTCGCCCTCCGAGACCGCGTCCGCGGACGACGCCGAAAATCTCGACGGCTAAAAGATCACCATTGTGTAGATCGGCATTTATAGCCGACATAAATGGATGATTTGACCCTTCACTCGAAGACGACTGTCCACATAGGGCATTGTGGTGTGTCTGGAAGCAGGCCCGAGGCCGAAACCCCTTGACTACGCGTTGAAACCCCACGAGAAAATCTTTGTATGCCGGTAAACCAGGGTGCGTCGCCAAGCGTCGGCATTGACGTCCCATGGCACAGATTGGTCCCATGAAATAGCGATCAGTAGTGCTTTGATAACAGAGCAGGAGAGAAGGATGCTCAAGCAGCACCGCAGGGTACTGAAGTGGCTGGTGGCTCTCGCCTGCATAGCTGGAGCAGTTGTGGCGCTTTTCGACATAAACACGCCGTTGCGCCCATTTTTGATCTCTCTGTTCCTTCTGGTCGTTCCAGGTGCGGCGGTTGTAGGACTGTTGCGCGATCGTGACCCCCTTGCCGCGTTATCAGTAGGGGCTGCGGCAAGTCTCGTACTCAACGTGCTTCTCGCTCAGGCGATGTTGATGTTCGGCGCGTGGTCGCCCCGGGCAGGCGTCGCGACGGTCGCCGTGCTCGGAGGGTTCATGTACGTGCTTCGCGTGTTGTACCGGGGGAAGAGCATGCAGACGCGGCAGGGGGCCAGGTGAACATCCAGGTAATACGGCCGGGAGAGCTCGGGGACTCCGAGCGGAGCCGATGGCGGGAACTCCAGAAAGCCGATTCGAGGCTGGACAATCCATTCCTTTCGCTCGAATTCGCAGTGGCGATGGACCGCCTGCGCGATTACGTGAGGGTGGCGGTGATCTCCGACACCGACGGCATCGTGGGGTTCTTCCCGCACGAGCGGCACAGCTTCGGCATCGGCAAGCCGCTCGGCGGCTTCCTCACCACGTGCCACGGGTTAATTTCGACCCCCGAGCTGCAGCTCGACGCCAAGGCGCTGCTGCGGGCCTGCAAGCTCAGCGTGTTCGACTTCGACCACCTGGTGGCGGGCCAGCCGACCTTCGCGCCCTACGAACAGGATGTCCGGCCCGCTCCGGTCATGGACTTCACCTCCGGGTTCGACGCCTGGCTCGAGCAGGTCAAGTCCAATTCCCCGAAAAACCTCAAGACCGTCCGCTACAAGGAGCGCAAGCTCGGCCGGGAACAGGGCGAGCTGCGCTTCGAGTGGGCCTCGGCCGACCCCGAGGTGCTGCGCACGCTGCTGACCTGGAAGTCCGACCAGTATCGAAGAACTGGCCGGGTGGATAGATTCGCCCAGCCGTGGATCGTCGAATTGACGGACATGATGCATGCCGAAAAGTCATCGGACTTCGCAGGTGTCCTGACCATGCTTTATGCCGGGGATGTCCCGGTTGCCGGGCATTTCGGCCTCCGAACGGCCACCACGCTTGTAGGGTGGTTCCCCGCCTACGACACCGAGTTCGGCCGTTATTCACCGGGTATCGTGCACCATCTCCAGATGGCCGAGGCCGCCGCGAACGACGGGCTGCACATGGTGGATATGGGCAAAGGCGGCAAAGAGTACAAAGACTGGCTCAAGAGCGGAGTCTTGTACGTCGCCGAAGGTCGCATCTCACGACCCTCCGCGGCAGCCGCGGTCCACTGGATGGGCCGAACTCCTTTCAACAAGGCCCGAACAATCGTCATGGAACGACCGTCTCTTTATAGGGCGGCCGACCGTGTGCTCAAGGGCTTCGGTCGAATGCGTACCTCGATGCAGCAGCAAGAGTCACCCAACTCAGTAGTGAAAGAACCAACGGGAGCACGCTGAGCGCTTCCGAGTCCCCGGCAGACACCCTCACAGCACAGGACCCTTCGATGCATCGTTCACCGGCTTCGCCATTCCCTCGGCACCCGGGTGTGGCCGCGTCCGGCTCGCGGCGGGGAGGGGTCCCGGAAGGATCTCCCTCGCCATGAGTCCCGAGATAGCCAAGCACAACGGCAAACCGCAGGCAGCACCCTTGCGGTCGATGCCGCCACCCACCAGCTTCACGCCGGTCACGCCTCACCTGGCCATTTCCCCGACGGTGAGCGTGGTCGTACCGGCGATGAACGAGGCAGAGAACCTGCCGCACGTCTTCGCCACGATCCCGAAGTGGGTGGACGAGATCGTGCTCGTCGACGGCAACTCCGTCGACGACACGGTGGCCGTGGCCAGGCGGCTGCGGCCGAACCTGAAAGTGGTCACGCAGACCGGCAGGGGCAAGGGTGACGCCCTGGCAGCCGGTTTCGCGGCGTGCACCAGCGACATCATCGTGATGATCGACGCCGACGGCTCGACCGACGGCCGCGAGATCATCTCCTTCGTGGGGGCCCTGGTGACGGGCGCCGACTTCGTCAAGGGCTCACGCCACGCGGCCGGCGGCGGCAGCGACGACCTGACGCTCAACCGGCGGCTCGGCAACAAGGTCTTAACCACGATCGTCAACGTCCTGTACGGCACCAGATACACCGATCTGTGCTACGGCTACAACGCCTTCTGGGCCCGCCACCTCGACGTGCTCGACCTCGACTGCGACGGCTTCGAGGTGGAGACGCTGATGAACGTGCGGGCCGCCAAGGCCGGGCTGAAGGTGCACGAGGTGCCGAGTCACGAACGCACCCGCATTCACGGCGAGAGCAACCTTCGCGCCGTACGAGATGGCTTCCGCGTGCTCAAGACCATCCTGAAGGAGTGGCGTCGCCAGCCCGCTCCTCCTCAGCCTGAGCCGACCGCCACTCCCGCCGCTGACCGAGGCGTCGCATAAAAGGAAACACTTGTGAACACGTCTGTTGTCATCTGCGTCTACACCGAGGAACGGTGGGAGGACATCAGGCAGGCAGTCGAGTCGGTCGAGAGCCAGACACGCCCGGCACACGAGCTGATCCTGGTGGTCGATCACAACCCCGACCTGCACCTCAAGCTCAAGCACGCGTACCCGCAGGCCACTGTGGTGGCGAACACGCACGAGAAGGGCCTGTCGGGAGGCAAGAACACCGGCGTGGCCACGGCCGGCGGTGAGATCGTCGCGTTCCTCGACGACGACGCGGTCGCCGATCCCGGGTGGCTGGAGGCTTTGGAGGAGGGCTTCCAGGTAACCGGTGTGGTGGGCGTAGGAGGTCGGACGGATCCGCTGTGGGCGTCGGGGAGGCGCCCACAGTGGTTCCCGTACGAGTTCGACTGGACGGTCGGCTGCACCTACCGCGGCATGCCCGAGGTACGTGCGCCGATCCGTAACGTGATGGGCGGCAACGCCGCCTTCCTGCGCGACGTCGTGTCCGAGGTGGGCGGGTTCCACAGCGGGATCGGGCGCAGCGTGCAGGGCCGCAAGTCGCGCCCCCTGGGGTGCGAGGAGACGGAGTTCTGCATCCGTCTGAACCAGCGCAGGCCGGGCTCGGTCATGCTCTTCGAGCCGCGCGCGGTGATCGGGCACAAGGTGTCCAGGCAGCGCGAGCGGTTCGCCTACTTCAGATCCAGATGCTATGCGGAAGGGCTGTCGAAGGCCCTGGTGACGCAGGAGGTCGGCACGCAGGACGGCCTGGCCAGCGAGCGGGCCCACGCGCTGAGGACGCTGCCGCTCGGCGCTCTGCGCGGCGTCGGCGAGGCGCTGCGGGGCGACCTGGGCGGCCTCGGCAGGGCGGCCGCGATCGTGGTCGGGCTGGCCTGGACGACCTGGGGTTACGTGGTGGGTTCCGCCCGGCTGAAGGCGGCACGCTCATGACCCGGATCCCGATCCTGATGTACCACTCGGTCAGCGACACCCCCAACAAGGAGACCAGCCCGCATGCGGTGCGGCCGTCCGACCTGGCCGAGCAGCTCGCGTACCTGTCGGAGAGCGGGTTCACCCCGCTCACGCTGGGGGACCTGGTGGCCTCGCTCAACCACAACAACGGCCGGTCGATACCCGACAAGCCGATCGTGGTGACGTTCGACGACGGTTACGCCGACTTCCACAGTCACGCGCTGCCTCTGCTCGAGCGCCACAAGTTCCCCGCCACGGTCTTCCTGACCAGTGGCTGGGTGTCCGACGCGGGCAGCGACGCGGCGGGCCGCCCTCTCGACAGGATGCTGAGCTGGGGCCAGGCCCGCGAGGCCGCGCAGACCGGCATCGAGATCGGCGGCCACAGCCACAGCCATCCCCAACTCGACCAGCTCCGCACCGAAGAACTCCGGCAGGAGCTGCGCAGGAACAAGGGCCTGCTGGAGGAGAAGATCGGCGCGCCGGTAGCCACCATGGCCTACCCCTACGGCTACTCCAGCGCCCGCGTCCGCCAGGAAGTCCGTAAGGCCGGATATTTCGCGGCCTGCGCCGTGAACAACACGATCGCCGCCGACCGCCACGACATGCTCGCCATCCCCCGATTGACGGTCGGAAAGGGCACGACCATCGCCATGTTCAGACGCGCCGTCGAGGGCAGCGCCGTTCCTCTCATCTACCTGCGCGAGCGCATCCTCACCAAGGGGTACGCGGTCGTGCGCCGGACGAGGTACGGGCTGCAGCGGGTGCGCGGAAATGTCTAACCTCTGGGGCAGGATCCTCGGCGACCTGCGTAATCCGCTGTTCCGCCAGGGCTACGCGCTCATGGCGAACACCGTCGTCACCGGCGTGCTCGGCATGGGCTACTGGCTGCTGGCGGCACACCACTACTCGCCCGAGGAGTTCGGCCGCGGGCAGGCGGTGATCACGGCGATGCGGCTGTTCGCGTCGCTGACGGCGCTGGGGTTCGTGGGCGCGCTGGCCCGCTTCCTGCCGGTGGCCGGCCGCCGCACCCCCGAGCTGATCCTTCGCGGGTACGTCCTGGCCGCCGCCACGGGCGGGGTCGCCGCGCTCGGGTTCCTGCTGACCCTGCCGCTGTGGGGGAAGACGTACTCGGTGCTCAGCGGCTTCTGGCCCGGGCTGTTCTTCCTGGCGTCCGTGCTGGTGTGGGCCGTCTTCACGCTGCAGGACGTGGTGCTGACCGGGCTGCGCAGGGCGCCGTTCGTACCCGTGAACAACCTGCTCTTCGGCATCGTCAAGATGGGACTGCTGGTCGCGCTGGCCGGGGCGCTCCCGTCGGGCGGGATCTTCGTCTCGTGGGTCATCCCGACCGCGCTCGCGCTGATCCCCGTGAACTGGCTGATCTTCGGCGTCGTGGTGCCCAGGCACGTCAAGGAGTCCCGCGCCGAGCAGGAGCCGCCCCGGCTGCGCGAGGTCGGCAGGTTCCTCGCCGGGGACTTCCCCGGGACGCTGTCGATCCTGGGCATCGTCTACCTGGTGCCCGTGGTGGTGGCCACGCGGGTGGGCGAGGCCACGTTCGGGCGCTTCTCGATGGCGCACACCCTCGCGAGCATGATCGAGCTGCTGGCCATGAACATGGCGGTCTCGCTCACCGTCGAGGGCTCCTTCGACCGTGCCCGGCTGGCCGAGAACTGCCGTCATGCGCTGCGGCGGGCCTTCCTGATCGTCACCCCGATCATCGCCGTGGCGATCATCGCCGCGCCGCTGATCCTGACCGTCTTCGGGTCCGAGTTCGCGGCCGAGGGCACGACGCTGCTGCGCCTGATGGCGCTGGCCGTGCTGCCGCGGGTGCTGATCGAGGTCTACCTGAGCGCGCTGCGGGCGCAGTCGCGGGCGCGGATGCTGGCGGCCGTGCAGATCGGGCTGGCCGTTCTCGTGCTGGTGTCCACCGTGGCGCTGTTCCCGTACGCCGGCGTCAACGCGGTCGGGTACGGACTGCTCTTCAGCGAGGTGCTCATGGGGCTTCTGATCCTTGGGAACCTCCGCAGAATTCTCAGGTTCGGCGAAAGAGGGACGCAGGCTGTTACCCACGGGTCGGCCGGGGTCGCATGATGGTCAACGTGACGCAACGCGAGGGCGACGGCGTTGAGCCGGACGCGGACACGACGGCGGTCGTACGACTGCCTGCCACCTTGCACATCGGGCACCCGCCGGCGGCGCCCGAAGCGCCGCCGAGCGAAACCTCCCCTGCCGAAGCACCGCCGAGCGAGACCTCCCCCGCCGAAGCACCGCCGAGCGAGACCTCCCCCGCCGAAGCAGCGCCGGAAGCCGAGCCTCAGCAGGTTGCCCCGGCCGGGCCGCGCGCGCGGGGCGGCCGGCTCGCGGCGCTGGTCGCCGGTGCGCCCAAGTGGCTGCCCGCGGTGCTGGTCCTCGAGGGCCTCGTCATGTACGTCCTCGCCCTCAAGGTCCCCCCGGGCCCGCTGCGTGGCCTGGATCCGAACGACATCGACGGCCTGGGCCTGATCTCGGCGCTCCCGCCGACGGCGTTCTTCGCCATCCTGATCATGATCGTGTCGTTCTTCGTCACGGTCGCCCAGAGCAGCGACCGCAAGTTCCTCCTGCTGTTCCAGATCGCCGCCATCACGTTCGCCCTGCACGGCGCCGGGGCCCTGGTGGCGACGGAGCCGCGCTTCCCCACGGCGTACATCCATGCCGGTTTCGTGGAGTTCATCAGCAGGACCGGCGAGTCGGCCATCAGCATTGACGCCCGCATGGGCTGGCCCGGCTTCTTCGCGCTGTTCGCCTTCGTGACGCAGGCGGCCGGCATCACCGACCTCACGACGATCCTGCAGTGGACGCCGCTCGTCTCCAACCTGCTCTACCTGCTCCCTTTCGTGCTGATCCTGCGCCAGGTCGTGGCCACCACGCGGGCCCGGTGGTTCGCGGCGCTGCTGTTCGTGCTGGTGCAGTGGATCGGGCAGGACTACTTCTCGCCACAGGGCTTCACGTTCGCGCTGTATCTGGCGTTCGTGGCGATCCTGCTCAGATGGTTCGGCCGGGTCGAGCCGCGTAAGAAGCCGATCCCGCCGAAGGGGCTGCGCAAGCTGCTCGGCAAGCTGGACGCGATGACCCCCGGCGAGCTGGCCAACACCGGCACGTTCCGGGTCGACAAGCTGCTCATGCTGCTCATGCTGCTGGCGCTGTTCGTCGCGGCGGTGGCCTCGCACCAGATCACGCCGTTCATGATGCTCGGGGTCGTGACCACACTCCTGATCTTCAAGCGGACCTCGCTGAGCTGGGCACTGCCGTTCTTCCTCGGGCTGGTGGTGCTGGCCTGGATCAGCTACATGACGGTGGGCTTCTGGTCCGGCCAGATCGACGCCATCTTCGGCGGGCTCGGCCGGATCCTGCAGAACCTCCGCAGCAACACCGGCGACCGGATCGAGGGCAGCGACCCCGCGCACGCGCTGGTGCTGAAGGCGCGGCTCGGCATCCTGGCGCTGATCCTCAGCCTGGCGGCCACCGGGCTGGTCAGGCGGTGGCGGCGTGGGGTGTTCGACCGGTCGGCGCTGATCCTGCTCTGCGTGCCGGTGCTGGCGCTGGGGCTGCAGAGCTACGGCGGCGAGATCGGGCTGCGGATCTACATGTTCGCGCTGCCGGGGGCGTGCCTGCTGGCCGCGTACGCGTTCTTCCCCAACCTGCCCGCCGACAGCGTGGACGTGCGCGAGGAGACCCAGCCGCTGCGTCCCAGGAAGGTACGCGTCAACCCGCAGTTCACCAGGAAGCTCTCGGTGGTGCTGGCGGCGTGCTTCGCGGTGGTGTTCGCGTTCGCGTTCCTGCTGGCCAGGTACGGCAACGAGAAGTTCGAGCGGGTCACCACGGGCGAGGTGGCCGCCCTGCACTACATCTACGAGCACGACAAGCCGAGCGCCAAGGTGCTCTACCTGGTGCCCAAGAAGGGTCCCGAGGTCACGCCGACCCTGCCGTGGGGCGAGAAGGACGTCGAGCTGGTCAATTTCGGCGTTCAGGCTCTCGTGCACAAGGACCCTGCGCAGATCGCGGACACGGTCCAGGCGCTGAAGGCGGAGCCGCGGAACTCGTACCTGATCGTGAGCCGCGGGCAGGTGAGCTACCTGCAGCTCAACGATGGTTTCCCGGACGACTGGGGGACGAGGTTCCGCGCGGCGCTGGACGCCTCGCCCGACCTGAAGCGGGTGTTCTCCAACGAGGACGCCGCGCTCTACACCTGGAAGAAGTTCGTCAGGGGCACCGAGATCCCCGATCCCCGGCCGTACAAGGGGCGCGGCGACCCCACCTCGCCCTGGACACCGGTGGGCATCGGCGCGCTGGGCGTGACCTGGGTGGCGCTCTTCGCGTACGAGATCATCTGCCTGAACGGCCGGAAGCGGGCGCGCAGGACCCGCAAGCGGCTGCTGTTCCTGGCGGTTCCCGCTTTCGCGGTGGCTCTGGCAGTGATTGTCGAGAGATTCATTTACATCGCACAAAATAACTGAATTCACAGGAAACACTCAGCTTGTGCGGGATGATGTAACCCGATCTCAGGACACAGGAGACACGTCCCGCCATGTCCGACGCACGACTCGCGGCAGCGAGAATCGCTTCTGTGGACGCCTTACGGGGTTTCTCGCTCCTCGGCATCCTCATCGTCAATATCGCCTTCCTGGCCTCCGGTTACCGCATGGCCGGAATGGCGGAGCCCGCGTTCCAGTCCTCACTGGACTGGAACGTGCGGTGGGTCGTGACGATGCTCGTGGAGAACAAGTTCTATCTGCTGTTCTCCTTCCTGTTCGGCTACAGCTTCACGCTCCAGGTCGACTCGGCGGCGCGGCAGGGGCGGCCGTTCGTGCCGATGTTCCTGCGCCGGCTGGCCGGGCTGCTCCTGCTCGGGCTGGCGCACGCCGTGCTGCTGTTCCCCGGCGACATCCTGACGACGTACGCCGCCGTCGGCCTGGCCCTGCTGGTCCTCCGCAAGATCAAGCCCAGGTCGGCGGTGGTGCTGGCGGTGCTGCTGACCGCGGCGCTGGCGCTCGGCTTCGTGCTGCTGGCCCTGCTGGCCACGTTGGGCCTGGACACGGCGGGCACGGTGGCCGACACGGCGGCGGAGGCCGCCAAGTCGGACACCGCTCTGATGGCCTCCGTCGGGCAGATCGTCACCGAGCATCTCAGGAAGCTGTCGCTGATCATCCTGTTCCGCGTCTTCTTCCAGGGTCCCGCCGTGCTGGCCGCGTGCCTGATCGGCCTGGCGGTCGGCAAGCTGGGCGCCCTGCGCGACATCTCCGCCCACACCAGGACACTGGGCACGCTGCAATGGATCGGCTTCACGCTCGGGCTCGGGGGCGCGTGCGTCTACACGCTGTCGGCCTGGCACGGCACGATGCACAAGTTCTGGGGCGAGTCCGTGGATCTGGTGACGGCACCGCTGCTGGCGGCGGCGTACGCGGCGACGTTCCTGCGGCGGCTGCCGTCCATGCCGCGCGTCGCGCGGGTGCTGGCGGCGCCCGGCCGCATGGCGCTGTCCAACTATCTCGCGCAGTCGCTGATCTGCTCGCTGATCTTCACTGGGTACGGGCTGGGGCTCGTGGACCGGGTCAGCCCGCTGCTCGAGGTGCTGATGGCCCTCGGCATTTTCGCCGTCCAGGTCGTCTACAGCCATTGGTGGCTCAAGAGCCACCGGTACGGGCCGGTGGAGTGGCTGCTGCGCTTTCTCACATATTGGCGCAGACCCACCCCCGCCCGCCTGACCCGGGCCCCTCACTCCCCCGCCGCCCTCCCGGAGTGACCGCGTCAAAGGGCGTGGATGGGCACGTGGCACCAGACCACGCGCTCTTCCCGCTCGGTGAGGTGCGTCCCCCAGGCGCCGCCGCAGATCGCGACAACGGTGGCGATGCCCATGCCGCCGGGCTGTCTCATGCGCGGGAGCCAGTCGTTCCAGTCGGCGGGGAGCGGCCTGCACGTCGGCTCGGACCCGGGATTGCCGGGATCTGTCACGACCAGGCGAACGCAGGACGGCTCCTGGTCCAGGCTCAGCCGCACCCAGTCGCGGCCAGGGCCCTTGAGCGCGTGTTTGACGGCGTTGGTCACCAGCTCCGAGACGACGAGCTCGGTGTCGTACAGCGCCGGATGCGTCGCTCCCAGCCAGCCTCTGACGGCGAGTCTGGCGCGGTGAGGCGCGTACGGATCCTGGTGGAGCCTGGCGCGCCGGAGCCGTGTCGGGGCTGTCCCTCCTGACCGCATGGAATCACCTCGAAGAGCGTTGAAACGGTCAGCGCAGCGGAGAATTGCCTGCGCCTAAAACTCCGGAGCCTCTGCACAGCATGGCGTCATGCCGTTACTTTGTGTTGCGGGAAAAGGACTCCACTTTCCTCCAAGTGCCGCCGGCGGTGTGTGTGAGCTTTGTAGGGGGCGCCAGAGATGGAAGGCAAAAGGGCATGATATGACGGCAAACGGGCAGGAGTCCCGCCTACGCGCGCGAGCGGAGTATGGCGCACGAATGCGGAAATTCCGGACAAGTCATGGCCTGTCGCAGGAACGCCTTGCCGCAGCTCCCGGAGTCACCTACAGCGAGAGCCAGATCGGCGCCGTCGAGCGCGGCAAGCGCACGCCGAGCGAGGCTTTCACGGAGGAAATCGAGCGCGTTCTCGGGCTCAACGGCGAACTGAAGGAACTCCTGCCCGACATCCACACAGACCTGGGACCCGTATGGTTCAGGCCATGGCCGGGCATCGAGGCCGCGGCCCACACCATCCGGACGTCCGAGCCGTTGGTGATTCCCGGCCTTCTCCAGACGGAGGGATACGCCGAACAGGTTCTGCTCGGCGAGCCCGGCACCACGCGAGAACAGGTGCACAAGGCCGTCAAGGTCCGGCTGAAGCGCCAGGCCGTGTTCGACGAGCCGAATCCGCCCATGTATTCGACCCTCATCGACGAGAGCGTGCTATTTCGACCCATCGGCGGGGCAGAGGTGATGCGCAAACAACTCGCACACCTGGTCACCGTCATGAAGCATCCGTGCATCACCGTACGCGTCGTCCCCCTGTCGGCGGGGATGACCACCGGTCTGCTGGGCGCGTTCGAAATCGCGCAGGTGGACGGCTCTCCCGATGCCGCCTATCTGGAGAGCGCGCTAACGGGTGAGGTGATCACGCACATCGACAAGGTCCGAGCCCTTGGGGTGCGGTGGGATGCGCTGAGCAGCATGGCGCATCCCGTGAACGTCAGCGAGAAAGTCATTCGCGAGATGATGGAGAGGTATGGAGACTGACAACGAACTGCTCACGGCCGCCTGGCGCAAGGCCAGGGCATCGGGGAGCAACGGCGGCAGCTGCGTCGAGGTCGCACCCCTCAGCGGTGGACGCGTCGCCGTGAGAGACAGCAAGGACCGGGGCGGCCCCGCCCTCGTGTTCACGGCGGCGGAATGGGCTGCCTTCCAAGACGGCATGGGCAAGGGCGAATTCACCTTCTAGCCGGACTTTCTGGCCGGATTTCCTGGCCGGATTTCCTGGCCGGACGAGATGGGAAGAGAGGCTCGATCCGCGTTTTCCGAGCCTCTCTTTCTTCTCTGGACCAGGGAGGGAGGGTCTTCTGCGGCACCCAGCCGATTCGTTGACGCCTGCCCTTTTGGTCTTCCGACGCTCCAAGGTGGCAGGGTGATGGCCCAGGAAATGACACTGGGCCAGCGCGGAACACTACTGATGGTGGGTCCTCGCGTACTCGTCTCTCCTGGCCTCGCATTCGAGGACCGGCGATCCGCGCCTGCAGGCCTGGTAGACCGCCGTCGCGGGCACGCAGACATCCCCGCTGACAGTTACCCCCCAGGCATACCTGCAATATTCGTATTCGATGTTCCCCTCGACGCAGATTCTCCGCTTCGTCACCACGCCATTAGCGTCGGGGCCGCGGCAGTCGGCATAGATCGGAACGGCGTCCTTGCAGAGCAGCCCGGCCCCCCGGTAGACGCAGGCTTCGTATACCGCGGGCGACTCACACTGCCGATCCGTCTTTCCCGTGAACCGGCAGTTCAGATAGGTCTTGGCGACATCGTCGGCGCCCGTGACACACGGCTTCCTGCCTCTTCCGGCCACGTCGGCCTTGCGGCAGTCGGCGAGAAACGCCTTCAGGTCGCGGTCGAGGCCGGCGGCCCCTTTGCAGGCTTTCCCCTTGAAGCCGGACGACTTGCAGGACCGGTAGCCGGCCCGCGACACACCCGGCGCGTTCAGCGGCGCGCCGGCGGTCCGGGCCGGGGCCCTTTCCGCCGCGGCCCCGACGGTGACCCGCTGGTGAACCGGCGTGCCGGGCCCGGCGGGCGGGCTGGGCGTCGCGTAGAGAAACCCGATGCCCAGCAGGGCGGCCATCAGCGCGATGCCGCCGTACAGCCCTGCCCGGATCCACGTGGAGCGTTGATTCCGCCTCAATGAGAGCCTCCCATTCAGGCAGGACGGATGGAGTCGGTACAAACGGAGCCTATATCGCTGGCGACGTCGGTACAGACGCGCTTGAGGATGAGCCCGGTGCCGGGGGAACTCAGGCGCGCCTTCTTCCAGGCGGCATTGACATCGGCGTCCTTGGTCACCGTGTTGATAATCTTGATCCCGTTCTCAATGAGTCCACAGACTGTGCCCGCCGCCGTCTCCGCCGGTTTGGCAATGGGTATGAAGGACAGGAAATCCTTCACCTGACAGACCCCGGGTGTCGTGAGATCGGACTTCTTGTAGATCTCCGATGTGAACCATGCCTGGACCGCCGAGTAGTACTTCTCGCACGTCTTGGATTTGTTCTTGGTGACGCAGGGCCTCTCGTAAGGGGTGGAGTCACAGAAGTCCGACTTGGGATTGGACATGCACCAGTAGATGCCGTCGGCCAGTTTTCCGCAATCGCCGACTCTCTTCGTCGCCTTGATGCAGTCCAGTTGGACGAGGCCGGCGGCGAAGCAGTCTCCGAGCGAGCCCTGAACCTTCAGGAAGCACCGGACCGTGTCATTCGCCACCTCCTTGCAGACGGAGTCAATCTGGTCGTAGCCGCTGCGAGAGCCCAGATCCTTGAGGCCTCCCTTGTAGGAGCAGACCGCGTAGACCTCGCCCGCCACCATGCACTGAGGCTTGGAACCGTGGTTGCCGTCGATGCGGCACCGCTCATAGGCTCCGGTCGCCCCGACGCAGGTGTCGTGCGCGTTGGTGTAGCGATGCATGCAGTCGACGTACTGTGGATTGCCTTCGATGCACACGAATCGGGAGATCGACTTGTCCGACCGGCAGGCGTCGTATGCCTCGATGGAATTTTTGCAGAGGCTGCCTCCGCCCTGGGTGACGCAGGCTTGCTTGACTCCGTCGCCTTCGCAGGTACTCGACTTCGTGCCCTTCAGGCGGCAGGAAGTGTAAGCCGTCCCACCGTCCGAGCACGCATTCTCGTCGCTGAGACCCTTCTTGCAGTCGACGATGAAACTCTTCGTCTCTTTGGAGATCTTCTTTTCCGCGTCACAGTTGAGCCCGTTCTTGTTTGAGAAGTTCTGCTTCTCGCAAGCCTTGTACTCCTTCTCCTTCTCCTTCTGGGTCTTCACCTTCGTCGTCGTCTTCGTCTTCGTCTTCGTTGTCGTCTTCGTCTTCGTCTTCGTCTTGGTCGCGTGCCCGTCCAGGTCCACCGAGGTCAGCGGGTTGTCATTGGCATAGGCGTAGCGGTTGAGTTGCACGCTGGGGTCGGGGGCCTGGCCGAGAGTGTCCCGGCTGACGAAACTGCCGGTGCTGGGCTGGTACCAGCGGGAGGCCATGTTCACCTTGCCCGTGTCCGGGTCGGTATAGCCGCCCTGGTAGCCCAGGTCGTGAGCCTGCCCGGTACGGGCAAGCACCTCGCCGAAGGGGTCATAGGCGACCGAATCGGCCAGGGACGTGCTACTTGCCCCGAAGGTGCCGATCAAGTCACCGCGCAGATCACAGAAGGCCAGCCGCCCTCCGGCCCCGTCCGACAATCCGAGTGTGCGGCCCAGCGCGTCGCGTCCGAAGATCGACTTAGCCACGCCGGTGTCTCCGTCGGTCACCGCCGTCAGGTTGTTGCTTATGCCGTCATAAGCCATCCGGGTGCTCTTGCCACCTCCGGTACGGCTCTCCACCCGGTCCAGGGCGTCATAGTCGTAGACGACGCCGTCGTCGTTGATCAACCGCTCGAAGGCGTCGAACTTGGTGCGGCGGACGATGCCGGCCGAGTCCTCGGCCAGGGTTCCACGGGCGGTGTAGGTGTAGGTGTGTCCGTCTCCCGAGGTCAGGCGGTTGCGCTCGTCGTAGGTGAAGGTCTTGTCGCCGGCCTTGACCCGGTTGCCCGCCGCATCCCACTCATAGCCGGTCTTGGTGCCGTCCGGCGCGGTCCAGGAGGTCAGTCGGTTGGACCAGTCGTAGGTGTAGGTGTTCTGTCCGGCGCCGCTCGTACCCGCGGTCGTCTTGGACGTCAGGTTGTCGTCCAGGTCGTAGCCGTACTCGACCGACGCGATGGGGCTTCCCGCCGAGGTGGTGAGCTGGTCCTTGGTCAGCCGGCTCAGCCCGTCGTAGCTGTAGCTGCGCCGCGCCCCGGACGTGCCGTAGGCCATCGAGGTCAGCCGCGAGTTCTTGTCGTAGCCATAGTCGATGGTCACCGCGCTGACCGGGTCGACCGATTGGGTCAGCCGGTCGGCGTCGTCCCAGGTGAAGGTGGAGGTACCGGTCACGTCCACGCGCTGAGCCAACCGGCTGTTGGAGTCGTAGGCGTAGGAGCTGACATCCCCGCCCGCCCCACTGACCTTCAGCAGCAGCCCTCGGTCGTTGAGGGTGAAGCCCAGGTCGTTGGCGCTGGTCACCCGGCCCGCGAGGTCGTAGGCGAACGTCTTGGCCTCGGTAGCGGTCTCCGCGCCGGTGCCGGTCTGCTGGGTCAACCGGTTCAGCTCGTCGAAGACCCGGTCGATGCGCACCCCGCCGGGGAGCAGGGTGGTCACCGGATTGCTCCCGGCGTCGTAGACGGTGGTCCACGTACGGTCGGCCGCCTGCGGGTGCGCCGCAGTGCTCGGCTCGATCACCGACTCGGTCAGGCCGAGACTGTTGTAGGTGGTGTAGGTGGCATTACCGCGCCCGTCAGTCGAGCGGGTCTGCGCCCCGGCGGCGTCGTAACCGAAGCTCGTGGTAATCGTCTCGGTCGCCGACACCGGCTCACGGCGCTCCACCAGCCGGTTGGCCGCGTCGAACACCTGCGTGGTGGTGTGCCCCTCGGCCGAGGTCTCGCTGACCAGGTTGTCGGCCGCGTCGTACCCGAACCGCAGAGTGCGCAGCACCGCGCCCTGCGCGTCCAGCTCCTGCGTCTGGATCTTCCGCCCGGCCAGGTCGAAAGCGGCCGTGCTGGACAGCCCCAGGGCATCGGTCGACTTGACCGGGCGCCCGGCCAGGTCGTACACGAACGTCGTGGTGTCGCCCAGCGCGTTCGTGTGCGAAGTCAGCGCGCCGGTGGCGTCGTAGGTCCGGGTGGAGCTGTCTCCGGTCGGCCGGGTGGTCTTGGTGACCTGGCCGGCGTCGTCGTACTCCATCCGGGTGACATAGGTGGCCTGAGCCGGCCGGCGCTCGATCGTCGTCAGCGTGATCTGGCGGCCCAGGTCGTCGTAGGTGGACTCCGACCGGGCGCCGGTCGGGTCGACCGTCCACAACGCCTCGCCCAGCAGGTCGTAGCCGTAGCTCGACACCGCCGCCTTAGGCGCTCTGACCTGCACCTTCCTGCCCAGACCGTCGTAGACGAACGTGGT
Source organism: Nonomuraea helvata (assembly GCF_039535785.1). Classification (NCBI taxonomy): domain Bacteria; kingdom Bacillati; phylum Actinomycetota; class Actinomycetes; order Streptosporangiales; family Streptosporangiaceae; genus Nonomuraea; species Nonomuraea helvata. The sequence continues at coordinate 829,216 of NZ_BAAAXV010000005.1, forward strand.
CTCCTGCCCTCTGGCGTCGGTGTTGCTGATCAGCTGGCCCGCCGCGTCATAGCGGGAGATGGTCTTCGGCGTGACCGACTGGCCGCCCGGCGGCGTGTAGGCCGGCATCGTCTGCTCGATCACTCGGCCGGCCCGGTCCATGACGCTGGTCACGACCCTGCCTTCGGCGTCGGCCCGGTGCGTCGGCTCCCCATAGGTGTTGTAACCGGTTCTCGTCACCGGCCGCTGGTTGACCGGGGCCGCACCCGCGTGCTCCACCGCCACCGGCGGCGACTGCACCTGCGTGGGCATCCTCAGGGCGTTATAGGTGATGTTGGTGGTGTACGCCGCCTGATCGGCGCCCGGCGCGTTACCCCGCGGATCCGTCGTCGCCGTGGTCAGGCCACGGTCGTCCACGGTCACCGTGGTGATCAGATCCTCCCCGCCGTCGTTGTGCACCACCTCTCGGATCGGCTGATTGGCGGCGTTGTAGGCGTACTCGCTGACCTCGGTGCGGTCCGAGCCCGCCGCGGTCCGGCTGATCTTGATCACGTTGCCGTTGGCGTCGTAGCTGTAGCTCGCGATCCGGTTGAGCTTGTCCGGATCCGTCGCGAGCCTGGTCAGCCGTCCCGCAGCGTCGTACGTGCCTGCCAGCCGCAGCGTGCCGCCATCGGTCGTCTCTTCCACGACATTGCCTGTCGCGTCATACACCCGTGATCCCAGCACCACGTCTCGCTGTGTGGAGGATCCGTTGAGCCGCGCTCCCTTGGCGATTCTGCTCGCCGGCAGGTCGTCGCCGTAGTAGGTGTAGGCGGTGGTACGGCCCATCGCGTCGGTCTCCGAGGCCAGCCGACCGCCCAGGTCGTAGGCGTATGAGACCATCACCACGTCGGCCACCTGCTGCGGGTCCAGCGGGCTACCGGTCCACCCCTTCAACGTGCTCGTCGCCAGCTCCCCCCGCGCCGTGTAGCCGTAATGGAAGGTGGCGCCACGCTCATCGGTGAAACTGACCTTCTGCCCCTTGTGGTCGTAGGCGAAGCGCTGCACGCCGCCCTCCGGACCGGTCACCGTCTCCAGCCGCCCGTAGGAGTCATAGTCGTAGGCGGTGGTCCTGGCCGCGTCGCCGCCGGTCAGGTCGGACAGCGTCTCGATCAGCGGCAATCCGTCCGGATCGTAGGTGCGAGTCCACTTCACCGTGTGCGTCACGCCGCTGACTTCGTTCTTGACGCCCGTTCCCGTACGCGAGGTGTTCCTGCCGAGCGCGTCATAGGTGATCGTCGTGGCCAGCCCGTCCGGGAACGCCTTCGAGATCTCGGTCTCCTTGACCGCCCGGCCGAGCACGTCGTACTCCCGCGCGTACGTCAGCCCGGTCGCCGTGGCCTCCACGGCGACGTCCCCCGACGTGGTGTAGGCGTAGGTGACCTCGTTGCCGTTGTAGTCCTTGGCCGACTCCAGCAGTCCTGCCGGAGTGTTCCCTCCGCCCGCCGCCGGTTCCGTGCCGTCGGTGTAGGTCTTCACCGCCGAGCGGCCCTGCGGGAAGTCCGCGGTGGCCGGGGTGGTCTGCTTGATCTCCTCGCCATAGGTGTTGAACGTCCAGGACGTCTGGTACGTCTCGTCTGTCGGCGAGGCCGACCTGCCGTCCCGGTGTGCGATCTTCAGGTCGTTGCGAGCGTCGAAGGGATTCTCGGCATTCAGGAAATAGGCGAAGTATTCGGTGGAACAATTTCCGGCCGCCCGGCAGGTCTTCTTGGACAACATGTTGCCCCGGGCGTTGAACGCCATCTCCACCGCATTCCCGTTGGGGTCGTATTCCTTGGCCGGGAACCCTCCGATGTCATAGGTGTACTTCGTGGTCGCGCCGACCTGGTCGGTCACCGACACCTGCCGGTAGCCACGCTGCGCGTCGGCGACATACGTGACGACTCCGTCGTGCGGGTCGGTCACCGTCACAGTGGCGAAGGTCGAGATGGTGGTCTGCTTGGCGTACACCGGGTCCGACAGCTTCCACGTGCCGCCGTGCGCGTCGGTGTGCGTCACCAGCCGGCCGCCGTCGGGGTTGTAGGCGTTGACCACCCCGACCCGGCCCGACGGCTGGGTCACCTTGGTCAGCTGCGGCTGCGGCTTCCCTGCCGCGAAGTGCCGCTGCACGGCCGCCGCGCCCAGCGGCTTGCCATAGATCGCGACCTCGTCGATGTCGCCGTTGAACGGGAACAGCGCGCCGCTGCCAGTGGTGGATGGCCAGGCCGAGGAACTGTAGCCGGAGCCGATCCGGGTCTCCACCATGTCACCGTGCTGGATCTCCCCGGCCCGCGTGCCCGCCGCGACTCCGTCCAGGTACAGCGTCTGGGTGTGCTCCGCCGGCGCCGAGCTGGTGGCGGGCTTGGTCTCCACCGCCGACAGCACCACATGGTGCCAGGCTCCGTCGTTCACCGCCCCGGAGGAAGTGATCGGGGTCTGCGCGATGGTGGACAGGCCGGTGAAGAACTGGCCGCGCAGCTTGCCGTCGGTGCCGACATACACCACCGGTACGGACGCCGACGGCTGGTTGTCCGCCTTGTCCTGCATGCCGATGACCGTGCCGGAGGCGGCGGTCTTGAACCACGCCTCGACCGCAAGCTCCCCGCCCTGGCCGCTCACAGCGTTCCGCGGGAGCTGCACGAAGGTCGAGGTCGCCGCACCCTTGAAACGCATGGCGGTGTCCGGCGATCCGGCCAGCGCACCCGGCACCTGGGTGCCGAGGTCGGCCGGGGTGGTCCCGTTCAGCTTGGCCTGCTCCTCGGTGATGTTCCAGCCCGCCGCGCTCGCGACGGTGGTGCCGGTACGGGTCTCGGCCTCGTTCAGCCGGTAGTAGTACTCCGGCCGGTCGTCGGTGATCACGCTCTTGTACCGCGAGCTCGTCCCGTAGGTGTAGCCGGTGCAGTCCGTCGCCGAGGTCGGCGGGCACACCTTGACCAGCAGATCACCCTCATAGGTGTAGGTCCAGGTCAGCGGGTTGCCGTCCACCGGGTCGGTGGACACGCTCGCCACGTGGTTCCCTGACCAGGTGAACGTCAACGACCGGCCGCCCGTCGCGGTCACCTTGGCCAGCTTGCCATCGCTGCCCCGGGTCAGCTCCTGAGCCCGTCCCCGATGATCGGTGATCTTCGTAAGGAGCCCGGACGCGGCGAACCAGTAGGAGGTGGCCGACTTGTCCATCAATCGCCAGCCACCCGCCTGGTCGGCGGCCATCGTCGCGAACGTCCCCTGCGGAGGCGCATACGTGCCGTTGCCCGTGGGCGCGAACCGCAGCTGCTCACCGCCCGGGTAGGTCACCAGCAGGTTGCCTGTCGGCTCCGCCTCGATCCGCATGTCCCAGCGGGTTGTCCACCCGGCGCCGAACATGCCGTCGGTGCGCGGGTCCAGGCTGTTATAGGTACGGCTCACCGACAGCGGCGGCCCCACCACCGCCACTGAGGCATCGGTCGAGGTGTGCGCGAAGTTGCCCGAGGTGTGGTTGAACTCGCGGCCCTGTGTGCCGGCGGCCAGCAACCCATTGATGTTGCCCTGCTCCGGCACCGGGGTGAAGGTCCGCCACGAGGAGGTCACCGTGGTGTACGTCGTGGCCGCCTTGGCCATCCACGAGTACGTCTCGCCCCACTTCAACCGCTTGTCGTTGACCTGCCAGGCGCCTTCCGTGGTCCACTGTTCGGTCTGCTCCGCGGAGTCCTTACACCAGCGCCAGTTCGGTGCGCTGCCCGCGCAGATCTGGAACCAGTACTTGACCTCGCCCTTGTTGAAGGGCCGCGCGTTCGCCGACAGCACCGGCGTCAACGTGCCCACCTGGCTGTTGTTCTCCGGGGAGAACGACTCGAACGGCAGCGCCGCCACACTCGCGTACACCCAGTCAGACCACGGCCCCGACACTCCAGAGATGGTGGTGGCGCGTGCGCGCCAGCGGATGTGCCAGCCATCGGTTAGCTTGTCGGCCGGTACGGCGGTCCAGGCGTTGGTGCCGGAGACGTACTCCTTGTCCGAGGAGCCCGACCAGATCAGGCCCGTGCCCTCGTCGCCGGTGGCCGGGTCGTGCTCGACCTCGACATCGAGCTTGCTGGGCCGGTTCTCGGGATCGGTCACCTTGGCGTACATCCACGGCGTCAGCGACTCGGCGGTCCACGAGGTCGTGCCGCGGATCGCCGGGTTCATCCCCAGGCCGTCGATGCTGGGCTTGCGGAGGTCCACGGTGCCGTTCTGCCAGGGGGACCATTCGCCTTCAGCGCCGGCGGTGGTGATGCCGCGTACCCGCCAGCGGACCTTCATCCCGTCCGACAGTTTCCCTGCCGGGACCTGCACCCAGGCATTGCCGCCCGAGGCGTAGGAGGCGGTGCCCTTGCCGGACCAGATCAGACCCGTGCCCTGGGCGGGAGCAGCCGGGTCGTGCTCGATCTCGGCGCCCAGCACCAGCTTCGAACCACCGGCGTCGGTCACCTTCGCGTACAACCACGGTGTAGCCGAGGCGACCGTCCACGAGTCGGTGCCGCGGGTGGCGGGCACCGCACCCAGGCCGTTACCCGCCGTGCCGCTCACCGCGACGGTGGACGCCTGCCACTCCGTCCACGGGCCCACCACCCCATCGGAGGTGGACACCCGTACGCGCCAGCGGACCAGCCAGCCGTCCTTCAGCTTGCCCGCCGTCACCGCGGGGGTCTGCAGCCAGCACCTACTGGTGGTGTAACAGCCGGTGCTCGACAGGTCACCTGAGCCCGACCAGATCAGGCCCGTGCCCTGCGTGGTGACCGAAGGGTCGTGTTCGACCTGCGCCTCTAGGCGCAACGTTCGCGAATCGGGGTCGCCGCCGTAAGCGTAGAAGGTGGGCTGCGTCGAGGTCAGCGTCCACAACCCTGACGTCTGCTGTCCTGGGGAGCCCGTCGCCTCTGAGACCACGGGCTTGGAGGCGTCCACCCGTGTGGCCTGCCACTCCGACCACTGACTGGCCACTCCGTCGGCGGTGGACACCCGTACGCGCCAGCGGACCTGCCAGCCGTCCTTCAACTTGCCCGACGTCACCGCAGGCGTCTGCAACCAGCACCTACTGGTCGTGTAACAACCACTGCTCGACACCGTGCCAGTACCGGACCAGATCAAACCTGAACCCTGGCCGGCGGCCGACGGATCGTGCTCGACCTGCGCCTCCAGACGCAACGGCCGCGAATCCGGGTCACCGCCATAGGCGTAGAAGCTCGGCTGCGTGGACGGCAACGTCCACAAACCCGCCACCTGCTGCCCCGGAGAGGCCAGCATCTCCGACACCACCGGCTTGGAGGCGTCCACCCGCCCGGCCTGCCACTCCGACCACTGACTGGCCACCGCGCCGGACGTGGACACCCGTACGCGCCAGCGGACCAGCCAGCCGTCCTTCAACTTGCCCGACGTCACCGCAGGCGTCTGCAACCAGCACCTACTGGTCGTGTAACAACCACTGCTCGACACCGTGCCAGTACCGGACCAGATCAAACCTGAACCCTGGCCGGCGGCCGACGGATCGTGCTCGACCTGCGCCTCCAGACGCAACGGCCGCGAATCCGGGTCACCGCCATAGGCGTAGAAACTCGGCTGCGTGGACGGCAACGTCCACAAACCCGCCACCTGCTGCCCCGGAGAGGCCAGCATCTCCGACACCACCGGCTTGGAGGCGTCCACCCGCCCGGCCTGCCACTCCGACCACTGACTGGCCACCGCGCCGGACGTGGACACCCGTACGCGCCAGCGGACCAGCCAGCCGTCCTTCAACTTGCCCGACGTCACCGCAGGCGTCTGCAACCAGCACCTACTGGTCGTGTAACAACCACTGCTCGACACCGTGCCAGTACCGGACCAGATCAAACCTGTGCCCTGGGTGGTGGCCGTCGGGTCGTGCTCGACCTGGGCCTCCAGGCGCAACGCCCGGGCGTCGGGATCGCCGCCGTAGGCGTAGAAGCTCGGCTGCGTGGACGGCAACGTCCACAAACCCGCCACCTGCTGCCCCGGAGAGGCCAGCATCTCCGACACCACCGGCTTGGACGTGTCCACGCGCGCGAACTGCCACTCCGACCACGGGCCGGACACCAGCGCGCCCGGAGCGGCGGTGGACTGCACCACCGCGCGCACCCTCCACCGGATCTGCCAGCCGTTCTGCAACCCCGTCACCGCGGGCGACTCGTGCGAGGCCAAGCACGTCTGGTTCGTGAAACAGGTGTCACCGAACGTCGTGCCCTGCCCGGTCCAGATCAGCCCCGTACCCTGGCCCGTCGCCGCCGGGTCGTGCTCGACCTCCGCCTGCAGCACACCGGGCCGCCGGTCGGCGTCGGAGATGGCGGCGGTGAAGGACGGGTTGGTGCTCGGCAGTATCCACTTGCCGGACACCAACTGGCCGACAGACGTGGACACCGTGCTCACGGCAGGGCCGGGCGGGATCGTCTTGGAGATCGTCGTGTCCACGCGCGCCGACACCCACGCGGACCACGGCCCCGACGCCCCGGACGTGGTGGTGGCGCGGGCGCGCCAGCGGATCTGCCATCCGTCGGTCAGCTTTCCTGCCGGTACGGCCGCCCAGGCGATCGTCCCCGTCGCGTAATCCTTGTCCGAGGAGCCCGACCAGATCAGCCCGGTCCCCTGCCCGGCGGCAGCCGGGTCGTGCTCGACCTCCACGTTGAGCTTGCTGGACCGGTTGTCCGGATCGGTCACCTTGGCGAACAGCCACGGCGTCAGCGTCCCCGCCGTCCACGACGCGCTGCCCGGCAGCGCCGGGTCCATGCCCAGCGACTCGACCGACGGCTTGTTGAGGTCGATGCGTGCCTGGGTCCAGTCCGACCACGGGCTGATGGCGCCGGTGGTGGTCTCAGCACGCGCCCGCCAGCGAATCCTCATCCCATCGGTCAGCTTCCCGCCCGGTACCTGCACCAGCGCGTTGTCGCCGGAGTGGTACGGCTGAGCGCTCTTCCCCGTCCAGATCAGGCCGCTGCCTTGGCCGGTCGCGGCCGGGTCGTGCTCGATCTCCACGGCGAGCAGGGAATCTCTGGTCTCCGGGTCGGTCACCTTCGCGTAGAGCCATGGCGAGGTCGCCGCCGCCGTCCAGCTTCCGGCGTCCCAGGTCGCCGGAGTCATCGACAAGCCCGACACCGAGGGTTTGCGCAGGTCGATGCTGGTGGAGGTCCAGTCGGTCCATGGGCCGAGGGCGCCGGTGGCGGTCTCACCGCGTACGCGCCAGCGGACCTTCATGCTGTCGGTCAGCTTTCCTGCGGGGAGCTGCACCCAGGCGTTGCCGCCCGAAGCGTAGGAGGTGGCGCCCTTGCCCTCCCAGATCAGCCCCGTACCCTGCCCGGTCGCGGTCGGGTCGTGCTCGACCTGCGCCCACAGTTTCGAAGCGCGCGAATCAGGGTCGCTGACCTTGGCGAACACCCACGGCGTCACCGACGACGCCGTCCACGACGTCGCGCCCTTGGTCGCCGGGGTCAATCCGGCGTCGGAGGCGGCGGGCTTCGTCACGTCGACGGTGGCGCTCTGCCAGGGTGACCATGTGCCCTCCACGCCGGCAGTGGTGACGCCGCGTACCCTCCAGCGGACCTTCATGCCGTCCGCCAGTTGCCCGGCCGGGACCTGCAGCCAGGCATTGCCGCCCGAGGCGTAGGAGGCGGTGGCCTTGCCGGACCAGATCAGTCCCGTGCCCTGTGCCGGTACGGCCGGATCGTGCTCGACCTCCGCAGCCAGCACCAGCTTCGAACCGCCGGCGTCGGTCACCTTCGCGTACAACCACGGTGTGACGGACGCCAGCGTCCACGAGTCGGTACCGCGGGTAGCGGGCACCGCACCCAGGCCGTTACCCGCCGTGCCGCTCACCGCGACCGTCGACTCCTGCCACTCCGACCACGGCCCGGCCACCCCGTCGGAGGCGGACACCCGTACGCGCCAGCGGACCAGCCAGCCGTCCTTCAGCTTGCCCGCCGTCACCGCAGGCGTCTGCAGATAGCACCTACTGGTCGTGTAACAACCACTGGACGACAACGAACCAGAACCCGACCAGATCAACCCCGTACCCTGCGCCGCGACCGACGGATCGTGCTCAACCTGCGCCTCCAGACGCAACGCCCGCGAATCCGGGTCACCGCCATAGGCGTAGAAGGTCGGCTGCGCGGACGACAACGTCCACAACCCCGCCACCTGCTGACCCGGGGAGGCCGTCATCTCCGACACCACCGGCTTGGAGGTGTCCACCCGTCCGGCCTGCCATTCCGACCACTGACTGGCAATCCCGTCAGCGGTGGACACGCGGACCCGCCAGCGGATCAGCCAGCCGTCCTTCAGCTTGCCCGCCGTCACCGCGGGAGACTGCAACCAGCATCTGCTCGACGTGTAACAACCGCCGCTCGACACCGCGCCGGTACCGGACCAGATCAACCCTGTGCCCTGCGCTGCGACCGCGGGATCGTGCTCGACCTGCGCCTCCAGACGCAACGGCCGCGAGTCGGGGTCGCCGCCGTAGGCGTAGAAGGTCGGCTGCGTGGACGGCAACGTCCACAAGCCCGCTACCTGCTGTCCCGGCGAGGCCAGCATTTCCGACACCACCGGCTTGGAGGCGTCCACGCGCGCGTACTGCCACTCCGACCACGGGCCCGCCTCCCCCTCAGCGGTGGACGCCCGCACGCGCCAGCGGATCAGCCAGCCGTCCTTGAGTTCGCCCGACGCCACGCTTGGGGTCTGCAACCAGCACCTGCTGGTCGTGTAACAACCGCCGCTCGACACCGCGCCGGCGGCCGCCCAGATCAGGCCCGAGCCCTGGCTCGCCGCTGACGGGTCGTGCTCGATCTCCGCCTCCAGGCGCAACGGCCGCGAATCCGGGTCGCCGCCGTAGGCGTAGAAGGTCGGCTGCGTGGACGGCAACCTCCACAGTCCTGACGCCTGCTGTCCTGGGGAGGCCGTCATCTCCGACACCACCGGCTTGGAGGTGTCCACCCGTCCGCCCTGCCACTCCGACCACGGGCCCGCCACCTGGTCGGAGGTGGACACCCGCACGCGCCAGCGGACCAGCCAGCCGTCCTTCAGCTTGCCCGCCGTCACCGCGGGAGACTGCAACCAGCATCTGCTCGACGTGTAACAACCGCTGCTCGACAGCGTGCCGGTATCGGACCAGATAAGCCCGGAGCCCTGGCCGGCGGCCGACGGGTCGTGCTCGATCTGCGCCTCAAGGCGCAACTTGCGTGAATCGGGATCGCCGCCGTAGGCGTAGAAGGTCGGCTGGGTGGACGGCAACGTCCACAAGCCCGCTACCTGCTGTCCCGGGGAAGCCAGCATTTCTGACACCACCGGCTTGGAGGTGTCCACGCGCGCGTACTGCCACTCCGACCACGGGCCCGACACCAGCGCGCCTGCGGTGGCGGTGGACTGCACCACCGCGCGCACCCGCCACCGGACGTGCCAGCCGTTCTGCAGCCCCGTCACCGCGGGCGACTCGTGCGAAGCCCAGCACGTCTGCCCCGTGAAACATGTTTCGTCGAACGTCGTGCTCTGCCCGGACCAGATCAGACCCGTACCCTGGCCGGTCGCCGCCGGGTCGTGCTCGACCTCCGCCTCCAGCACGCCAGGCCGCCGGTCCACGTCCGAGATCGCGGCGGTGAAGGACGGGCTGGTGGTCGGCAGTATCCACTTGCCCGTCACCAACTGGCCGACAGGCGCCGACACCATGCTCACTGCGGGCCCGGGCGGGATCGTCTTGAACACTGTCGTGTCCACGCGCGCCGACACCCACTCCGACCACGGCCCCGATACGCCGGACGTGGTGGTGGCGCGAGCCCGCCAGCGGATCTGCCATCCGTCGGTCAGCTTCCCTGACGGCACGACCGCCCAGGCATTGGTGCCTGACACGTACGCCTTGTCCGAAGAACCCGACCAGATCAGCCCCGCCCCCTGAGCGGGAACGGCCGGGTCGTGCTCGACCTCCACGTTGAGTTTGCTCGACCGGTTCTCCGGATCGGTCACCTTGGCGAACAGCCACGGCGTCAATGTTCCCGCCGTCCACGACGCGGAACCGGGAAGCGCCGGGTCCATCCCCAGCGACTCGACCGACGGCTTGTTGAGGTCGATGCCGGCAGCGGTCCAGTCGGTCCATGGGCCGAGGGCGCCGGTAGTGGTTTCACCGCGTACCCGCCAGCGGACCTTCATCCCATCCGTCAGCTTTCCTGCCGGGACCTGCACCCACGCGTTGCCCCCCGAGGCGTACGCCGTGGTTCCCTTGCCCTCCCAGATCAGCCCCGTACCCTGCCCCGTCGCGGCCGGGTCGTGCTCGACCTGCGCCCACAGTTTCGAAGCGCGCGAATCAGGATCACTGACCTTGGCATACACCCACGGCATCACCGACGACGCCGTCCACGACGTCGCACCCTTGGTCGCCGGGGTCAGCCCAGCATCGGACGCGGCCGGCTTCGTCGCATCGACGATCGCGCTCTGCCAGGGCGACCATGCGCCCTCCACGCCCGCCGTGGTCACACCACGCACCCGCCAACGGACCTTCATCCCGTCCGTCAGTTGCCCAGCCGGGACCTGCAGCCAGGCATTGCCACCTGAAGCATAGGAGGTCGTGGCCTTGCCAGACCAGATCAGCCCCGTACCCTGCGCCGGTACGGCCGGGTCGTGCTCGACCTCCGCGCCCAACACCAGCTTCGAACCACCGGCATCGGTCACCTTCGCGTACAACCACGGTGTGACGGACGCCAGCGTCCACGAGTCGGTACCGCGGGTAGCGGGCACCGCACCCAGGCCGTTACCCGCCGTACCGCTCACCGCGACCGTCGACTCCTGCCACTCCGACCACGGCCCCACCACCCCATCGGAAGCCGACACCCGCACCCGCCAGCGGACCAGCCAACCATCCTTCAACTTGCCCGACGTCACCGCAGGAGACTGCAGATAGCACCTACTGGTCGTGTAACAGCCGCTGCTCGACAGGTCACCTGAGCCCGACCAGATCAGGCCCGTGCCCTGCGTGGTGACCGAAGGGTCGTGCTCAACCTGCGCCTCCAGGCGCAACGTCCGTGAATCGGGGTCGCCGCCGTACGCGTAGAAGCTCGGCTGTGCGGACGGCAACGTCCACAGACCCGCCACCTGCTGGCCTGGGGAGGCCGTCATCTCCGACACCACCGGCTTGGAGGTGTCCACCCGTCCGCCCTGCCACTCCGACCACGGACCGGCCACCCCGTCGGCAGCCGACACCCGCACCCGCCAGCGAACCAGCCAACCATCCTTCAACTTGCCCGACGTCACCGCAGGCGTCTGCAGATAGCACCTACTGGTCGTGTAACACCCACTGGACGACAAAGAACCAGAACCCGACCAGATCAACCCCGTACCCTGCGTCGCAACCGAAGGGTCGTGCTCAACCTGCGCCTCCAGGCGCAACGTCCGCGACTCCGGATCTCCGCCGTACGCGTAGAAAGTCGGCTGAGTTGACGGCAGGCTCCATATCCCGGACGTCAACTGGCCTGGGGAGGCCGTCGCCTCCGACACCACCGGCTTGGAGGTGTCCACCCGTCCGGCCTGCCAGGGCGACCACGCACTCACCACGCCGCCGGACGTGGAGACCCGCACCCGCCAGCGGATCAGCCAACCGTCCTTCAACTTGCCCGCCGTCACCGCAGGGGACTGCAACCAGCACCTACTGGTCGTGTAGCACCCGCTGGACGAAAGGTCGCCGGTAGCGGACCAGATCAGCCCCGTACCCTGGGTGGCGACCGAAGGGTCGTGCTCGACCTGGGCCTCCAGACGCAACGTCCGCGAGTCCGCGTCCCCGCCGTAGGCGTAGAAGGTCGGCTGCGTGGACGGCAACGTCCACAACCCCGACACCTGCTGGCCGGGAGAGGCCAACATTCCCGACACCGCCGGAAGCGCGGCGGCCGTGACAGCCTGCGTCCAGGTTGCCTTCGCATCGTCCTGCGCCGCGCTTCCCAGGGAGACCTTGTGCAGGCCGGCGCTCTCAGCGCGAACACGGGTCTGTCGTCCGTCGTTCGTCGCTTGTGCTGATCCGGCGGCGTCGGGGGACGATTCCCAGGTCAGCGGCGGCGGGCTGTTCAGTCCGTCTGCGGCCGGCTCGTCCACCATCTCGCGCGGCTTCTCCAGCGGAAGCGAGCCCTTGGGCCGCTTGCTGTCGCTGTCCGTCTTGCCCTCCGCCTGGGGCTGAGTGGCGGCCGGGCCGACGAGGTGCGGCAGATTCGCCGCGGACCCGGAATCCTGGACAGGTGCACTGTTGACGGAACCTGAAGACGGGGAAGCGGGGATAGCCAGCCGGTTCGGAGAAGGGGCGACGGCGAACGCCTGCGTCTCCAGCGCGAGAACGCCCGGCATGAGAGCCACGGTCACGACCAGGGCGACGCGACTCGCCCATCTCGATGGTCCACTCTGTCCAAGCCCTAACCGGCTCCGACCCAGCACCCTCGCAGCTGCCTGAACACGCCGCATGGCCACGCCCACACTCCCCGTAGACCAGAAACCCCAAGGGCCTCAGGCGCATCCCCATAAGCGCCACATAAATAACGCCACAGATATACACAGATAGGATGAACCAGGAATAGATCTTGACAAGCTGGTAAGAGTTGATGCAGAGGGCTGGCGAATTGAGTCAGCTCATGGAGTTCGGGCAGCTCACATGCCTGCAACGCTGGCAAACCAAGAAGGCCATGTGACGGAAATCACAGAGGAAGTGCTAATTACCCAAAAATGTGATGTAAATCCTGTAACTACTCCGTCACGATGAGCCTCACATCACCGGCGCAACTGAAGTCGCCAGGGGCTGTGGCCAGTTAACGGGACAGACTCCTCCAGCACCGAGCTCGCCGCCACCACCGTCTCGCGCGTCTGCTCACACGGTGGACAACGACCACCCGTCCAAACAGCCCATGCCTTATCCGCCCAGCTCAGCCGCTCCCTCGGATGGAGCCAAACCCGTCCTCGCCATCCGGCTGGGCGCCCAGCGAAACTTGCACGCCGACATTGGCATCCAACAGCGCATGAACGTACGTCGCCTCATATATTCGACCGCTCTGGCAGCCCCGGTTCTGTATGCCGCGGTCAACATGACCGCGCTCCAGCTGATCGCCCATCCGAAGGGAGAACTCAATCCCTGGTACGAAGAGCCATGGAATGACATATTGCTGGAACAGCTGAAGCGCGAGGTCGCGCATGCGCGGAATGTGACGCTCGGCATCACCATGGTTCTGGCCGCCGAGGCGGTTCTCATCGCCGTGCTCGACCGCCTGAACCATCGATCACCTTTCAGGTCCACCGTGCCGACCGGCGTCTGGCTCATCCTGTACGAACTGACTCTGGTCGTGGGGGTGCTGCTCTCTCCCCTGACACGGTTTTGGCTGCTCAATGACGATAGCGATCTTGAGATGATAGCTCCCGAGTGGCATTCTCCCGCGTTGATCGCCATTCCCGTCCTGACTCTTATAGGCTTGATCACTTGGATGTCCGGCCCGCCTGACGCCGTACCGGGTCCGCGCGATGAGCGGTGAGGAGGTCAACGTGCCTTGGGGGAAGGCGCGCAGGCCGGATCCGTAGCCAGCGGCGTTGTGGAGCAAGCTGATCAAACCAGTGACCACTGCAGAAGATCTACCTCACCTCGGATCGCCTTCATTACCCCTACAAGGCAAAGTTGCAGCCCGAGCCTGATTCACAGTTCAGGTCAGCGTGCAGCGCGTGTTGCACACCGGGCAGTAAGCCCGCTTGGCGTTGGAGCTGACCTCGACGTCACACCGTGCGCAGCGCCCGTCCTCCCACAGGCCCTGCTCGGGTCCGGGACCATCGTCGTAGTGGTCCCGATCGGGCCACGCCACCAGCGTCACGTCGATGCCGGCAGGCTCCTGCTCGTAGACGGTGGCCGTGGCCAGGACCAGCGTCGTACGCATTCCGTTGCCGTCCTCGGCGTGCTGGGGCAGGACCCGGCGCAGCACGTCGACCAGTTCGCGCACGGGTAACCGCCCGAGTTGCCGGGCCAGGCGGACACGGTCCTCATCGGTACTCACCCGAACGACCGTAGCTCGAAAGTCGGTGTTGCCGACCTGGTGCGGTGGCCACAAACGTGCGCCGGGTCTGATGAACTGCAGTCACACGTCGAAGCGCTCGACTGTCGGGAGAACTCCGGGTGCCCACAGAGCCACGAGAGCGTCAACGCGTGAGGAGTAGTCGTTGCGCTCCGCCTCCATGTGTTTCTCCAGCGTCTCTTGGCTGGCCCACTGTTCGAGTATCACCAGCCGGTCAGGGGCGTCCAGACTCTGGAACAGTTCGTACTGCTCGCAGCCCTCTTCTTGCTGCACGAGAGCCTGCAGCGCCTTGAAAGCGCTGGCGAAACTGGCGGCCTGGCCAGCGGCAACCTGGATCGTGATGACATGACGAACAGCCACAAGGTCTCCCCTCGCTAGTGCGACGCAAAGCAGACTAATCGCCCGGATCATTGCAGACCAGCGGTCGCTGTTGCCCAAACTGGAGCAGCCACCAGACCCGGCGAACGTTTGTGGCCACCGCACTAGCTGCTGCTCGGGGAGAACGAGCGGTGGGCCTGGCAGTCTCGCGCTCCGGGAGGCCGCTTTGGCCCATCCCGGACGCAAGTACGGCGTGCGTTTGGTCAGGCGGTGTCGAGCCTGGTCAGCTCGATGTTCAGTGCTGAACGGATGTAGATCTCGATGAAGCCCGGCAGCCATCCCTCATATGTGCGCCTGCTGAGCGTCTGGGCAAGGCGTTCGTCCGGCTCCTGAGTGAGGTTGACTATCCGCCACAGATTCAGCGGCTCTTTCTCATCGCCGGCGACCGCGTGCTCGATGTGGAACAACGGCTGCTTCGTTCCCGCCCGCAGCGTGGCGCCGGTCGGACCGGGCAGTTCCGCCGCGCCGATGAAGGTGACCCGTTGCTCGGCAGGGTTCAGGTGGACCCTTTCCAGGACCAGCCCGAAGTCGTCCTGCTCCATCCAGCGCCGTTGCTCTGAGGAGCGGTCGAACGTCGTTCGATCGTCTGCGGCGTTCCAGGTGACGGCGCTCCCCTCGCGTACGACGTAGGGGAGGTAGATGTCGGGATGCCATGCCTTGCGGACCTCGAGGTCCCACAGCATGGTGCGGGTGAAGGTCAGCGGCTCGCTTGTCTTGTACCGCTCGGCGAGCACGCGGTTGATGTCGATGGAGGGTGGCTCGAAGCGGGTGTTGCGCGGATCGGCCCATGCCCGGGCGAACTCGTCCTCGTGGTTCATGGCCGGTCTCGCGGCGTCAGGACGAGGCGGCCGCGAAGGCCGCCCTTGGCGAAGAGTTCGTGGGCCTGGGCGGCCTGGTCGAAGGTGAAGGTCTGGGCCAGCCGGAGGGTGAGCCGACCCTGTTCGACGAGGGTGACCAGTTCGCTGAGGCGTGCGCCGTCACTGCGGACGAAGACGGTCTCGACTCTGATGCCACGCTCGGCCGGTGGCGTGGCGGGCGGCATCACGCTCACGAACGTGCCACCGTCCCTGACCGCGGCCAGCGCCGGGGGGCCGATGACCGCCGCGTCCAGCAGTCCGTCCACGCCCTCGGGCATGATCGCGCGCAGGGCGCGGGCCGGGTCGTCGGAGCGGGGAAGGAAGGTGGCTCCGAGCCTGCTGATGAAAGTCTCGTCCTGGGGAGAACCGATACCGATGACGTTGAGACCCCGGTGCCGGGCCAGTTCGACGGTGTAGCCGCCGACCGCGCCGGCTGCTCCGGTGACGGCCACGGTTTGGCCTTCGGTCAGGCCGAGCAGGTCCAGAGCCTGGTCGGCGGTCAGGGCGTTGACGGGGAGCGTCGCCGCTTCGGCCGGGTCGACTCCGGCCGGAGCGGACGCGACCGCGGCGGCGTCCAGCACGACGAACTCGGCGTGCGTGCCGCGCTTGGTTGTCAGCCAGTCGGACATGCCGACGACGTTGTCTCCTGGCGCGAAGCCGGGCGTGGCCGGTCCGACGGCGTCGACCCAGCCGGCCACATCCCAGCCCAGGACGTAGCGCGGTCCCGCGGGCAGCATCGGCCCAAAAGCGCCGGAACGGGCGGCGACGTCGGCCGGATTGACGGTCGCCGCCTCGACGCGGATCCGCACCTGACCTTCGCCGGGCTGGGGTAAAGGCTCGTCGACGACGGCCAGCACGCTGGGGTCGCCGAAGGAGGTGAAGCCCACTACACGCATGGTGATCTCCCTTGTAGACTCAACAGATGGTTACGGGCATAACGTTATGCGCCTAACCATTATGCACGTAACCATCTCGCACGCAAGGAGGCCTGGTGGACTTCGAACGGGCCGAGGCGCTGAACGGAGCGATCCGGATGATCGCCCTGAAACACCGGGCCCGGGCCGGCGCCAAGCTCGCAGAGCTGGGACTGCACCCAGGGCATGAGGCCGTGCTGCTCCTGCTCCACGCCGACGGCCCGCAGACTCAGCGACAGCTGGCTGCCGGAGCGGGTTGCGAACCACCCAGCATCACCCTCATGGTGCGCAAGCTCGAGGCGGCGGGGCTGGTCAGCCGCGTCGCCGCGGTCCAGGACGCGCGCGCGAACGTCGTACAGCTGACCGACAAAGGGCAGCAGGTCATCCCGCAGCTGAAGCAGCTGTGGCAAGATCTCGCGGACGAGACCGTCGCAGGCCTGACTGACACCTCGGTCGATCAGATGATCAAGGCGCTCACCGACCTGGCTCACAGCCTCCACAGCCAAGCACCAGGTGCCTGAGGCGGCTCAGAGCGAAGCGAGCGCTTTCAGGCGCCGCCGCGGCCTGACCACTTGATCTCGTACGGTTTCAGCGTCACCCGCCGGCCGTCCACCCTCGCGGAGACGGGCCTGTCCGAGGTGTTCACCATGACGACCTGGCGCTCCTGGCCCAGTGCCGTGATCCGGGGGTTCGAGGTGTCCACCCGCTCCACCCGCACCCCCACCGGGAACCACTTCGTGAAGCCGCTGAGCAGGCCGGCCATCGGCATCTCACCGCCGACTTTCGGGGCCCACAGGCAGCCCGAGCACTCGCCCGCCCCCTGCTGCTGCGGATTCCAGTAAAGAGCGGTCGTCACGCCGCTCCTGGCGAACTCCATCAGCGCCGCCGCCTGAACCGCCGTGCGCTTCCGCTCCGACCAGCCCGAATTCTCCGGCTCGACGTACCATTCGGCCCACCACACAGGCAGGTCACGGCTCTTCTGCCGCAGCCAGGTCGTGATCGCGCCGAACTTGTTCTGGGCCGCGAAATCATCGGGGATGTTGCCCCGGTCGTTCGTCATGGAGGCGCCGTCGACGACGACGAAATCGGCGCCCTTCTTGTGGTCCAGCCAGTATTCGATCGCGTCCAGCGCCCTCTGGTCGACCGTGCCCCACGGCCCGCTCAGTTCGGAGCGGCCGCCTCTGGCGTTGCTCTCGATCGGCATGTACGGGCCGCCGACCTGGATGTTCCTGTCCACCTGCTTCAAGGCCGTGTAGACCTTGTTGTACAGCGCGGTGTACGACTCGGCGTCCCAGCGGTTCCTGGACGGATCCCAGAAGCCCTTGAACTCGTTCCACACCAGGTAGTGCTTGACGGTCGGATACTGCCTGGCGACCCTGGCGGCCAGTTTCGCGTAGTCGTCGAAGTGTTCCGGTTTCGGCGCGACCGTATGGTTCCTGCTCCAGTCCGTACGCCCGGCCTGCCCGCCCTTCATCCAGTCGGGCGCGCAGCACAGCGTGATCACCGGCACGGCCCGCGACGACGCCATGAACCTCAGCCGCCGGTTCAGGTCGCGGAAGTTGAACTGACCAGGACTCGGCTCGGGGTTGCCGACGCCCCAGCCCATGATGTGCTGGTTCTGCAGCATCGGGACCCGGCCGAGCATGCCCTTGGCCTGCTCGGCGACCCGCCGCGGCTCGTTGTCGGCGCTGTACTGGGTGTGGGTGACGCCCCAGCGCGGCCAGTTGGCGAGCGCCGGCGGCTGCTCCAGCTGCGGCGCGGGCTCGTTGGGCACCGTCGAGGCGACCTCGTCGCCCCTGAACATGCTCCGGGCCTTGCTGCGCGTCGAGGCGTAGACCATGATGCCCGCCACGAGCACCACCGCGAGAATGCCCGCTCCCAGAGCGAGCGGCCACGGAGATCGTCGCCGCGCGTGCCGGCCGTCAGTTGGAATCACTGGAGGCTCCTCATCGTGGCGCAAATGTACAAGGGGCTCACGAGCCGGCGAAGGTTTTTCAGGGCGCGCGAACATAAGGAAACGCACAAGAGCCGGGATAGCCCCGGCTCTTATTACGGTAATAATCCCGCTTGCAAGTGACTTGCCGTTTATCAGAGCGCGGGTGGCCGCTGGCCTCCTGCGGGGCCCGGCACCCCCGCATAGCGGTACGGCACCGGCTGTCTGCCGGGCTGCACGACCAGGAGCGTGCCGGGGGTGTCGGCGTAGAAGGCGGATTCGACGGCGGCGGCCACGTCCTCTGCCGTGAGCAGCGGGAACCCGGCATCGACGAACATCTCCCGCGACTCGGCCACCAGCGGCGTGTCGGTGAATCCCGGGCATACGGCGTTTATCCGGATGTTCTGCACGGCCAGCGGCTCGGCGAGCGCCCTCACCAGGCCGACGACGGCGTGCTTGGTCATGGTGTAGATCGGGTCGCCGGAGAATCCCACGAGTCCGGCCAGCGACGAGGTGGCCACGATGGCGCCCCCGCCGGACCGGATGAGCAGCGGGACGCTGGCCCGCACCCCGAACACGACGCCGTCCATGTTCACCCCGACCACCTGGCGGTACCGCGCCACGTCGAAGTCCGCGAGGTCCACCTGCCCGGAGACGCCCGCGTTGAGGTGGACCAGGTCGAGCCGGCCGAAGCGCCGCTCGGCCAGCGCCACCGCCTCCAGGGAGGCCTCCTCCTGGCTGACGTCGGCGGCCAGCCACGCGCCGCCCAGCTCCTTGGCCAGCCGCTCGACGCCTTCGCCGTCGAGGTCGACGAGGACGCATCTGGCACCGCCCGCCGCCAGCCGCCGCGCCACGGCGGCGCCGATGCCGCTGGCCGCTCCGGTGATGAGTGCAACAGTGCTCATGGTGCTCCTTGAGGGCTGAGGATCAGGGGTGCCCGTACGGGTCAGGGCTGGTCGAGCATGCGATGTGCGCGGGAGATCAGCGTCGGCACCGCGGAGCCGATGCGGTCGAATCCCTCCCCAACCGTCTTACCTTGCCGGAACCGGGCGTGGATACCCTCCACGATGACCGCGAGCTTGAAGTTTCCAAAAGCCACATAAAACCCAAGATCTGAAATATCCCGGCCTGAAACCTTTGCGTAGTGGGCGGCGAACTCCGATGAATTCATGAACCCGGGCGCCACTGTCACATCTCCCGCCACCGGAATCCCGGCCCGTTCCGAATCCCCCCGATCGTGCCAGTACGTCAAAGTGAGCCCCAGATCGGCCAGCGGATCACCCAGCGTGGACATCTCCCAGTCCACCACGGCCGCGATCTCGGGAGAGTCGCCAAGCTTGATCAACGTGTTGTCCAGCCGGTAGTCCCCGTGCACCAGCGTGCTGTCGGACGAGGCGGGCAGCCGCTCCCGCAGCCGCCGCACGAGCCGGTCGTACTCGGGCAGATCCGCCGTCTTCGACCGCTCCCACTGCTGCCCCCAACGGTCGAGCTGCCTGCTCAGGTACCCCTCGGGCCGCCCGAAATCCCCCAGCCCCACCTCGCGGTAGTCCACCGCGTGGATGGCCGCCAGCACCTCGGCCAGCCGCTCCGACAGCCGCCGCGTCCGCTCCGGCGAAGGCGAGCCCAGCTCTTCCCGGGTCCGTACGGCCGCGCCCGCCACGTACCCCATGAGATAGAACGGCGCGCCGATGACTGACTCGTCCCCGCAGAACGCGACCGGCGAGGGCACCGGAACGGGCGTGGGCGCGAGCGCCGAGATGACCCGCCACTCGCGCCGCATGTCGTGGGCGGTGGGCAGCACGTGACCGAGCGGCGGCCTGCGCAGCACCAGGCGGCGCTCGCGGGCCTCGACGAGGTAGGTCAGGTTGGACCTGCCGCCGGAGATCAGCGAGACGGACAGCGGCTCGCCCGCGTCGGGCACGTGCCGGCCCATCCATGCGACCAGTGCGGGCCGGTCAATGCCAGGTACGGTCATGGACCAACATTAGAACGTCACTCGGTCCTGAACACCAGCTGGGAGTTCTGCAACGTTCCGGACCTGCGGCAATGACGCTTCTAGTAATAACCTTTACTCTGACCGTACAGGTCCCCCCTCAATATCGAGAAATAGTGGCATGCCAACGGTAGGAGCCCATGCGCGTCACCCTTGCCCTCCCCCATGAGCTGGGCCATTCCGAACTGACCCGATGGCGGGATCTGCAGGAGGCGGACCCTTCGGTCGACAGCCCCTTCTTGTCCCCAGAATTCACCATTACGGTCAGCAAACTCCGAAATATGGTGCGAGTCGCCGTTCTTTACGATGGTCCGGACATCGTGGGCTTCTTTCCTTTTGAGCGACATCCGCTGGGCATCGGCAAACCGGTCGCCGCCGGGCTGACCGACGCGCAGGGGCTGATCCGCGCCAAGGACTTCGAGATCGAACCGCGCAGCCTGATGAAGGCCTGCGGGCTCGCGGTGTACGAGTTCGACCACCTGGTGTCCGGCCAGCCGCTGCTGAGCGCCCGGCACTCGCGGCACCCGTCGCCGATCATCGACCTGCGGGGCGGCTACGACCACTACACGGAGGAGCTCAGGAAGCACTCCGGCAAGACGTACAAGTCCACCCTGGCCAAGTCGCGCAAGCTCGAGCGCGAGGCGGGGACGGTCCGCCACGACTACGCCACCACCGATCTGGCGCCCCTCCACACGCTGCTCGGCTGGAAGACCGACCAGTACCGCCGCACGGGGCGCACCGACAGGTTCGCGCACCGCTGGATCGTGGAGCTGGTCGAGCGGCTGCTGGCGACCCGCTCGGACAGCTTCGCCGGGGTGCTGGACATGGTGTACGTGGACGACCGGCCGATGGCCGGGCATTTCGGGCTGCGTACGCGTACGACGCTCGCCGGGTGGTTCCCCGCCTACGACCCCCATTTCGCTAAATACTCCCCCGGCCTCATCCACCACCTGGCGATGGCCGAGCAGGCCGCCAAGAACGGCATCCAGATGATCGACATGGGCCGCGGGGAGAAGGAGTACAAGGACAAGCTGAAGACGGGCCAGCTCGAGGTGGCCGAGGGCCGTGTGGCACGGATCGGCGCGGCGGCGGGCGTCCACTGGATGCTGCGGGTGCCGGTGCGCAAGACGCGCGCCACGGTGCTGGGCAACCCGTTGCTGCTCAAGACCGCCGACAAGGCGCTCAAGACGTACGGGCGGCTCCGTACCGTCCTGCAAGGGTGAGGCTCATCCGGGAGCGCACAGGCCGCCGCTGCCTGTCGCTCCCCTCCAACCGCCTCGGCCTCTACCTGGCACTGCGCCACTGGTGCGAGCCAGGGCAGCGGTTGCTCATGTCGCCGGTCTCGGCCGACGAGATCCTGTTCCTGGTGCTCGCGGCCGGGCTGCGCCCGGTGATGGCGCCGCTCTCTCCCCGGGACGGCAACATCGACGTCTCCCGGGCCGACCTCGCCGCGGTGGACGCCGTCCTGACGACCAATCTGTACGGCCTCCCTGACAACGCCCCCGCCTTGTCCGGAAAAATCCTGATCGAGGATGTGGCGCACGCGATGGAGACGGGCATCGCCGGCCGGCCGCTGGGCACGTTCGGCCAGGCGGGGGTGTTCAGCCTGGCCAAGCACCCGGGCGCGGGCTCGGGCGGCGTCCTGGCCGTCGAGCACGAGTCCGACCTGCGTGCGCTCGAACGCGCCCGCGACGCCCTGCTGGCGCCCGGCTCGCTGAGGGCCGACCTGATCGGCGTGGCCACCTCGATGGCCCGCCAGGCGGCGCTCAGGCTCGACCTCGTACGCCCAGCGCTCCGGCTCATGCGGGCCCTCGGCATGCAGGAGGAGCGCGAGGGCTACCGCATCCCGCTGGAGCCGGAGGCCCTGAAGCGGGCGCTCGACCAGGCCCCGGAGCTGCCGCCCTTCGACCCCTGGGTCCGCGCGGACCTGCACGACTACCGCTCGCGCCGCGGCCCGGTGGCCCGCTGGTATCAGTCCAGACGCCTGGCCAAGGTGCCCGCGGACCGCCGGCGGCGGCTGGCGGGCGTCGCGCGCCTGGCCGGGCTGCCCACGGCCGCCCCGGCCGTACGCGACGACGTGCGGCGGCCGCTGTTCCGCGTGCCGCTCCTGGTGCGCCACCGCGACGCGGCCATCGCGGAGCTGGAGCGGCGCGGGGTGGCCACCGGCTACCTGTACGACCCGCCGTACGACGACTACGCCCCCGCCTTCACCGAGCCGTCCCCCGACCCCGGCCCCGCGCGCTGGTGGGCGCGGCACGTGCTCCCGGTCGACCCTATGTACGCCGGCCGAGCGCTCCCCGTCCTGCGCGACCTGGAGCCCCCTACACAGGCTCCGCCCTTACCAGCCGCAGGAACGCCTTCAGCCCCGTGATCACCTCCTGGTTGTCGCTCAGCCCGTCCACCGTCTCGTCAAACCGGCGGGCCATGAGCGTGATCCGCCGGCCGAGATCGTGGTCCGCCAGCTCCAGCGCGCGGTGGTCCACGGTGAGCTTCTCGACGTCCCGCCGCAGGCCCCGCGCGGTCTCCTCCAGCTCGAACACCTGATCGCGCAGGGCCACCACGTCCGCGCGCGGGTACCGGACCTCCCGGCCGAGCGTCCTGACGCGGTCACGCAGGTGCGACGTGTACGCCGCGATGGGCCGGAAACCGGTCGCCAGCAGGTAGAACCCGGCGAAGTAATAACCGGTCTGGGCCCCTGAGAAGAACGTGACGACCGCGATCACCGCGGCGGACACGACGTGGCCGCAGATCGCGAGGACGAGCATGCGGCGGGCAATGCGCCTGGCCTCGTCCTCGCGGTGCCGGCGCTCGGTGGCACGAGGGCTCGGCTACTCAGATCCGGCCTGAGCATTGACGCCCCCGTGACCCGTCGGTCACACACTCTCCCCCAAGGACCGCGACCACGAACGGCGGGAGAGCGGCCACCGCGCCGAGCGTGGGACGGCGGCGTCAGCGCGGACGGGCGGCGCGGATCAGGTCGGCCAGGATCCGGCAGCCGCGCCGGACGTCGGCGAGCGAGGCGGAGCCGTAGCCGATCACCAGGCCGTGCAGGTGGGCCCGGCCGTGGTGGTGGCGCGTGGTGGAGTCGAGCAGGACGCCGCGCTCACCGGCCCGCGCGATCACCTCCGGCGCGACGGAGGCGGGCAGCTCGGCCAGGACGTGCAGCCCGGCCGTGTCGCCGCGCAGGCGGCAGACGGGCCCGAGGAGCTCGACGACCGCGGCGCGGCGGCGCGCGTACTCCAGGCGCATCCTGCGCAGGTGCCTGTCGAGGTCGCCGTGCTCCAGCAGGGTGATCACGGCCTGCTGGACGGGGCCGCTGGTGCGGTCGGCGACGCTGCGGCGCAGGCGGGCGATCGTGGCGACCAGCTCGGGGTCGCCGACGAGCCAGCCGACGCCCACGTCGGGCGCGAGGGTCTTGGAGAGCGTGCCGAGCAGCACCACCCGGGAGGGGTCCAGCCCGTAGAGTGCGGGCAGCGGGGCCACGTCGTAGCGGAACTCGGCGTCGTAGTCGTCCTCGACGATCGTCGCGCCGGTGCTCCTGGCCCAGGCCAGCAACCGCTCCCTGCGAGGGACCGGCAGCCGCCCGCCCAGGGGGTACTGGTGCGCGGGGGTGGTGTAGAGCACGCGGAGATCGCCGGGCAGCCCGTCCACGATCACGCCGTCCTCGTCCACGGGGCACGGCACCACCTCGGCGCCCCTGGCCGCGAACACCGTCCGCGCCACGTGGTAGCCCGGGTCCTCGACGCCGGCCCGGGCGCCGCCGCCGAGCAGGGCCAGCGCGCACAGGTCGAGCCCGTTGCCGGTGCCCCTGGTGACCAGGATGTTCTCCGGGCCGACGGCCATGCCTCTGGCCCGTCTCAGGTGGTCGGCCAGCAGCTCCCTGAGCCGGGGCAGGCCGTACGGGTTGGGTGCGGCGCCGGGCGGCAGGTCGGCGGCCTTGCGCCAGGCCCGCCGCCACGCCGCCTGGTCGTAGTCGCGCACCCAGGGCTCGCCCGGCGTCAGGTCGATCGAGTCGGCCGGAGCCGGCGGCGGCGCGGGCACGTACGTGCTCTCCCTGGGCTGCGGCCTGGTGACCTCCATCTCGGCCACGAACGTGCCGGAGCCGTGCCGCCCGTCCAGCCAGCCCTCGGCGTACAGCTGCTGGTACGCCTCAGTGATCACGGTCCTGCTCACCGCGAGCTGGGCCGCCAGGGAACGCGTGGAGGGCAGCCGCTCGCCGGGCGCCAGCGTGCCGTCCAGCATGGCACGCCGCAGCCAGTCGGCGAGCTGCGCCGTCAGCGGCTCGTCCGAGTCGCGCGAGAGAGATATGGGCAGGTCAACGTTGGTACGCACGGAAGTGGTCTCCGCGAAGGGCTGGATAGTGGCCATACAGGATAGGTCCACTTCGTGGTTACGGTCGAATCATGCTCTCCACCACTCCCCGCACCACGCTCGGCCGCGAGAAGCAGCGCGGCAGCACCGACAGGAACGATCTCTACGAGGTGCTCGACACCGGACTGATCTGCCACCTGGGCGTCGTCGTGAACGGCCATCCCATGGTCGTCCCCACGGGCTACGGCCGGATCGGCGAGACCCTCTACCTGCACGGCTCCACCGGGGCCACGTCGCTGCGCGCGGGCGACGGGAGCGACGTGTGCGTCACGGTCACGCACGTGGACGGCATCGTGCTGGCCCGCTCGATCTTCAACCACTCGGTCAACTACCGTTCGGCGATCATCTACGGGCCGGCCAGAGTGGTGACGGACCCCGACGAGCGGATGGCGGGGCTGCGGGCCCTGTCCGAGCAGCTCGCGCCCGGCCAGTGGGACTACGTCAGGCGGCCGTCACGTAAGGAGCTGGCCGCCACGGCGGTGCTGGCCCTGTCATTGGAGGAGGCGTCGGTCAAGATCAGGCGCGGCGGGCCCAAGGACGAAGAAGAGGACTACGACCTGCCCGTATGGGCCGGGGTGCTGCCCCTGGTCACCTCATGGGGCGAACCGGAGCCGGATCCGGTGCTCCCAGAAGGTATCGAAATGCCCGTTCACATCCTCCGTCGGGAGTAGTTCCATTAAGCAGGCACCACCTGCTCCTGATGGGAGACGGCGATGGAGTGGAGCGCTCCCGGATATACCGAAGTCAAGCAGCTCGGTGCGGGCGCCAGCGGTCGGGTCGCACTGGCCCTGCACGACGAGACCGGGGTCAAGGTCGCGATCAAGTATCTCTCCGAGGAGCTGCGGCGCGACCCCGCCGCGCTGGCCAGGTTCCAGTCGGAGGCGCGGCTGCTGACCACGCTGCGCGACCCGAACATCGCCACGATGTGGGAGTACCTCCAGGACGCCGGTGGGGCCTGCATCGTGATGGAGTTGGTCAACGGCGTCTCGCTGCGGGCCCTGCTGCGCGAGAACGGCACGACCGAGCCGGAGGCGGCGCTGGCCGTGCTGAAGGGCTCGCTGCTCGGCCTGGCCAGGGCGCACGACCTCGGGCTGGTGCACAGGGACTACAAGCCGGAGAACGTGATCGTCAGGGACGACGGCGTCAGCAAGCTGGTCGACTTCGGGATCGCGGTGCGGCAGGGCACAGCGGCGCATCCGGAGGGCACGCCGCCGTACATGGCGCCCGAGCTGTGGGAGGGGCTGCCCGCCACGCCGGCGACCGACGTGTACGCGGCCACGGCCGTCTTCTTCGAGTGCCTGACCGGGCACCGGCCGTACCGGTCGACCGAGCCGAGCGTGCTCGGCTACCAGCACATTCACGCGCCCGTGCCCTTCCACGACGCGCCGGACCCGGTGCGCGAGCTGGTCAGGCGCGGGCTGGCCAAGGATCCCGCGCGCCGGCCGGTCAGCGCGCACGCGTTCGTGGCGGAGCTGGAGGCCACGGCCAGGGCGGCGTACGGCGAGGACTGGGAGGAGCGCGGCAAGCGGCGGCTGGCGGCGCTCGTGGCCCTGCTCGCGCTCCTGCTGCCCACGCCGGAGACACCCGCTCCCGAGGCGACGACCTCGCTGGCGAGGACGGTCTTCCGGGGCCTGCGCTCGAACACCGCCCGCGTGGCCATGGGCGGCGCGCTGGCCGCGGCGGCCGCCGTGGCGGTGGTGGTGGTCGTGCTGGCCAACCGTCACACGCCGATGCCCACGGAGCCCGCCGGCGCCGCGGCGGCCGTGCCGCCGTCGCAGGTCACGACGGAGCCGGCGGCCGACCCGTCGTCGGATCCGTCGTCGGATCCGTCGTCGGATCCGTCGTCGGATCCGTCGTCCGGGCCTGAGGAGACGCCGGAGGCGACCCCTTCGCCGGAAACGACCCTCTCGCCCGAGACGCCCCCGAGCACGCGCGAGGCGGTCGTACCCACGGAAAGCCCCGCGAAGACCCCGGTCGGCTCCCCGACGGCCACCAAGCCGGTAAAGAGTCCCAAACCCACCAAGAAGCCCACTCCGACACCCACCCCCAAGCCGACACCGACCCCCACACCGACACCGACACCGACTCCCACCCCGACCCCGACTCCCACCCCCGCTCCGGCGACCGCGGTGCTCGGGGTGAGCGTGGGCGGCCTCACGGTGAACGAGGACGGGGTCGCCGCCGCCACGGTCACCGTGCGCACCAGCGGCACCGCCGCCGTGGCCGCCACCGCGACCTGGACCGCTCCCGGCACGGACGGCCGCGTCCAGCGCCTGCGCCTGTCCGGCGCCAGGTCCTACAACCGCGCGATCACCTGGGACATGGGCGAACGCCCGTGCGGCAGCACGGTCACGGTGACCGTCGCCACCTCCCCCGCGGCCCAGGGCGGCGCCAGGTCGGCCTCGCTCTCGGTGCCGCCCTGCCCGACGAGGGTGAGCGGCCTGCGCGTCTCGCTGAACCTCCCCGCGGCGCCTGGCCGTACCGCGAACGCCGTGGTCAGGGTGGCCGCGACCGGCACCGGGGAGATCCCCGTCGAGGCCGAGTTCGCGGTGAACGGCGACCCGGTCGGCACCCGCACCGCGAGCCTGTCGGGCCGGACCTCCTACGCGCGCTCGTTCACGCACACCTTCAAGTCGCGGCCCTGCGGCGCGACCGTGTCGGTGCGGGTGTCCGCGGGCGGCAGGACCGCCACCGCGCGGGCCTCGGCGCCCTGCCCGCCGCAGGTGGAGCGGGTGTCGATCGTCAGGGCCGGTCAGGGTGAGGGCGGGCTCGTCGCGACCGTCTCGGTGGCCACGTCGAACACCCAGCCGGTACGGCTCGTCGTGTCGTTCTCGGCGGGCGAGGGCGGCGGGTCGGAGTCGGTCACGTTGTCCGGCACGACCTCGTACACCAGGACCTTGAGCCACTCCGTCAGGCTCCCGTGCGGCACCAAGTGGTCCGTGACGGCCTCCACCGATCCGGCGGCGGGCAACGGGAGCGACAGCGCGGGCGGGGCCACGGAGGAGTGTCCCAAGGAGCCCCAGGATCCCAAGGAGGAGGAGCCCAGCAGGACCCCGAGCCCCCGCTCGGACGACACCATCGGGTGAGATTCCTGACTTATATGCATTCCGGTAGCGGGAAAGCGGTTCCCTCTGGTTAAGCTACGCCGGTTGATGAGGGTGGGGGCCCGGAATACTCCAGAGGAGACCCGTTATGCACGGTGATGGGCGGTGGGGGGTCCCGGGCTATACCGAGGTCCGCCAGCTCGGCCAGGGGGCGGCCGGCCGCGTGGTGCTGGCCAGGCGCGACCGCGACGGCGCCGAGGTGGCCATCAAGTACCTCAGCGACGAGCTGAGGTCCGACGTGTCGTTCGTCGCCCGGTTCCGGCACGAGGCCAGGCTGCTCGGCACGGTCCAGAGCAAGCACCACGCCCAGCTGATCGACTACGTCGAGACCGGCCAGGGCGCGGCGATCGTCATGGAGCTGATCAACGGGGTCTCGCTGCGCGAGATCCTCAGGTCCGAGGGCCCCACCGGGCCCGAGGCGGCGCTGACCGTGCTCAAGGGGTCGCTCCAGGGTCTGGCCTCGGCGCACGCGATCGGCGTCGTGCACCGCGACTTCAAGCCCGAGAACGTGATGGTCCAGGGCGACGGCACCAGCAAGCTCGTGGACTTCGGCATCGCGGTCAGGGCGGGCGAGGGCGTCGGCGTGGCGGGGACGCCGCCGTACATGGCGCCCGAGCAGTGGTCGGGCGGCCGCCCCGCGCCCGCGACCGACGTGTACGCGGCCACCGTCGTCTTCTTCGAGTGCCTGACCGGCACCCGGCCCTTCCGCGCGTCCACCCTCGCGGCCCTGGCCCGCCAGCACCAGAGCGCCGCGCCGCCGGTGGACGAGGTGCCCGCGCCGCTCCAGGGCCTGATCGAGCGCGGCCTGGCCAAGGACCCGGCCGAGCGGCCGCGGTCCGCGGAGGCGTTCCTGGCCGAGCTCGAGGCCGTCGCGGCCGAGGGGTACGGACGCGACTGGGAGGAGCGCGGGCGACGCCGCCTGGCCGCCCTCGCCGGCCTGCTGGCCATGCTCTTCCCGAGCGAGCTCGCCGAACCCGCGCAGGCGCAGACGTCGCTGGCCGAGACCCGGTTCCGCGGGCCCTCCCGGCTCCTCGGCAAGCTGTCCGCGAAGGTGGCCATCGGCGCGAGCGCGGCCGGCGTGCTGCTCGTCGCGGCCGTGGTCCTCGTCAACGTGTCGATGGACGAGCCCGCGCTGCGGGCGCAGACCAGCACGGTCACTCCGACCACGGCCGACCCTGCCACGGTCGAGCCGACCGAGACGGAGGAGGAGGAACCGGCGCCCACGGCCGAGGAGACCACTCCGAAGCCGAGCACGCCCGCGCCGACGCCGACGAGTACGCAGAGCGCCGCGCCGCCTCCCGCCCAGCCGACCGCGAGCAGGCGTCCCACGCGGACCCCCACGCCACGGCCCACGCGCACCCCGGTCAGGACTCCGCCGACCAGGACGAAGAAGCCCACCTCGACGCCCACGCCGGACGAGCCTCAGGTCACCGGCAAGGCGCAGGACCCTGAGGGCCAGCGGCTGCCGTCCTCGTCCGCTCCCACTCCGGAACCCACCCCCACCACGTCGACGAGCCAGCCGAGCCAGCCCCCGGGAGACCCCAGCCAGGGCCCCAGGGAGGGCGAGAACACCGGAGGTCAGGCGCCGACCAAGGGCGAGCCGGCAGGGAACGGGGAGCCGGGTGACGGAAGCGGTCCGACGCCGGAGGAGCCGCGGCTCGACCGCGCGAGCAAGGCGCAGTCCGCGTTCGTCGCCCTCGGCCTGATGACGTCCGGCGCGGTTCCGGTCACACTTGCGGTGAAACGCCGTATGGCGGGACGGCACCGAAGGAAGCGCTAGGACGCGCCTGGGGGACGGCGATGAGCAACCCTGCAAACGGTATCGCCGGATTCCGGCTCACAGAGCACACCTGGATGACCGAGGTCGGCAACTGGATCGACGCCATCTCACCCGATGGCCGCAGGGCGGGGGCGCTGCTGTTCGATCCGAGGATCATCGGCCTGCCGGGCGTGCGCGAGCGCGTGGTGCAGACGGTCATGACCGACCAGCGGCTCGTACTGGGCGGGCTGACCGGGCTGATCCCGGTGGCCGACGTGGTGGCGGCGGGTGACCAGGTGTGGCTGCTCACCGCGCAGGCGGTCAGCCCCACGCTGTCCGACCTGCTCGCCGCCGGGCCGATCGACCCGCCGGGGGCGGTGTCCGTGCTGCTGGAGACCGTACAGACCCTGCTCGCGCTGCACGCGGCCGGGGTCACCCACGGCTCGGTCCACCCGGGCACCGTCGTGATCACGGCGGAGGGCGCGGCGCTGCTGTCCGAGCGCGGCCTGTCCGACGCCATCCGCGGCCAGGCCTCACCGCGCGAACGGGACGCGGCCGGCTGGGCGTCGCTGGCACGCGGGCTGGCCGCCTCTCTCGGTCAGGGCCGCTCGCGCCTCACCGAGCTGCTGGAACGTGCCGCGGCCACGGCCGGCACCCTGGGCCTCGCCACCGCGCGCGACCTGCTGATCGGCGAGGCGGCCGGCCGGGACGGGCTGGCTCAGGCCGCTCGGGGGAGGTCGGCGTTCGCGCAGGCTCGGGCGTTCGCGGCGCCGCCCGCGCTGCCGCCCAGGGACGAGGGCGACATCGTCACGCTGCTGCACGTCCCCGACCGGGCCTCGGAATCCGTGCAGTTCGGGCCGGGGATCGGCACGCAGGTGCAGCAGCCGGAGACCACCGCCGAGCGGATCTGGCGGTCCGGGCGCGACCAGGCCGCCACCGAGCACCGCCCCGGCGGCGGCGGACCGGCCAAGGCCCTGCGGGCGCGGCGGCGGCGCACGATCCTCTCCTCGGCCCTCTTCGCCGCCATCATGGCGGGGGCGATCCTGGCCTGGCTCTACGCGGGCGACTCGCCGGATCTGGCGGTCATGTCGATCGACGTGGCGGCGCCGAAGAAGACCCAGGGCTGCGGGAAGGCCGTCCTGATCACCGGCACCGTGGTCACCAACGGGGCATCCGGCGAGATCATCTACGAATGGCACAAGAACCTGGACAAGGAGGTCGTCAAGGGAACTCTGCGTACGAAGTCGGGCCAGACGACGTACCAGGTGCCGTTCCGATGGACGTTGCAGGGCAGGAGCAACGTCAAAGCCACCGCCACACTGCGGATCCTGACACCCGGCCCGGTGCGTACCGACAAGGCGAGCTTCACGTACAAGTGTTGATGCCGTCCCAGCAATGCATATCAATGCGGTTCTTACTAATCTGGCGACCATGACCACGCAGACCCCCGCGGGCTGGTACCCAGACCCCTACGGAGAGCCCCAGCTCCGCTGGTGGGACGGCAACCAGTGGACCGATGCCGTGCACGCGCAGCAGCCGGGCTCAGGGCCGCAGCCCGGCTCGGGGCCGCAGTTCCAGTCCCAGCCCCAGTCCCAGCAGCCGGGCTCCGGACCGCAGTTCCAGCAGCCGGGCTCCGGTCCCCAGCCCCAGCAGCCGGGCACGGGGCCGCAGTTCCAGGCTCAGCCCCAGCAACCGCCTTCCGGGCCGCAGCCGCAGTCGGGCCCCGACTGGTCGGCGTCGCCCGCGAACCCCACGCTCCAGTACGGCCAGCCGACCTTCGGCCAGTCGGCCTATGGCCAGCCCGCGCCGACCGCCCAGTCGGCCTACGGTCAGGCCGCGCCGACCGCCCAGTGGCCCGGCGGCCCCATGCCGGGTCCCGGCTACGGCCCGCCGCCCAAGCAGAGCAATCCGCTGCCGTGGGTGTTCGGCGGGCTGGCCGCGCTGGTGGTGATCGCGCTGGTGGTGGTGGGAGGCATCTTCTTCATCAACCGGAGCAGCACGGACACCGCCTCGCCGCCGACGCCTGAGGACACGTACGAGCAGCAGCCGCCGCCCAGCAACGAGCTGCCGTCCAGCCCGCCGCCCACCCAGGGCGCCGTCGAGCTGCCGCAGCCGGTCGGCGGCCGCATCACCGACAAGCAGTCCGGCCTCTCCTTCCAGGTGCCCGAGGACTGGACGGTGCCCCCGTCCAACGAGATCAACGGCACGGACCCGACCCAGCAGACGTGGTCGAGCGCGGTGCAGGCCACCGCACAGGAGAAGTACGACGGCCAGGGCGACTGGGTCGGCAACGTCTACACGGGGCTGCTCAACGAGCTCTACCCCTACACCGGCGCGTCGGGGCTGGGCGAGACGGCCAAGGCGGTCTTCGTCGACTTCTCCACCCGGTACTACCAGATCGCCCATGAGACCAAGGTCGTGCAGGACAAGGCGATCAAGATCGGCGACAAGGACGCCTGGGTGCTGCAGTTCGAGCTCGACTTCACGAAGATCTCGGAGGAGAAGGGCTTCAAGTGGAAGAAGGAGAACGGCGCGATCGTGCTCATGGATCGCGGCCAGGGCGAGCGACCTGCCATCGTGTACGCGTCCGTACCCGACAATCTCGGCACCGACGTGCTCGGCAAGGTTCTCAGCTCGCTCAAACCGGCCTGACCGGTGGCACTAGGCTGGTGGGGTAACAAGCGGGCGGATTGCTCCGAGCCGCTGGGCGAGGAGATCGAATGAGTGACTTGCTGGTCTGGATCGACTGTGAGATGACGGGGCTCGACCTGAGCCGCGACGCGCTTATCGAGGTGGCGTGCGTCATCACCGACAGCGAGCTCAATCAGCTGGACGAGGGCGTCGACGTGGTCATCAAACCGCCGCCGGAGTCGCTGGAGCAGATGTCCGAGATCGTGCGTGAGATGCACACGGCCTCGGGGCTGCTGCCTGAGCTGGGCGGCGGGGTGACGCTGGCGGAGGCCGAGTCGCTCGTGCTCGACTACATCCGCCGCCACATCCCCGAGCCGAAGAAGGCGCCGCTGTGCGGCAACTCCATCGGCACCGACCGCACGTTCATCTCGCGCGACATGCCCGGGGTCGACGGCTACCTGCACTACCGGATGATCGACGTCTCGTCGATCAAGGAGCTGGTCCGCCGCTGGTATCCGCGGGTCTACTTCGCCGCACCGGAGAAGCAGGGCGGACACCGGGCTCTGGCGGACATCACGGAGAGCATCAGGGAGCTGCGTTACTACCGCGCGGCGATCTTCGTGGCACAGCCGGGGCCCGACTCCGCCACCGCGAGATCGCTGGCAGAGCGTGTCAGCGGCTAAAGGAGTGGCGTAAAGACTCCTGAACCCCGCTACACTTTTCCTGTGCCGCCACACGAGGGCGGCTCATGGTGGGCGTAGCTCAGTTGGCAGAGCGCCAGGTTGTGGTCCTGGATGTCGAGGGTTCAAGTCCCTTCGCTCACCCCACCGCTCAACGGCCGGTCCTTCGGGACCGGCCGTTGGCGTTTTCTCCCGACAATGGCCCCAAACCATGACAATGCGAGTTATGCTCGCTGTCTACCGCTAACGCCGGAGAGCACGGGGGCCATCGGCGATCTTGACCGTCTGCGCGCCCCCGGAGGCCGGATGAGAGTCGACGACGCAGCGTTCGATAGCGTGTTCACGTCGCTGAGCAAGCGTGAAGCCGAGGTCATGGACCTGATCGCGACCGGCCAGTCCAACGGCCAGATCGCGCAACGGCTCTTCCTCAGCGAGAAGACGGTCAAGAACCACGTCAATCGCATCTACGCCAAGCTAGGGGTGGACTCCCGGGTCACGGCCATCGGGCTGTGGCTGTCACGCCAGGAGTAACTCCAGGACGGGTCAGCCGAACCAGCGTTCCAGCGCCGCCTGGAGGGCCTTCAGCTCCTCGGGGCCGGGGCGGGGCGAGGACGACGCCCAGGCCACGTAGGAGTCCGGCCGGAGCAGGAGGGCGGTGGCCGCGGGCGCAGGAGGTTCGGGGCGGGCCGTCAGGAGGTCCACCGCCGTCTCGTGCCGCCCGGACAGCGCTCCCGTCAGGCACCCGGACTCGGTCAGGTCCACGAGCAGGGGCCGCGCGCTCCGGGTCAGCTCCGCGAGCCGGACGGGACCGTCCGCGGTCAGCAGCGACATGTCCGGCGCGAACCGGCCGGCCAGCGGGTGATCGCCGGACTCCCCCATGTCGTAACGGACGTCGGCGCCCGCGATGAGCTCGGCGAGGTGCTGGACGTTGTCCCGGTAGCCGAGCAGCTCGGTGAACAGCTCGCGTAGCTCGGTGACGTCGCTGCCCGGCCCGATCAGCGCGGACTGCGCCTGCGCGTTCATGATCATGCGGCGGGCCGCCTGCCGGCGTTCGGTCTCGTAGCTGTCCAGCAGACCGACCGGCGCGCCGCCGCGGAGCTCGGCGGCCAGCTTCCAGCCGAGGTTGATCGCGTCCTGCAGCCCGAGGTTGAGCCCCGGGCCGCCGCCGGCGGCGGCGTACACGTGGGCGGCGTCCCCGACCAGGAACACGCGCCGGTCGGAGAACCGTTCGGCCATCCGGGTGTTGCCGCGGGTCAGGCGGCGCAGCACGTGCGGTCCTTCGCCGGCGGGCGGGCCGAGCGGCACGTCGGCGCCGAGCACCCGGCGGACGCTCTCCCGCAGCTCGTCCAGGGTCATCGGGGCGTCGGGCTCCGGCTGGTCCCACTCGCTGGTGTTGATGAGCGGCGAGTGGCCGGGCAGGGGCGCGTACGAGAACCCGCCGCGCTCGGTGCGGTGCGGCAGGAACGGCGGCACGGCGCCGTAGCCGGGCACGTTCAGCGCGCCGGTGGCCGGGTCCACCCACTCCGCGGGAACGGTCGCGTGCGCCGAGCGGACGGTCGTCCGGTCGTAGGTGACGCCGGGGAAGCCGATTCCGGCCAGCTTGCGCGTGAGGCTGTGCGCCCCGTCCGCGCCGACCAGGTAGCGGGAGCTCAGCCGGTACGTCCCGTCCGGACCCGAGACCTCCACCATGACCGAGTCGTCGTCCTGTGTGAGGCCGGTGATCTCGTGTTCGCGGCGGATCTCCACGCCGAGCTCGCGGGCGCGCTCCTCCAGCACCTGCACGATGCGGAGCTGCGGCACCGCCAGGCCGTATACCGGGCTGTCCGCCAGCAGGCTCAGGTCCAGGCCCATCGCGGCGAACATGAAGTACGCGGAGTTCGGCTGCGGCGGCCCCTCGCTGCCGCTGAGGCGCTCATAGAGGCCGCGGCGGTCGACCATCCTCACGACCTGGCCGAGCAGGCCGTTCGCCTTGGGCTCGGCGCTGGGCGCGGCCAGGTGTTCCAGCACGATGGGGCGGACGCCGGCCAGGGCCAGCTCGCAGGCCAGCATCAGCCCGTTCGGGCCGCCGCCGGCGATGACGACGTCAGTGATCATGATGTTCTCCTCTGTAGGACGGAACGGGAAGGCCCGCGGCGAGCCGGTCGAACACCTCGCGCAACACCTGGTCGAGCGGGGTCGGCTGCTCGGCGCGCAGGCAGTGCTCGATGGCCACGGCACTGCCGGCGCCGATCACCGCGGCGACCAGTTTCGGGTAGACGTCCCGCGTGGGATGGGCGCCGGTGCGCTCGGCGATCGCCCGGGCAAGCTCGTCCTGCGCGGCCGCGTTCGCCTTGAGCACCTCGCCCTGCAGCGCCGGCTCGGCCAGCATGAGCGCGACCCCGTCGCGCCAGCGCCCGAACTCGGCACCCGCGCTGTCGCCCGCACCTTCGCCCGCGCTGCCGTCCGCGCTGCCGTCCGCGCTGCCGTCCGGGGCGAAGTTGGCCCGTACCGCGGTCACGATCGACTCCCACAGGGGTTCGCCGGGCGGACTGACGCGTATCCCGTCCGCGATCCGCAGCGTGCGCTCGACGTGGGCGGCGGCGATGGCCTCCGCCTTGTTCGAGAAGTAGTTACGGAAGGTGCGTACGGACACGTTGGCCGCGGCGGCGATGTCCTCGATGGTGACGTTCTCCCAGCCGCGCTCGACGCACAGGCGGATCGTCGCGAGGCTCAACGCGACTCGGGTCTCCCGCTTCTTGCGTTCACGCAGCCCGTTACTGGTCGGCATGGCGATCACCGTAACAGTTCTTGCCGAAAAGGCAAAGATGCCTTTTCGGCAAGAACACTTCGCCAGGGTTTAAGGGGGCCCGGCGAGGCCATGGACCATGGCATGGTGCAGAGACCGCGAGTCGTGGTGGTGGGGGCCGGGTTCGCCGGGCTGGCCGCCACCAAGGAGCTGGCCGAGGCCGGAGCGCTGGTGACGCTCATCGACCGCAACCCGTACGCGACCTTCCAGCCACTCCTCTACCAGGTGGCGACCGCCGCGATGAGCAGCGCGGACGTCTCGTACCCCATCCGCACGTTCGCCGCGAAGTGGCCCAACGTGCGGGCACGCCGGGCCGCGGTGACCAAGATCCTCCCGGCCGAGCGGCGCGTGGAGCTCGACGACGGCAGCGGGGTCGAGTACGACTACCTCGTCCTGGGCACCGGCGTCACCACCAACTGGCTCGGCATCGAGGGCGCGCAGGAGAACGCGCTGCCGATCTACTCGCTCAGCGACGCGGCGACGTTGCGCCGCCGGTTCCAGCACTACCTGGAGGACACCGCGGCGGGCCGGCGCAAGAGCGTGCACGTCGTGGTGGTCGGCGCGGGCGCGACCGGGGTCGAGATGGCCGGCACGCTGGCCGAGCTGCGGCGGCGCACGCTACCCCTGACGCACCCCGAGATCAAGCCGGACCAGACCAGCGTGACGCTGGTGGAGCGGTTCGACTACGTGCTGGCGCCGTACAAGGCGAGGCTGCGGGACGCGGCGGCGCGGGCGCTGCGCCGGAGAGGGGTGCGGCTGCGGCTGGGTTCCACGGTCGCGTCCGTCGAGCCGGACGCGGTGGTGCTGTCCGACGGCACGCGGCTGCCGAGCGACGTGACCGTGTGGGCGCTCGGCGTCACGGCGCCCCAGCAGGTCGGCGACTGGGGGCTGCCGCAGGGCAAGGGCGGCAGGATCAAGGTGACGGAGGCCCTGAACGTACCGGAGCATCCCGAGATCTTCGTGGCGGGCGACCTGGCGGGGCCGCCCGACCCGCTGCCCCAGCTCGCCCAGCCGGCGATGCAGATGGGCGAGCACGTGGCCACGCAGATCCTCGCGGCCGCCCAGGGGCGGCCGCTGCAGGCGTTCTCCTATCGCGATCCGGGCATCATGGCCACCGTGGGCAAGTCGGAGGCCGTGTTGCAGCTGTCCAACGGGCTCACCATGCGCGGGCTGCCCGCCTGGCTGGTGTGGATCTTCATTCACGTGGCGTACCTGCTGGGCGGGCGCAACCGCCTGACCGTGCTGCTCAACTTCTTCTGGCGCTACTTCGGCCCCCGCCGCTCGGCCGCCAGCGTCACGCAGTGAGCGCCTCCGCCAGTGCCCGCAGGCCGTGGTCGACGTCGGCCTCCGGGATGTTCATCGCCGGGCGCAGACGTACGGAACGGGGACCGCAGGGCAGCGCCAGCACCCCGTGATCCTCCCTGAGCCGGGTCACCAGCGCGTCGCGCGTGGTGTGGTCCGGCAGGTCGAACGCGCACATCAGGCCCCTGCCGCGGACGTTGGAGACCAGCTCGGGGCGATCGGCCTCCAGCTTGGTGAGGCCGTCGAGCAGCGCGGTGCCGAGGGTGCCGGCGCGGGCGATCAGCCCGTCGCGCTCGACGATCTCCAGGATGCCCCGGCTGCGGACCATGTCCACCAGGCCGCCGCCCCATGTGGAGTTGATGCGCCCGCTCTGCTCGAACACGTTCTCCGGCACCAGGTCGACCCTGCGCCCCGCCATGATCCCGCCCACCTGGACCTTCTTCGCGAACGCCACCACATCCGGGGCGAGGCCCAGCTGCTGGTACGCCCACGGCGTGCCGGTCGTGCCGCCGCCCGTCTGGACCTCGTCGAGGATGAACAGGGCGTCGTACTCGTGGCACATGTCCTGCATGGCCTGGAGGAACTCGGGCCGCATGTGATTGTCGCCGCCCTCGCCCTGGATCGGCTCGGCGATGAAACAGGCGATGTCGTACGGATTCCGCTCGAACGCCTCGCGTGCCTGCGCCAGCGCACGCTCCTCGGCCGCCTCGACGTCGCCGAAGTGGATGGCGGGCACGTCGATCCGCGGCCAGTCGAACTTGGGGAAGCGGTCGGTCTTGCCCGGCTCGGTGTTGGTCAGGCTCAGGGTGTAGCCGCTGCGGCCGTGGAAGGCCTTCGTCAGGTGCAGGACCTTGGTGCCCAGGTCGCGTGAGCGGCCGGCGGCCTCGTTGCGGCGGCTCTTCCAGTCGAAGGCCGTCTTGAGCGCGTTCTCGACGGCCAGGGCGCCGCCTTCCACGAAGAACAGGTGCGGCAGCTCCGGATCGCCCAGCACGCGGGAGAAGGTGTCGACGAAGTCCGCCAGCTGCTCGGTGTAGATGTCGGGGTTCGCCGGTTTGTTGCGGGCGACCTGGCCGAGCAACCGGGTGAACTCGGCGTCGAAGGGTGGGTTCACCCCGAGCGGCGCGGAGGCGAAGAACGTGTAGAAGTCCAGGTAACGGCGTCCGCTCCGGGCGTCGACGAGCCAGGAGCCGTGGCTCTGCTCCAGGTCGAGCACGAGACGGTAGCCGTCGACGAGCAGGTGGCGGGCGAGGCGGGCGTGTACGTCCATGAAGACTCCACGTGCGTCGAAGCGGCGTGTGTTCCTCTTGTCGAGAGGGGCCATACGCATAAAATTTATGGCATACCTACCCTCCGAGT
Organism: Nonomuraea helvata; assembly: GCF_039535785.1. NCBI lineage: Bacteria > Bacillati > Actinomycetota > Actinomycetes > Streptosporangiales > Streptosporangiaceae > Nonomuraea > Nonomuraea helvata. The sequence goes on from NZ_BAAAXV010000005.1 coordinate 867,300, forward strand.
GAAGTTCTTCACGCGGAACGCCAGGGCGATCTCCGCGACGCCGTGCAGGATCGCGAAGATGCCGACCAGCCAGACGAGGCTGAGCAGGCCCGAGACAGGCCAGACGAGCAGCAGGATGCCGAAGATCACCGACAGGGCGCCTCCGATGATGAGCATCCACTCGTTGTCGATGGTCTTCCGCAGCCGGATCCCGGCCACGATCTCCAGGACACCGGTGACGATGGCCCAGAAGGCCACGATGAAGAGCAGGGCGAGCGAGGTGATGCCGGGCCAGATGAACGTCGCTATACCGACCAGGATCCCGAAAATTCCGGAAATGATGAGCCAGGCCCTCGACTCGGCCCCGTGCCGGAACCCGGCGAGCAGCTCGAACACCCCGCCCACCAACGCGTACGCGCCGAAGACGGTCACCAGCACGAACAGCGTGATCGCCGGCCAGATCAGGGCCAGGAACCCGAAGAGGATGGACGCGAGGCCGCGCAGGAGCAGCAGCCACCATGACCGAGTGATATCTCCCATGCTGACCTGTTTTCCGGGCTATAACCGGAAAGAGACCAGCACGGGGTCAAATATCAGTGATTCGAACTGCTACACGTGCGAATAGACCACGATCGACACCGCGATGTACTGCACCAGGTAGGCGGCGAGAGTCAGGGCGTGGAAGACCTCGTGGAAGCCGAACCAGCGGGGCGACGGGTCCGGGCGGCGCAGGCCGTACACGATGGCTCCCGCCGAGTAGAGGACGCCCCCGACGGCCACCAGCACGACGGCGGCCACACCCGCGCCGTGCAGCAGCTGCGGCATCACGAAGATCGCCGTCCAGCCCAGCGCCAGGTAGAGGACGGTGTAGAGCCAGCGCGGCGCGCCCATCCACAGCACCCTGAACAGCACCCCGGCCATGGCCCCGCCCCAGATGACGGCGAGCACCGCGACCCGCGCCGCCCCGTCGAGCGCCAGCAGGGCGAACGGGGTGTAGGTGCCGGCGATGATCAGATAGATGTTCGCATGATCGAACCGGCGCAGGAACTCCGCCAGCCGCGGACCCATCGTGCCCCGGTGATAGGTGGCCGAGATCCCGAACAACGAACCGGACGTTATGGCGTAAACGGCGGCGGCCAGCCGCGCCTGCAGGGTCGGGCCGAGTGCCACGAGCACGAAGCCCGCGACCAGCGCCACGGGCAGCGCTCCGGTGTGCAACCAGCCTCGCAGCCTCGGCTTGACGGTGATGGTCGTCATGAAACCTACGGTACTGTAGGTGCGAAATTCGCTACCTGTGGCGGACCGCTGAACGCGGCCCACCATAGGTTAGCTTTTGAGAGTTAAAGGCCGTTGAGGAAGCGGGCGGCGATGGGGACGGCCGCCTGGCGCCCCGAGCCGCCGTGCCGCACGAACACGCAGAAGGCCAGGTCGTCCCGGTAGCCGATGAACCACGCGTGCGACCCTTCGCCGCCGTCCACCTCCGCCGTCCCCGTCTTGCCCGCCACGCCCTCCGGCAGCCCCATGTCCCTGGCCGTACCGTGATCGACCACGGCGGCCATCATGTCCCTGAGCGCGGCCACGACCTGCCCGTCCATCGGCACGTCCTTGTACGGGGTGCCGTCGATGCGGCGCACCTGTGCCTCCGACAGCAGCCTGGGCGAGCGCCAGGTGCCGCTCTGCACGGCGGCGGCGACCGCGGCCATGCAGAGCGGCGTGGTGACGACCTGGCCCTGGCCGATGGCGTCCGCGCCGAACATGTTCGGGTCGTCGGTGTCCGGCATAGTGCCGCAGGTGCCGCCGATGCCGGTCGCGATCGGCCGCCCGAACCCCCACTCGTCGGCCGTCTGACGCAGCTGGTCCGCGGTCAGCCTGGTGGTGGCCTGCTCGACGAAGGTCGTGTTGCAGGAGTAGGCGTACGCGTCGGCGAAGCTGACGAGCCCGCGGTCCACCTTGCCGTCGTTGTCGAAGGGCCGGTTGAAGGGGATCGTGTACGTGCCCGGGCACGGCACCTGCGCCGCCGGGTCGAGCCCGTTCTTGATCAGCGCCGCCGCGGTGATCGTCTTGAAGACGGAGCCGGGCGGGAAGACATCGCGTACGGCGCTGTAGTTGTCCTTGAGGCGGTCGGCGAGCGCGACGATCTCGCCGGTGCTCGGCCGGATGGCGATGATCGTGGAGTCCTCGGCCGCGTCCAGCGCCCTGGCGGCGGCGGCCTGGACGTTGCGTGACAGGGTGGTGCGTTCGACGTTCGCCTTGGGCTGGTGGGTCATGAGCTGCCTGACGGGCTGCCCCGGCACCTTCGAGACCAGCTCCCAGGCGTGCCCGGCCTGGGCGAGCTCGGGTTTGAGCTGGTTGAGGTACGAGTCCGCGTAACTGTCGTTGGGGATCCTGTCGCCCTCTCTGGTGACCAGCTCGGTCGCCGAGACGTCGATCTCGTCCAGTTCCAGCGTGCCGCCGTCCTTGAGGAGGGGGTGCAGCGTCTCGGGGGCCCATAACACCTTCCACGCCCGGTCCCGTACGCCCAGCCGCAACGTGCTGTCGAACGGCCACGCCCCGAACTCGTCGAGCTGCCGCACCCCCGCGAACGGCACCTCGGCGGCCTCCTCCCCCACGCTCTTCAACCGCCCGGGTGTCAGCTGGATGGAGCTGACGTGGAGATTCTCCGTCAGCCGGTAATGCTGGGCGGCGAAGTCCCGGGGCGGCTGGTACACCAGGCGCTCCATGCGGGGCACGTCGCCCTTGCGCCACGCGTCGAAGTACGCCGCGGCGGTCTGGGCGGCGCTCCCCTTGACCCCGTTCGACGCCATGACAGCGAATGCACCCGCCCCAACTACCGCCAACACTGCGATAACGAGCACAATCAGCCTTCGTCGTCGCATACGGTTTCTCCCAGGAGGGGATCAGCTTGGCACGTGGACAGCGGGAACCGATGCCTGGCCTGTATCCGGTGACGTTCGGCGAGATCGAGCTGCTCCGGGACCTGGACAGGCAGGACGGCTGGGTGCTGTCCAAGGATGGCGTACCTCAGTCGTACGTTGATCTACAAGACCCGACATTTCTGGAATTCGAGTATGTCCGACTCATGGCGGATGTGATCGACCTTCTGCCCGACGGACCGCTGAGCTGCGTACACGTGGGCGGGGGCGCCTGCACCATCCCCCGCTACATCTCCGCCACCCGCCGCGACTCCCGCCACATCGTCATCGAGCCCGACGGCCTCCTGGTCAATCTCGTCCGCGAGCAGCTGGACCTGCGGTCGGTGCCCAAGCTGAAGGTCATCGTCGAGGGCGGCCGGGAGGGCACCGCCAAGATCTGGGACGCGTCGGCGGACCTGGTGGTGCTGGACGCCTTCACGGGGGCGACGATGCCGGTGGAGCTGGCCACGACGGAGTACATGGGCGACCTCGCCAGGGTCCTCCGGCCGTCCGGCACCCTGTTGATCAACATGGCCGACGGGAAGGGCCTCGCCTTCGCCAGGCGCCTGCTCGCCACGGTGACGCGCACGTTCGGCCACGTGGCCCTGCTGGCGGAGCCGGGCATCATGCGCGGGCGCCGCTTCGGCAACCTGATCGTGGCGGCCTCGCGTACGGCCCTGCCCGTGGACCTGATGACCCGCCGCGCGGCGGGCGGCCTCACGCAGGCGAGATGCGTGTACGGGGAGGCGCTGACGAAGTTCATCGCGGGCGCCGCCCCGATCAAGGACGGCGACCCGGTCCTGGCCCCGGTCCCGCCGCCCGCCGTCTTCGGCTGACCGCCGACGCGAGAAGCCGGCCCCTGCCGCCGATCAGGAGTGGGCGGGTGCGCCCATCACATCAGAAGGTTCTTGGCATAGCAGAAGACCAGCGTCTGGCCTGCGTACTTGCCGTAGGGCTCGATCCGCTCATAGCCGGAGCTCTCGTAGAGGGCGACAGCCTCGGGCTGGCGGACTCCGGTGGCCAGGCGCATCCGGTCGTACCCCAGCTCCACCGCGAGCTCCTCCAGGGCCTTCAGCAGGGACCGTGCGACGCCGCGCCCCCGGAAGCGGGGGTCGACGTACATGCGCTTGAGCTCGCCGGTCGCGCCCTCGCCCGGTTGCACGGCGCCGCAGCCGACGGCGACCCGGTCGACCACGGCCACCAGGAATCTCGCGTCGGCGTGCACGCCCGAGCGGCCCTCGGGGCCGTACCTGGCGACCAGCTCGGCGAAGGCCGCGTCCAGGAGCGCGGCGAGCCCGGTATCCGCAGGGGCACGTTCCTCGATCAGCATGCGGGCCATCCTAGAAAGCCCACTAGGACACATCGGGGCCGAGGTAGGCGAGCACGGCGGCCACCCGCCTGTGCACGTCACCGCTGTTCTCCAGCCCGAGCTTGGTGAAGATCGCGTTGACGTTCTTCTCCACCGACGAGATCGACAGGTGCAGGGCCCTGGCGATGGCCGAGTTGGAGCGGCCGTGCGCCATCTCCCTCAGCACATCCCGCTCACGTGCCGTCAGCGCCTCCCGCTGCCCCCGTACGTCGCGCCTGGCGAGGAGCCCCTCCACCACCTTCGGGTCGATGACCGAGCCGCCGGAGGCGACCGCCCTGATCGCTCCGAGCAGCTCGTCGAGGTCCCCCACGCGGTCCTTGAGGAGGTACGCGTAACCCTCCGTACCGTGCTTGAACAGCTCGAACGCGAACAACGTGTCCGAGAACTGCGACAGCACCACCACCCCGACGGCCGGATGGGCGGCGCGGATGCGGTGGGCCGCGTCTATGCCCTCGAAACCGGGCCGCCAGTCCCCGCCCGGCATGCGGATGTCGGTGATCACGACGTCGGGGGCGAGGCGGCGGACGGCATCGAGGAGCTCGTCGGCGTTGCCCACCGCGCCGACGACGGTCACCTCGCCCGACATGTCGAGCAGCTGGCGGGTGCCCTCGCGTACCAGGTAGTGGTCGTCCGCCACCACCGTACGGATGGGCGCGAGATCATCCATCGGCCGGCACCCACGCGGTCAAACGCGTCCCCTTCCCCGGCGAGCTGTCCACGGTCAGGCCGCCGCCGAGGGCGTCCAGCCGGTCGGACAGCGTCGCCAGCCCTCTGCGATCGGTGGCGGACGGGTCGAAGCCCGTGCCGTCGTCGGCGACCGTGGCGCGCAGGCGGCCGTCCGCCTGCGACAGGCGTACGTCTATGGTGGCGGCCGCCGCGTGCTTGAGCGCGTTGGCCACCGCCTCGCTCACGGTGAAGTACATGGCGCCCTCGATCTCGTCGGCGAACCGCCTGGACCGCAAGGAGGATGGAACGGACACCGTGGTCTGCACGGGCAGGCGGGAGCAGCGCTCCTCCACGGCCTCCACCAGGCCGCCCTGGCTGAGCGCGGACGGGTGGATGCCGGCCGCCAGCTCGCGCAGGTCGGCGAGCGTCTGGCGGGCCTGTTCACGCAGGTGGGCAAGCGTGTCGGGGCCCGCTCCCGTGGCGCGGGCCAGCTCCAGCCCGGCGATGAGCGCGACGAGCTGCTGCTGCACGCCGTCGTGGATGTTGCGCTCAATGCGACGGCGCTCCGCCTCCTGCGCGTTGACCAGCCGGGTGACCAGGCCCGCGCTCTGGATGGCGAGGCCGGCGGGCACGGCCAGGGCCTCCAGGAGCCGCTTGTCCTCACGGGTCAGGGAGCGGGGCAGCGAGCGGGGCAGTGGGCCCGTGACGAGCGGTGGGCCGCATTCGATCCGCCCGAGTCCGCCGCGTACCGGCACCGCCAGCACCGCCGCGCCCTCCTCCTTGCCGGCGACCACGCGCCGTCCGTCCGCGAGTGTCACGGCCGCCCACCTGACCTCCAGCCCGGTACGCACGGCCGCGGCCAGCCGTCCGAGCAGCTCCACGGGCTCGGGCGCGTCGTCGAGCGCCGTGCCGAGGTCGGACAGCACCTCGTCCACCGTCGGGCGCACGTCGAACATCAGGTGCAGCCGCGATCCCCTGATGCCGATCCTGATGTCGAGCAGCCGGTGCCGGACGACCGCCACCCCGATGGCCGCCGGCAGCGCCCCGATCAGCATCATCACCCCCGCCAGCCCTGACACCCACGTCCCCGAGCTCAGCAACAGCACGCCCCCGGCCAGGCTCAGGGTCACGCCGCCGACCATCCAGGCGTACTGCCCACGCTCCGCCTGCTCGCTGCGCCGCCAGCGCACCACCAGCCCGCAGAACACGGTCACCGCCATGATCCACGTGACGAACTGCGCGACACCGGCCACGAGGAGGGCCACCAGGGGCTTGTCCAGCATCTCGTACGGCTTGATGCCGGTGAAGGTCAGCCCGACGCCGTGCACGGCGACGGCGACGCCCGAGATCCACGCGACGGGCCGCCATCGGCGCGAGGGCAGCCGCCCGTCGGGGAAGAGCAGCGGTACGAAGATCCATGTCAGGCCGTAGAAGCCGGCGGACATGCAGCTGAGCAGGGTGACCAGGAGATGGGGATACCCGCCGCGGGCCGACAGCCCCAGGCCGAGCGCGCCGAGCCCGAGGCACAGCGCGGCGGCGAGCAGGAGCCAGCCGTAGCGGACCTCCGGACGTCTGACCGCCAGCAGCAACCCGAGCGTGGGCAGAATCAGGCCGAGCGCGATGAACATCCACTGGGTCGCCGGGGCAGGCAGCCCGCTCTCCAGCAACGCGCCGGCCACGAGGCCCCCGGCCGCGATCGTCGCCAGCAGCCCGGCCACCAGCCTGGAACTCATAGGCCCCCATCGTCGCGGGCGTCCGGGAGATCGTCTATGAGGTTATCCGCATATTTCCTGCGGCCATCCGCACCTGCGAGAACGGCGGCCCGCTTGGTGGCCCGCGCTCTCGTGCCCCGGTTCGCTGGAAACACCCGAAACCCGAATCGAGGAGGATCCATGTCGAAGCCCGCCCGCGTTCTGGCGGCGGCCGCGGTGGCGGTCGCCGCGACGGCGTGCGTGAGCGCGCCCGTCCCGGCCCAGGCCACGGTCACCCCTGCCACCGCCGTGGCCGCGCCGGAGATCCCCGACACGCCTGTCGGCAGGCAATTGCGCTGGCTGCTCGACGCCGTCTCCCGTACACCGATCGCCGAGAGCGAGCTGGCGGGGCACTTCGCCGCCGGCTTCCTCAAAGACATCCCCGCCGACCAGATCAACCAGGTCCTGGCGGCTTTCCAGGGCATGCGGCTGGAACGGCTCGCGCAGTCGCAGGACCGGGCGCTGGTGGCGGCGGTCGTGGCGGCAGGCACGTCGCACGAGGTCGTGCTCTCCGTGGACGCCGCCGGTCTGATCGACGGCCTGCAGTTCCGCGCCCCGGAGCCCAAGAGCTGGGCCGAGCTGGACGAACGCCTCGGCAAGGTGGCGTCCCAGGCCGGCTTCATGGCGGCCGAGCTGGGCAAGGGCGGAGCCTGCCGCCCGGTGCACGCCGTCGCCCGCGGCACGGCCCGCCCGCTCGGGTCGATGTTCAAGCTGTACGTGCTCGGCGCGGTGGCCGAGCGCATCCGCGGGGGCGCGTTCGGCTGGGACACCCGGCTCACGATCACACCCGAGCTGAAGAGCCTGCCGTCCGGCGAGCTGCAGAACCGCCCGGACGGCAGCAAGGTCTCCGTCCTGGAGGCCGCCAGGCTGATGATCTCCATCAGCGACAACACCGCCACCGACCTGCTGATCCACAAGGTGGGCCGCAAGACGGTCGAGCGCACGATGCGGGCCTGGGGCGGGCATGACAAGCGCAACGTGCCTTTCCTCACGACGAGGGAGCTGTCCGTACTCAAGGGCGCCGACTATCCCCGCCATGCCAAGCGCTACCTGTCGCTGGGGACGGCGGAGCGGCGCGCGTACCTGGACGAGGTCGTCGCCAAGGTGCCGCTGTCCGGCATCACCGGGTGGACCGCGCCGCGCGAGCTGGACACGCTCGAGTGGTACGGCTCCCCCGCCGATCTCTGCGAGGTCTACTCGCATCTGGCGATGCTGCCCGACGAGCACATCGGCCAGGTGCTGTCCATCAACGACGCCGGGCTGAGGCTGGACAAGGGCCGGTGGCCGTCGGTGTGGCACAAGGGCGGCTCGGAGCCGGGCGTGTTCGACCTGAGCTACCTCGCCCGGTCATCGGACGGCAGGACGTACTTCGTCACGGCGATGGCGACCGACCCGAGCAGGCCGTTCGACGAGACCAAGGCGGCCCGGGAACTCCTCGCGCTGAGCCGCGGCGCGTTCACCCTCGTCAAGGAGCGCTGACCGGACTGGCAATTTATGGGCGCCGCCGGCGACGACGGCCTCAGCATCGGAGAGCTGGCCCAGTCGGCGGGCGTGAGCTCGAGGAACGTGACAGGACTTGTCGACACATTGGAGAAGGACGGGCTCGTCCGCCGGGTTCAGGACCCGCGCGACCGGCGTTCGGTGCTCGCCAGGATCACCCCCGACGGGCGGGCCTGGATCGAGGCGTTCAGGAAGCCGTCGCAGCTCGCCATGGCGGCGATCTTCCGGGGGTTCTCGCCCGAGGAGCTGACCTCGCTGCGCCACCTGTGCCTGCGGCTGGCCGACAACCAGCAGCGGCTGGCCGAGCACCTGAGCGCCCAGGAGGCCCGATGAGCGCGCGCGAGGTCGTCAGGGCCTATCACGACGCCCGGTTCCGGGGTGACGTGGCCGCCGCCGCGGCGCTGGTGGGCGAGCCGTTCTCGTTCAGGAGCCCGTTCATCGCCTCCGCGGACCCCGCCGGTCACCTGGCGGGACTGGAGGGGTTCCTGCGGGTGGTGACGGAGGTGGAGATGATCAGCGAGCTGTACGGCGAGTCGGAGGCGACGCTCGTCTACGACGTGCACACGGCGACGCCCGCTGGGATCCAGCGGACGGCCGAGCACTTCAGGCTGCACGACGGCAAGATCACCTCGATCATGCTGATCTTCGACGCGGCACCGTGGCAGCCGATGGCGGCGGCGATCAGGTGAGCGGCATGGCGGCCGCCGTCTGGCGCCAGATCCTGCCGTCCCTGATCACCAAGGTGCCGTACGTGGTGACGCGGTTGCCGTTGATCGTCATCAGGGCGTTGTAGAAGATCACGTCGTCGGTCGTCCGCGACGAGACGATCTCGTCGACCCGGGGCTCCGCCGAGAAGTACGCCGTGAACAGGTCCTTGATCTCGGCGAGCCCCCGGGCGACGCGGTCGAGGCGGACGACCGTGGCGTCGTCGTGGTACTGGCTCAGCAGGGCCTCCAGGTCGCGGTCGGCGATGGCGGCAAGCTGGCGGTCGAACAGGTCCTCGGGGGTCATGCGGCACCTTCCGGCTGGGGGCGGTTCGTCAGGTCGTACGCCACCTGCGCCGCCGCGTACAGGAGGATGAGCGGGAGCGCGGCCACGACGGGAAGCGCCGAGGTGGCGAGCGTGAGGGCCGCCGCGGCGAGGCGGATCGTGCCCGAGCGCCTGTCGGACGAGCATAGGTGCTGCAGGCCGAGCACGGCGAGCACCAGGGCGGCGGGCACCCCGACGGACCAGGTGGCCGACGGCGGGTGCTCGATCGCGTGCTCGATCCCGATCCCGAACGCCACCAGGCCCAGTGAGAGCGGCAGGTGCGAATAGACCCACACCTGCCCGGCCAGCTGGGTACGGAGCACGACGGACTCGTCGATGTGGCCGAAGTACAGCCACCAGAAGCCCATCGCGATCGCCACTCCCGCCAGGGCGATCAGCAGCGTGCCCGGCGTGACGTCGTGGCCCTTCAGCCCGACGACGACCGCGGCCACCACCTCGCCCAGCACGATCACCACGAACAGGCCGAAGCGCTCCGGCAGGTGCTCGGTCTGCGGCGGCAGCTTGCCCTGGTGGCGCCTGCCCAGGAGGGGCGTGGCGAGGTCGATCAGGAGCGCGACGCCCCAGAACACGTAGCGCAGGGGCGGGTCGACGGCGAGCGAGGCCAGCCAGATGAGCACGGCCACCGTGAACCCGACGGCGTAGTGGACGGCCAGCGGCCTGGCCTCGGGGACGTGGCGGCCGGCGCGGAGGTAGGCCACGATGAGCAGCACCCTGGCCACGGCGTAGGAGACGGCGAAGAGCGCCGAGCGCTGGCCGATGTCGCTCACGCTCGCCGCCATCGTCGCCACGGCCAGGATCTGCGGCAAGGCGAGCAGCCGGTGGCTGACGTCGTCGGTGTCGAACCTGTTGGCGTAGAAGACGTAGCCCGCCCAGGCCCACCAGATGGGCACGAACAGGCCCACGAACGTCAGCAGGCTCCCGGTGAGCACGTCGGCCAGCTCGGCGACGGCCACGACGAAGACGAGGTCGTAGAGTAGTTCGAGCCAGGTCGCCCTGCGGTGCGCGGCTTCGAACAGCCGTAATCTGGGTGGCTGCCACTGGGTCACGAATACTCCCAACCTCGCTATGTAATTGTGTAATTATGCCCGGTTTTGCGGGCGCTCAGGAGCCCTTTTTCAGGGTCAGGCAGGCCACGCGCACGCCCGCCGTGCCGACCCCCGGGCCTGAGGTCTTGGTGGCCTCGGAGTGGAGGACGAGCGAGCCGGGCAGATCGCTCGGGTCGAGGGCCCAGTCGTTGCGTGCGGTCGAGCGGCCCGCGCCGTCGCCGTTGGTGGCCACGTCGAGCCAGACCTCGCTGCTCGGGCTGACCTCGCCGCGGTGGTGCTGGAAGTGGGGCCCTGAATCGTCGGGCTTGGCGCCGCAGGGCTTGGTGTGGAGGTGGGCTCCGTAGCGGTGGTCGGGCAGCAGGCCCTCGACCACGAGAGACGTGCGGGTCGTGTTGCCGGACGACTCGACGGTCGCGCTGGCCTGGGCTCCCTTCGGGACCAGCTTGCCGTCGTACACGATGGCGGAGGTGTCGGTGGGACTGAACTCTCCCCCGCCGGACAGCTTGATCCCCCCGGTCGGCGAGACCTCACTGGTGCCCGCGAAATTCTGGACCGGGGCGGGCGGCCCCGCGCAGGCTGCGGTGAGCAGGACGAGCAGGAGTGCGGGCACGCGCATGAGACCCTCCATGGTTCGAGCCCTGACGGCACTGCGGGCTCCGGGAGGGCACCCACTCTAACGAGTAATCGTCCTGCTACGGTTTGTATTCGGAATCAGGCGCCGTGTTTCGCCGCGATGTCGTCGATGATCGCGGCCAGCGTGAAATCGAGATCGGTGAGTCCGCCCTTGTCATGGGTGGTGAGGGTCAGATGGAGCGTGCGCCAGCGGATGTCGATGTCGGGATGGTGATTCAACTCCTCGGCCTTCACCGCGATCTCGTCGACGATGCGGATGGCGGCGGGGAAGTCGGGCGCGGTGACCGTGCGCCGGATCTCGTCGCCCTCACGCCGCCATTCGGGCAGGTTCTTGTCCATGGGCGCCACGTTACTTCAGCGCCCCGGAGCTGAGCCCCGACTGGATCTGGCGCTGGAAGATGATGTAGACGACCATGACCGGCAGGATCGTCATGCTCAGGGCGGCGAACAGGCCCGGCCAGTCCGCCTCGTACCCCGCCAAGGTCGAGATCTTGGCGATGCCCTGGGTGAGGACCCATTTGTTCGGGTCGCCGGCCAGGAGGACCAGGGGCAGGAGGTACTGGTTCCACTGGCCCAGGACGTTGAAGATCGTGATGCTGATCAGGCCGGGCCTGGCCATGGGGACCATGATCTGGAAGAACGTGCGGGTGTGCGAGGCGCCGTCGATCATGGCGGCTTCGGCGACCGTTTCCGGCAATGTCCGGAAAAATGCCGCTAAGAAGAACACGGTGAAAGGCAGGGAGTACGCGATGTAGACGAGGATGAGCCCGACGTGGGAGTCCAGCAGCCCGAGCTGCTTGACGACGAAGAAGAGCGGACCGAGCGCCAGGAACACCGGGAACGCCAGCCCGGCCACGAAGTAGTAGTAGATCAGCTTGTTGCCGATGAACTGATAGCGCGCCAGCACGTACGCCGCCATCGACCCGAACAGCATCGTGCCCGCCGTGCCGAAGAAGACGACAATGACGGTGTTGAGCATGTACCGCCCGACGTGCGCCTTGTCCCAGGCCCTCCCCCACGAGTCCAGCCGCAGCGCCCCCGGGAGCTGCAGCGGATCGCCGAAGATCTCGGTGTTGCTCTTGAACGACGCCAGGAACGTCCACAGCAGCGGCAGGATGATCAGCAGCGCCCAGACGGCCAGCGCGATGTGCGAGAGGCCGGCCAGCACACTGGGGCGCGGTGGGCGATTTCTGGCCATGTCTAGAGCTCAACCCTCTCACGCCTGGTCGTACGCAAGGTCAGCACCGCGAACGTCACGGTGAGGAAGAACAGCGCCACACCCATCGCGGACGCGTAGCCGACCTTGTTGTAGGCGAAGGCCGTTTTGTAGATGGTGACGGGGAGAATGGTCGTCGCGCCGTCCGGCTCGCCCTTGTCGCCCGCCAGCACCTGCACCAGCGCGAACCCGTCGAAGGCCGCGATCCCCAGATAGATCCAGCCGACCTGGACGGTGTCGCGCAGCAGCGGCAGCGTTATCGAGAAGAACAACCGCACGCGCCCGGCGCCGTCCAGCGCGGCGGCCTCGAAATAATCCTTCGGAATGGCCGCCATGCCCGCCGAGAACAGCACCACGTAGAAGCCGACGCCCTGCCAGACCATCACCGCGATGATCGACCAGAGGGCGAGGCTCGGCTCGGTGAGCCAGCCGACGGGCGCGGCGCCGAAGACGGCGAGCACGCCGTTGAGCACGCCGTCCGCGTCCGGCCGGTAGACGGCCTGGAAGAGCACGCCCACCACGGCCACGGCCAGGACCTGGGGGAAGAAGAACACCACCCGGTAGAACTTCGACCCCCACACCCCTCTCATGCCCGCGCCGCGCGGACCGCCGCCCAGGTTCAGCAGGAACGACAGGAACAGCGCGATGACGATCGTCACGATCGGCAGGACGAGCAGCATGATCCCGTGGTTGCGCAGGGCCTGCCAGAACACCTCGTCGTCGAAGAGCCGGCCGAAGTTGTCCAGCCCCACGTACCGCACGATCGAGCTGTATCCGTTCCAGCTGGTCAGGGAGAGCTGGAACGCCTGGATGTACGGGCTGATGACGAAGACCGAATAGAGCGTGATCGGGACGACGAGAAACCCGGCGACGAACCCGTACTTGCGCAGCCGTTCCATCTGCTCACTGGCTCCGCGTCTGCTTGGCCACCGCGTCGTCCTTCTTGATCTGGTCGGCCTTCTTCTGCATGTCGGCGCAGAACTTCTCCGGGGTGACGCGCCCGGCCATGACCACGTTGATCTGCTGGGTGCCGTAGTCGAACAGCTCCTTGTACCAGCCCTCGAAACGCGCGTCGGTGATGATGTTCTGGCCGGCGGCGTCCTGGGCCTTGGCGGCGCTCCGCAGCCCGGCGGGCAGGTCGAGGCCGTCGGCGGCGCCGTTCACCACCGTGAGGTTCTCGGTCTTCTCCGTGAATCCCCGCGCGCCTTCCTTGGACAGCATGATGCGCAGGTATTCGAGGCCGCCCTGCGGGTTCTTGCCCTTGGCCGCGACCACGAAGTTCTCGCCGACGCCGACCTGGATGGCGCCGTACGGCATCTTGTCGGCGGAGGTGACGTCGGGAAGGGGGGCGATGGCGTACTCGAAGTCGTCGGGCTTGTCCTTGGCCATCTCGTTCTCGATCCAGGAACCCACCGGGTAGAAGAGCAGCTTGTTCTGGAGCTGCTTGATCTGGGTCTGGGTATGGTCGAGGCCAAAGTACGCTTTGTCGCCATATTTCGCCTGGATGTCCACCCAGGCCGCGACCGCCTGCTTCATCGGCTCGGCGTTCCAGGCGTTGTCGACCAGGTTGTCGATGTCGATGATGACCTGGTTCCCGCCGATCTTGGCGGCCGTGTAGAGGACGTTCCAGAGCTGGTAGTACGGGCCCTTCAGCCCGGGGTACGCGAAGAGCAGGATCCCCTCCTGCTTGGCCTTGTCCCCCAGCGCCGTGAACTCGGCCCACGTCTTCGGCAGCGTCCACCCCTTGGACGCGAACAGCTTGGCGTTGTACCAGAGCGCCCGGTGCGACACCGTGTAGTTGAGCACGAGGTCCTTGCCGTCGATCTTGGCGTTGTCGATGACGGCGGGCGTGACGGTGTCACGCACCTTCTTGGCCGGGTCGTCGATGGACGGGGCGTCGAAGAGCACGCTCAGGTCGGCCAGGTGCCCCTCGGCGGCCAGCGCGGCCAGGTCCATCGACTCGGGGCCGGAGTTGTTGAGCACGTCGGGCACGTCGCCGCTGACGAAGCGCGGGCGTAGCTGGGTGCCGATCTGCTGGGTGGCGTCGTGCTTGACCGTCACACCCGGGAACTCCTTCTTGTAGAGCGCCTCGTGCACGTCCTTGGCGTACGCGTCGCCGTACCCGCCGCCGAAGATCACCACCTCGAGCGGCTTCTTCGGATCGACGCCGAACGGGTTCTTGGAGCTCGCGGAGGCGGTGATGCTCGGGGCGGCCGACGGCTCCCCTCCCGTGCCGCCGGTGGCGCAGGCACTGAGCAGGCCCGCGCCGGGGCCGGCGACGAACGCGGTCATGCCGAGGCGGCGCAGCATCTGACGCCGAGTGATCTCGCCCGGGTGGGTCATCAGGGCTCCCGTTTGGAATTAGGAAAGTTTCCTAAACGTTTGCCCGAACGTACGGACGGCCGCCGACACGCGTCAAGGGGGCGCAATCGAGACGTGACCGTGCCGTGATCCACCGGGGTCAGACGAAAGCATCGTCGAGCGCGGCGAGAACGGCAAGAGCGGATTCACTCCTTCCACCAGTCGGGGCCCTCGTGCAGGGGGGCTGTGGGCAGCGAATCCCTGGGCACGTCGGGACCGGCCTCGACCATCACTTCGGCGGCGTCGGACGCGGTCTTGCGCGCGTAAGCGACGGTCCAATCGTCCTTGATGTACGGGGCCTCCACCTCGTGTCCCACGCCGGTGCCGTCAGGGTTCTTCCACATCACTATGTAGGTGAGCTTCAGGCCCATCCGCTCCAAGTCGGCCCTCACCTCCGCCACCCGCTTGCCATATGCCTTGTAGCCGTCGCTGAAGTCATCGCCGTCCCGCCCCGGGGAGATCAGGCCCGAAGTGGCGTAGCGCTCCCCCGGTGCGGCGGGCCGGCCGATGCCGAAAATGATCTTTCCGGCGAAGTGGACGGGTACGGAGACCTTGCCGCACCAGGCGGAGGCGCAGTTCTCCGTCGGGCTGGTCGTCACGCCCGTGCCAGGCGGGAAGGTCCCGTCCATGACCGGGCCGACCAGCTCGCCCACGTCCTCCGGCGGCACCGGCGCCTTCTTCACCTCGGCGTCCAACCCGACCGCCCGGAACGCCTCCGTGAACTTCTCCGCTTCGGCCTCGGGGTCGTTGATCGCCACTTCCAGGTAGTCGTCGCCGGCCTTGACCGACACCGCGGCGTTGGCGTACTGGGTGACCGGGCCGCCGAACGGCACTCCGACGACGAGCACGGCGGCCGCCGCGGCCGCCGCCACACCCAGCGCGAGCCACCGTCCTCTGCGCGGGGCACGCCTTCGCGCGGGCGCCCGCTCCTCGGCCATGATCGACTCCATCAGCGCCCGCGCCCCCGCGCCGGACGCCTGCCCCACCGGATCCCCGGCCAGCTGTTCGTCCCGCACCCGGGCGAGATCGGCGATGTTCACAGGTTGCTCCCTTCCATCGCGACGGCGCGCGAATACTCGATTCCGGCCTCGGTCAGCCCGCGGGCGAAGCGCTTGCGCGCGCGGTAGAGCCTGACCCGTACGGCGTTACGTGAGATGCCGAGAACCCTGGCGATCTGGCCGGGATCCAGCCGCTCCCAGGCGACCAGCGCCAGCAGCTCCCTGTCGTCCTCGGGCAGGGCCCGGAACACCCGGCCCAGCTGCGAGAGGTCCTGCCCGGGCGGCTCGGCCACGAGCGGCGAAGCCGCCAGTTGCGCGCGCAGGGCGGCGGTCCGCTGCTCGTGCCGCCGCTCGCCGCGCCGCTGATTGGCCAGCACGTTCCTGGCCACCCCGAAGAGCCATAACCTCGCTTCGTCGCCCTCGGGGACCTCCTCTATGCGCCGCCACGCGACCATGAAGGTCTCGGCCACCACGTCGGCCGCGTCATCGGGGTCCGAGCAGCGACGCAACGCGTACCCGAGCAGCGGCCCGTACGAAGATCCGTAGATCTCCTCGAACCGGCTTTCGGGATCGACTCCCATCCGTTCTCCCTTGTAGCGGCGATATCACCACTCACCCCATGTCCGGAATGTAGGGAGCATTACCGGTACGGCGCAGAAGGACTTTCTGAGTGACGCCGATACACGTCCTGAGCTGGGCGAAGAGCTTCGGCCCGTCGATCAGGCCGATGGATACTCTGGCTCTCATGAAGATCCTGCTCTTCGGCGCGACCGGCATGGTCGGTCAGCGCATCGCCGCCGAGCTGACCAACCGCGGCCACCAGGTGACCGCCGTCAGCCGCAAGGGCCCGGTCCAGGGCGACGTCCACGACGCCGCCACGCTGGCCGAGGGCTACGACGCCGTCGTCTCCGCCATCGCCCCGCCGCGCGACGGCACCGAGCCGGAGCCGCCGTTCCTCGACGCCAACCGCGCCCTCATCGAGGGCGTGCGGGCGGCCGGAGTGCGCAGGCTGATCGTCGTGGGCGGCGCGGGCAGCCTCCAGATCGCGCCCGGTCAGGACCTGGTCGACGCGCCCGACTTCCCGGCCGTCCACAAGAAGGAGTCGCTGGCCCAGAGGTCGGCCCTCGGCCTCTACCGGGAGGTCGAGGACCTCGACTGGACGTACATCTCGCCGGCCGCCGAGGTCGCGCCCGGCGAGCGTACCGGCGTCTACCGCATCGGCGGCGACATGCTGCTGGCCGACGCCGAGGGCCGCAGCTTCATCTCGGCCGAGGACTACGCGGTCGCCGTCGCGGACGAGCTGGAGAACGGGGCCCACCCGCGCAAGCGCATCACGGTGGCCTACTGAGACGGCTCGTCCGGGAGGAGTGCCTTCTCGTCGGGCTTGTGCACGAGCACGTTGTCCACGTATGACTTCACGGCCGCGGCCAGCCCCACGTCGGCGCCCTGCTCCTCCGACAGGTACCAGCGGTGGTCGAGTATCTCGTGGAAGAGCTGCGCGGGCTCCAGCTTCCCGCGCAGCTCCGCGGGAATGGCGTCGACCGTCGGCTGGAACACCTCCGCCAGCCACCGGTGCGCCACGATGGCCTCGTCCTCGTGCCGCAGCCCCTTGGCCACCCTGAACCCGTCGAGGTCGTTGAGCAGCCGCCGCGCCTGGTTCTCCTCCACGTCCAGGCCGGTCAGCCGGAGCAGCCGCCGCTGGTGGTGCCCGGCGTCCACGACCTTGGGCCGGACGATGAGCCGCCCGGTGCCGACCTTGCGCCGCACCATCATCTCGGCCACGTCGAAGCCGAGCAGGTTCAGCCGCCGGATCCGCTGCTCCACCCGGTGCCAGTCGACCTCTTCGATGATCTCGCTCTGGGTGATCTCGTCCCACAGGCGGTGGTAGCGGGCGACGACGTCCTCGGCGGTGTCCATGGGATCGATGGACGGGTGCAGCAGCCCGCCGGCCTCCAGGTCGAGCATCTCGCCGAAGATGTTCGTGTGCGCGGCGTCGATGTCGGCCAGCCGCTGGCCCTCGCTGATCATCGGGTGCATCTCGCCGGTCTCGGCGTCCACCAGGTACGCCGCGAACGCTCCCGCGTCCCTGCGGAAGAGCGTGTTGGACAGCGAGCAGTCACCCCAGTAGAAGCCGTTCAGGTGCAGCCGCACCAGCAGCACGGCGAGCGCGTCCAGCAGCCGGGTGAGCGTGTCGGGGCGCAGCGTGCCCGACATGACCGCCCGGTAGGGCAGCGAGAACTGCAGGTGCCGGGTGATCAGCGCCGCGTCCAGCCCCTCCTCGCGGCCGGTGACGTACGCGACCGGCTCCACGGCGGGGGCGTCGAGACGGGCGAGATCCCAGAGCAGCTGGTACTCCCGCTTGGCGTAACGCTCGCTGATCTCCTTGATCGCGTACACCTTGCCGGACAGCCGCGCGAACCGCACCACGTGCCGCGAGATGCCGCGTGGCAGATCGACGAGGTGGTGCTGCGGCCAGTCTTGGAGGGGGACCTCCCAGGGGAGGCGAATGAGGTCAGGGTCACCTAGCGCGCCAGTGATCTGCAGGGGCATTTGCTCAGGATATGGTGCATCAGTGGACGAGTTTCTCAAGTGGTACTTTTCCGACCGTCCCGTCGTGGCCAGCTTGTTAGGGGCCGACGGTTACGATCACACGCTCGGCGACTTCACCGCCACCGCCTGGGCCGCCCGCGAACGGGAGGAGGTCCGCTGGCTCGAACACCTCTCGGGGATCCAGACGACGACCCTGGACGACACGATCGACAGGGAACTGGTCCTCTCCCAGCTGAGGGGCTCGATCGCGCTCGCGTCCTGGCCCGAGTGGCGGCGCGACCCCGCCGCCTACCTCTCGGCGATCTTCAGCCCGATGTACGCGCCGTTCCAGCGGCGGCTCAAGCCGGAGCCCGAACTGGTCTCCTCGGCCCTCCTGCGCCTGGCCGAGGTGCCCGGCGTGCTGGCCGCCTGCCAGGCCAACCTGGACCCGGAGCTCGCCGCGCCACTGCTGGTCAAGCGCGGGCTCGGCCAGGCGCGCACCGGCCGTAACTTCCTCACGCGCACGATCCCGTCGATGGTCGAGGACCCCGATCTCGCCGCCAAGCTGGCCGAGGCCGCCGAGCCGGCCGCGCGGGCGTTCGACGAACTTGTCACGTTCCTCGAGGGCTTCCAGTGCGGCGGCACCTGGCGGATGGGCGAGAAGCTCTACTCCACGTTGCTGCGCGAGAAGGAACTGCTCGGGTACGGCGCCGCCGAACTGCACGAGAAGGGCAAGTCCGCCTGGGCCGACCTGGACGCGCGGATGCGCGAGGTGGCGGTCCACGTCAACGGCGGCGAGGACTGGCGGGCGGCGATGGAGTCGCTCATGGACGACCATCCGCCGACGCTGGCCGACATGCGGGCCGAGTACGCGGCCGAGACCCAGCGGGCCAGGGACTTCGTCAAGGAACGGGACCTGGTCACCTTCGCCGAGGGCGAGGAGTGCGAGGTGCTGCCGTCGGCCGAGTACACCCGCCCGGTCCTGTCCGTCGCCCACTACCTGGCGCCGCCCCCGCTGAGCGCCTCACGCAGGGGCATCTTCTTCGTCCCCTACACGCCCGACGACTTCACCCCCGAGCAGGTACGTCAGCGCCTGCGGACGAACTCGCGGGCCCAGATGCCCTCGATCGCCGTGCACGAGGCCTATCCGGGGCATCACTGGCACCTGTCGTACATGGCGGGCAATCCCCGTACCGCCAGGAAGGTCTTCCGGACCTCGTACTTCACGGAGGGCTGGGCCCTGTACGTGGAGAAGCTCCTGCACGAGCAGGGCTACTTCGACACTCCGGCGACCGAGCTGGCCCACCTGGACTGCCGGATCTTCCGCGCCGCCAGGATCGTCGTGGACACGGCCCTGCACTGCGAGGACATGTCGATCGAGGAGGCGGAGACGTTCATGGCGACCAAGGCGTCACTGTCTCCGGGCACGGCCCAGGGCGAGGTGAACCGCTACTGCGCCTGGCCCACGCAGGCGCCGTCCTATCTCACGGGCGCGATCGAGATCGACCGCATCCGGCAGTCGTTCAAGGGGTCGCTGAAGGAGTTCCACGACAAGATCGCCGGGTCGGGCGGCCTGCCCCTGGGGCTGGCGGAGCAGGTGGCCCTGTCATAGGTAGCGCTGTCACAGCTCTCTGCGTGGGAAGGTGGGAGGGTTCAGCGCGCGCTCGACCACGGCGCCGAGCTGCTCGTCCGTGAGGATGATCGGTTTGCCGACGCCGAGCCCTCGCACGTACACCTCGCACAGCCACTCCAGCAGCCGGGTGGACTCGAACGCCTCCTCCAGCGTCGCCCCGATGGTCACCCCGCCGTGGTTGGCCATCAGGGCGGCCCGCCTGCCCTCCAGCGCCGCCCGCACGTTGGCGGCCAGCTCGGGCGTGCCGTAGGTGGCGTACTCGGCCACCCTGACCGTGCCGCCGAGCAGCAGCGCGTTGTAGTGCACGGGCGGCAGCTCCGTCATGGTGGTGGCCACGACCGTCCCGAACACCGAGTGCGTGTGCACGATGGCCCGGGCGTCCGTGCTCTCGTAGACGGCCAGGTGCATGGGCGTCTCGCTGGACGGCTGGAGCTCGCCTTCCACGAGGTGGCCCTCGACGTCCACGACGGGGCACATCTCGGGGGTCAGCCGGTCGAGCGCGACCCCTGAGGGCGTGACCGCGACCAGCTCCCCCTCGCGCACGCTCAGGTTGCCCGACGTGCCGATGACCAGGCCCAGCTCGACGGCGCGGCGGCCGTACTCGCATAACTGCTCGCGCAGGCTCATATGGTGGGAATGTAGTCGGTCGTCCGAATTACAGCAATCAGATGTGATCGAGGGCCTGGAGCATGAGGCGCTCGACGTCGACGCGCTTGAGCCGTCCGGGGTAGAGGAGCAGGTGCAGGCTGAGGCCGTCCATCAGGGCGAGGAGGTGCTCGGTCAGGTCGTCCAGGTTGTCGTCGGTGCGCAGCTCGCCGGCCGCACGGGCCTGCCCCAGCAGGTCGCGTACGGCGCCGCGCAGCTCGTCCGCCTCCGCGCGCTGCACCTCGGCCAGGCGCTCCGAGGCAAGGCTGCGGCTCCAGAAGCTGACCTCCAGCCGGCTCTCCTGGGTGCGCTCCGCGTCCAGCGGCAGGTTGTCCAGCAGCAGCTCGCGGAGCGCGGCCAGCCCGGTCACGCCCTCGATCTTGCCGGTGAGCCGGTCACGGATGCGCTGGTGCGACTGGCGCAGCGCCGACAGCATGATCTCGTCCTTGTCGGCGAAATAGTGGGCGAGCACGCCGTTGGAGTATCCGGCCTCCTTGGCGATGGCCCGCGTGGTGGCTGCGTCGATGCCGTCCCTGACGATCACCCGGCGGGCGGCTGACAGGACCTCGCGCCGGCGCTCGTCGTGATCGACGATCTTGGGCATCGGCTCCTCCATTGACTTTTTATTCGGACGTCTGTCTATTTAGACTATGACCGTCGCCACCGTCGGCGTCCACATCGTCGACATTCTCGCCAGGCCCGTCGATCACATCCCCGAGGGCCAGGACACCGTACTGGTGGACCAGATCCGCCTCACCGCCGCGGGCGCCGCCGCCGGGACCGCCGTCGACCTGGCCAAACTGGGCAATCCCGTGGTCACCATGGGCGCGATCGGCGACGACGAGCTGGGCGACTTCCTGGTGGCGGTGCTCACCAAGCGCGGCGTGGACGTCTCACGTCTCGTGCGCAGGACGGGCGAGCAGACGGCCGCCTCGATCCTGCCCATCAGGCCGGACGGCGGGCGGCCCAGCTTCCACGTGCCCGGGGCGAACCTCACGGTGACGTACGCGGATCTGGACGCCGACGTGCTGCGTGGCGTGCGGGCGATCCACCTGGGCGGGATGGACGTCACGTTCGGCCTGGGCGACCCGGCGTTCTTCGCCCTCCTGGACTCGGTGCGTGCCGCGGGCACCATCATCACGATGGACCTCCTTTCGGAGATGCCTGACTTATTGGGAATGGCCCGAGCCTTTCTGCCGCACGTGGACTACGTGCTGCCGAACGAGTCGCAGGCGCTCCTCATGACCGGCTGCTCCGATGTCGAGGAGGCCGCCCGGGCCCTGCTGGCGGACGGGCCGCGCGGCGTGCTCGTCACGCTGGGCGCGTCAGGCAGTCTCGTGGTCACGCCGGACGGGACGGAGCCGGTGCCCGCCCTCAAGACGGACGTCTCGGACACGACCGGCTGCGGCGACGCGTACTGCGCCGGATTCCTGACAGGGCTCCTGCACGGCCAGGACGTGCTGACCGCGGCCCGCTGGGGCACGGCCGCCGCCGCCCGCGTCGCCACGGGGCTCGGCTCGGACGCCGGCCTCACCGACCTCGACTCGACTCTAAGGATCCTCGGATGACCGACGCAGAACTCCGCCAACGGGCCTTGAAGGTCGTCCCCGGCGGCATGTACGGGCACCTCAACGCCGCCCTCTTCGCCCCGGGCTTCCCGCAGTTCTTCGAACGCGGCGAGGGCTGCCGCCAGTGGGACGTGGACGGGCGCGAGTACATCGACTTCATGTGCAGCTGGGGCCCGATCGTGCTCGGGCACCGGCACCCGCGCGTGGAGGAGGCCGCCGCCAGGCAGGCCGCGCTCGGCGACTGCCTCAACGGCCCCGGCCCGGTCATGGTGGAGCTGGCCGAGCTGCTCGTGGACACCGTGCCCAGCGCCGACTGGGCGATGTTCTCCAAGAACGGCACCGACGCCACCACCCAGGCCCTCATGGTCGCGCGGGCCGCCACCGGCCGGACCAAGGTGCTGATGGCGCACGGGGCCTACCACGGGGCGGACCCCTGGTGCACACCGTCCGTGTCGGGCACGACGCCCAACGAGCGGGCGGATCTGGTGGAGTTCACGTACAACTCCCTCGAGTCGCTGGAGGCCGCGGCGGCGAGCGTGGAGGGGGACGTGGCGGCGATCATCGTGACGCCGTTCAAGCACGACTCGTTCGAGGACCAGGAACTGGTGGAGCCCGCCTTCGCGCGCGGCGCCCGGGCCCTGGCCGACCGGCTCGGTGCGGCGCTGGTGATCGACGACGTGCGGGCGGGGTTCAGGATCGACCTGCGCGGCTCCTGGGAGCCCTATGGCGTACGCCCTGACCTGACGGCCTGGTCGAAGGCCATGGCCAACGGCTACCCGATCGCGGCCGTCACCGGCACGGACGCGCTGCGCGGACCTGCTCAGACGCTGTACTCCACGGGCTCGTTCTGGTTCTCGGCGGTCGCGATGGCGGCGGCCAAGGCGACCATCGAGACCCTGCGCGACGAGAACGGCATCGGGGCCATGGAGCGGGCCGGCACGCAGCTCCGCGAGGGGCTGTTCGCGCAGGCCAAGTCCCACGGGTTCGTGGTGAACCAGACGGGGCCGGTGACGATCCCGTGGCTCAGCTTCGACGGGGACGCCGATCTCTCCGTCGCGATGCACTGGAGCGACGCCTGCCTGCGGCACGGGGTCTACCTGCACCCATGGCACAACTGGTTCATGTCGGCCGCGCACACGGAGGCGGACGTGGCCAAGGCGCTCGAGGGCACGGACCAGGCGTTCGCCGAGACCCGCGCCCACTTCGGCTAGCCCCCGTCGCGACGGAGAGCGGGGGTCAGGTGGCGGTGAGCTTGGTGATCTCGTCCACGAAGGACGGCCAGAGCGGGCGCGGCAGGTCGTGGCCCATGCCCGGGTAGGTCACCAGACGGGCGCCGGGGATGGCCGCGGCCGTGGCGTGGGCGGCGGCGACCGGGATGAGCTGGTCGGCCTCCCCGTGCACCACCAACGTGGGCACCCGTACGCCCGCGAGCAGCTCCGTGCGGTCGGGCGAGGCCATGATCGCGGCGAGCTGCCTGGCCGTGCCCTCGGGGTCGAAGCAGCGGTCGTACGCCAGCCCGGCCAGCTCACTGATCCTCTCGTGGTCCAGGTCGAACCCGGGCGAGCCGAGAACCGACCAGGTCCGCAGCGCGTGGGCCAGCACCGCTTCGCGACCGGCGGGCGGCCTGGCCATGAGGGCGGCGAGTGCGGCCTCCGTCGGCGGGGCCACCGAGGGGCCGGGCGTGGACATGATCGAGGTCAGGGTGAGCACCCGCTCGGGGTGGCGGATGGCCAGGGCCTGGGCGATCATGCCGCCCATCGAGGCGCCGGCCACGTGCGCGGCGGGCCAGCCGAGGGCGTCCATGAGCCCCGCCGCGTCGTCGGCCAGGTCGTCCAGCAGGTACGGCGAGGGCGCCCCCAGCGCAGGAACGCCCTCGTCATGGAAGTGGGTGGACAGGCCCGCGTCGCGGTTGTCGAACCGTACGACGTGATGTCCCTGCTCTGCCAGCAGCTCGCAGAGCCCTTCGTCCCAGTGGATGAGCTGCGCGCCGAGCCCCATGATGAGGAGCAGGGGACGGCCCTCGGGCGAACCGAAGCTCTCGTAGGCGATGTCGATGCCGTTCGCGGCTACACGGGTGGTCACGACGACCAGAATGACATTCTGGTAGCAGCCCGTAAAGGTCAGAGCTTGATGAGGCTCCGGACGCGGTCGCTGGTGAGCGCCAGGCTGCCGCCCGCCACGGCCACGGCGCCGGCCACGATGGCGGCCGCGGTCTTCGAGACCGGTGGTGCGGGCACGTCCTGAGCGGCCGCGGGCTCGGGCGCGGGCGGCTCGGCCGGGTTGTCGTCCTGCTCGGCCCAGGCGCCGGTCGAGAACGCGACCGGGTAGTTCTTCTTGCCGGGCCCCTTGCCCCACTTGGTGATGACGTAGTCGACCTTGATGTGGCCCTCGCCACCGATGCCGTCGACGCCCAGCGTGTCGGAGTTGAAGGTGCCGCCGGTGAGCTCCGCGAACGTCTTGGCGTCCAGGTCCAGCATGACCCCGCTGCTGGAGGGCGCGCCCGGGCCACGGTCGCCGACGAAGAAGGGCAGCTTCTTGCCCTTGTAGATCGCGTAACCCTCGGTCATGAGCGGCCAGCTCGGGCTGGCGGCCAGGCCCTTCTGCATGGGCTTGCCGCTGGCGGGCAGACCGGTGTCACCGGCCCTGCCGGAGGAGTCGTCCCAGAAGTACGAAGCCGTGGTCGAGCCCTTGAGCAGAACCCTGTCCTCAGTGTTCGGATCGGCGTGAGCCGCGGTGCCGGCGATGGTCAGCGCGCCTACCGTGGAGGCGGTGATCAGAGCGAGTGAACGCAGGCCAAGACATGCAGACATGAAAAGTAAAGTCCTTCGCGACGGGGGCAGGGGAGGTTGCGCTCACTCGAAAAAGGGCGTAGCAGGGCAAAGCACCTGGCAAGGGGGAAAGCTACGCAGAGCGCGGAAGGAGCCTGGGGAAGGGGCCGCTCAGGAGGCGGCGACTATCACGCTGTCCGAGGGTTCGACGCGATCGTCCAAGTCGTTAACATGTCCTCTCCATCTCGCCTACCGGGTTAGCTGGCGGGTTCGGGCGTGGAGATGCCCTACCGACACACGGTCGGATTCACCCCAATTGCGGTGGGTCCCCGGTTCCCGAGCATTCGGGATTCGGCGCCAGCCGGCTGTTCCTCCTGGATGAGGTCCACGCCACCGGCTGTGAATTGGCCAACACTCTAACCACGCATTCCGGACATACGCAAACACTTCGTCATGAATCGGGCAGAAGATCTACCTACCCCGACATAGAAAAAAGGGGGCACGGCGCTGCCGTACCCCCTGAAATTGACCAGTCTCAGCCGCCGCTCTTGCGCCTGAACGATCTTTTACTCGCAGCCGGACCGTGCGACCCGTGGATCTTCGACGAGTCACCGCCCCTGCCACCCGCGCCCGAGCCCGCCTGCTGGTTACGCTTGCGCTCCAGCGCCTCGCGGAACTTGCGCTTCAACTCGTCCTCGGGAGTCTCGCTGACTTCCTGCTCCGGTGTATCCGCCATGAGGACCTCCATGGTGTTGGGGACACTCACAGCTTCGCATGGGCCCGCTTATGACGCGAAACCGGCTTCCACCCTGCTCTGCGGGACTGCCGGGACCTCCAGCCGCCTGCCCGGCATCGCCACCAGCGCCACCAGCGCGATCACCGCACCCGCCACGCCCAGCGACGGGATGACCACGGCCGCGGCGGAGGCGTGCGCGGCGGCCAGGCCGTGCACGGGCGCGTCCGCGGCGACGGTGGAGCCGTAGAGGGTGCCGCCGACAGCCAGCGCGACGGAGCCGCCGATCTGGCGGAAGAAGGTCAGGTTCGCCGAGGCGGTGCCGATGTACTGCGGCTCGACCGACTGCTGCGCGGCCACGGTCAGCCCGGACAGCATCGGGCCCATGCCCAGCCCGATCAGCAGCATCCAGCCCGCCAGGAGCGCCCCGCCGGTGTGCGCGGTCAGGTTGACGCAGAGCAGGGTGCCCGCGACCAGCAGGAACGGCGACACGACCAGCCACGGCTTGTAGACCCTGGTCCTGGACATGAGCGCCCCCATGAGGGCGCTGCCCACGACCATCGCCAGCGTCATCGGGTAGATCCTCAGCCCGGACTCGGTGGCACTGACGCCCAGGGACTCCTGGAAGTAACGCGGCAGGAACACGACTCCCGCGTACATGCAGAAGGCCGTGCAGAACGACGTGACGTTCACGAGCGTGTAAGTACGGTTGCCGAACAGGTGCATGGGCATGATCGGGCTGGCCGCCCGCCTCTCGACCAGCACGAACACCGCGAGCAGCGCGAGCGCGAGCGCGATCGGCCCGGCCACGGCGGCGTCGGTCCAGGTGTGCCGGTCCAGGCCCTTCTCCGTCAGTCCCAGCAGCAGCGCGCTGATGGCCACGGTGAAGACCGCGATGCCCGCGTAGTCGGGACGCCCGCCTCCGGTGCCCGGCCGGTGCGGCAGGCGGAGCACGACGATGGCGATCAGCGCGAGACCGAGCGGCACGTTCACGTAGAAGGACCACCGCCAGCTCGCGTGGTCGGTGAACAGCCCGCCGAGGAACGGCCCCGCCAGGTACGTCAGCCCCATCACGCCGCCGAGCGCGCCCTGCACGCGGGCGCCGCTCCTGCCCGGCCCCGGAGGGAACATGTCCATCACCAACGCCATCGACAGCGGCAGCAGCGCGCCCGCGCCGAGGCCCTGGAGCGCGCGGAAGCCGATGAGCTGCGCCATGTCCTGGGCCGCCCCGCACAATGCCGAGCCCGCCACGAACACCACCATCCCGACCAGCAGCAGCGGCTTCCTCCCGTGCTGGTCGGAAAGCCGGCCGTAGAGCGGCACCGTCACCGTCGAGGTGAGCAGGTACGCCGTCACCACCCAGACGTAGAGCGTGCTGCCGCCCAGCTCGCTGGTGATGCGCGGCAGGGCCGTGCCGACGATCGTCTGGTCGAGCATCGCCAGGAACATCCCGCCGAGCACGGCGAGCAGGACGAGCCCGTTGCCACGAGACTTCATGTCAGTATTCACATGTGAAGATTGACATGTAACTCCTTACATGTCAACTCTTCGATATGCTGGCGGCCATGTCCCTGCGGATCGCGCTGCTCGGGCTGCTCGAGGCTGTGGGCCCGGCGAGCGGTTACGACCTGGCCAAGAAGTTCGAGCACTCGCTCAACCACGTCTGGCAGGCCGGGCACACGCAGATCTATCCCGAGCTGGTGAAGATGGCCGCCGACGGGCTCGTGGCGATCGAGTCGGAGGGCGCGAGGGGGCGCAAGATCTACGCGATCACCCCTGAGGGCACGCGTGAGCTGCACACGTGGCTGGTCGAGCACCCGCCCACCGTGACGGTACGCAACGAGGTCGCGCTCCAGGCGTTCCTGCTGCCGCTGCTCGCCAGGGACGAGGCGATCGCGGTGGTGGAGCGGATCAGGGACGGGTTCGCGGCGCGCAGCGTGGCGCTGCAGTGCTACACCGAGGGCGGGGTCGGCTCATACGCGGCGAAGCTCGGCCTGAGCCAGGCCAGCGCCGGATTGGCGTGGGCCGAGGAGACGCTGGCCGAGCTCCGGCGCTGAGTCCCACGTTCAGGAGCGGGTGAACGCCAGCAGGCGGAAGACCGGGTCCGGGCTCGGCCGCCCCTGCCCGTGCCCCACGAAGCTGCTCTCGCCGCTCGGCCGGAGCCCGTGCCTGGCCGCCTCCTCGACCACCAGCTCGGCCCGGTCCGACGGCTCCCGGCGCCCTCCCGGGCCGTGGGCGGCCCGCTTGTCGACCGTCGTGACGAACACTCCCCCGGGCCGCAGCACGCGGGCGGCCTCGGCGATCACCGGGCGGGCGTCGTCCAGCAGGTGCAGCAGCCAGATCGTGGTGACCGCGTCGACCGAGCCGTCCCGTACGGGCAGCGTACGGGCGTCGCCCAGCACCACGTCGGCGCGCCCGGCGGCGATCCGCGCCATCCCCGCGGAGGTCTCCACCCCGAGCACCCGCAGCCCCCGCCCGGCCAGCTCCCTCGTGACCAGCCCGGTGCCGCAGGCGACGTCGAGCAGCGTGCCGCCGGGCACGAGGCGCCGGACGGCGTCGGCCGCGGCCACGGCACGCCGCAGCCCGCCCCTGGTCTCGTCGTAGCGTCCGGCCTCGAGGTCGTAGTCGAGCACGGCAGGTCCTCCCGGGGTCGAGGTGCTGCCGATCAAGATACGCGTCCTGGGTAAAGGGGAACCGTTCGGTTCCTGGTGTTGCGTTGGAGCGGCTCAGGAAATAGAACCCGGCATGACGCTCAAGCCCCCGGTCCTGCCATGAGCCTCCTCGGCCGTGACCTGGCGGTGGATCTGGGGGGCGCGAGCACGCGGATCTATGCCCGCGGCAAGGGCATCGTGCTCGACGAGCCCTCGGCCGTCATCCTCGACGACCGCACCGGCAAGGTCATCGCGTACGGCGCGGACGCGACCGGCGCGGAGGCGTGCCGGCCGGTCTCCGGCGGCCTGCCGGTCGACGGGGAGCTCACGCGGCGCATGGTCCGGCACTTCCTGAGCAAGGTGCACCGGCGTCCGTTCGCCAGGCCGCGCCTGGTCATGGCGCTGCCCGACGGCTGCACCCCCATCGAACGGGCGGCGCTGAGCGACCTGGCGTTCGAGGCGGACGCCAGACGCGTCGTGCTGATCCCGCACTCGCTCGCGGCGGCCCTCGGCGCCGGGCTGCCGGTCGACAGTTTCGCCGGGCACATGGTGATCGACATCGGGCGCGACTCGGCCAGGATCGCCGTGCTCTCGTCCGGCGCCGCCGTGACCACGGCTTCCGTCCCGGGCGGCGGTGAGGCGGTCAACAGGGCCATCGTCCGCCTGGTCGAGCAGGAGCACGGCCTCCTCCTCGACGAGCACGAGGCCGAGTCGGCCAAACGCGACATCGGCACCGAGTGGAAGCCGCTGGACCGGCACGTGACCGTGCGCGCCCGCGACCCGGACACCGGCCGCGAGCGCGAGGTACGGCTGCCGGTCCAGCAGGTCTACGAGGCGACCAGGCAGCCGGTCGAGGCGATCGTGCGGGCGGCGATGGAGACGGTCGAGCGGTGTCCGGCCGAACTGGCCGCGGATCTCGGGGGGCGCGGCGCGGTGCTGCTGGGCGGCGGCGCGCTGCTGCGGGGGCTCGCACGGCGGCTGCGGGCGTCACTGAAGATGCCGGTACGGAGAGCGGAGCGGCCGCTGGAGTGCGTGGCGTTCGGACTGGGACGGTTCGTGGACGACATGGGCCTGACCGCCCGGCTCCGCAGTGGGCTCACTTGGGCCGGCCCGGACAGGTGACCGCCGCTCAGCTGATCAGCAATCCAGGGGTGCTGTCCCAGCCCGTCACGGCGAGGAGGCGGCGCACCGCGGGAGAGGCCGGGTCGAGGATCAGCCTGCGGGGCGGGGATAATCGGGCGGCGGCGGCCACGATGACGCGCAGCCCGGACACGTCGATGAAGGCCAGCTCCCCCAGGTCCAGGCGGATGTCCTGGTCGCCTTCGCGAATCATGCCGTGCAGGGCTCCGGCGAGGCGCTGGTGATTGCCGTGGTCGACCTCGCCGGTTACGCGGAGGCCGTACGGGTGCGAAGTGGGCGTCACGTGAGCCTGGTCACCTGTCTCGAAGATCATCCCGCTCCGGTAGCGCCCCCTTCATCGTGATAGATGCTGTTTCTGCCCGCGAAAAGGCGATTTATACGGATCACTACCCTCGGGGTGTCCTGTGCCGTTCAGCGGGTGGCCGTGGACGATCTCCGATATGGTCCGACCGTGCGCGCCCGCCGTCACGCTTCTCCCGCGGTGCTCCTCTGTGTCGCGGCGATGACGGCCTGCGCGACGGCGCCCGCACCGGCCACCCTCGAAGCGGCCGCCCGGCAGCTCGACACCGACGCCGGCACCCTGCTCACCGCCTCCGAGCTCCATCTGTCGCCCGCCTCGCAGGAACCGGACGGCTCGTGCGTGCCCGGCCAGGTGCGGCGGTACTTCCGCGCCGAGAGCGACCTCGCCGACGTCTCCGCCGGGCTTCTCGAACGGCTCCATGCGATGGGGTACGACCAGGTGGTCGACGACCTGGATCTGCGGGACGAGGAGCAGGAGGTCGCCGTTCTGCGCAATCCGCGGACCCGGCTGACGTTCGAACTGACCGTTCTGTCGGGAGAGAAGCCCGGCGTCCTCCTCGTCGGCAAGACCACCTGCTACGCGACCGACTGACGGTGTGAGCACCTTCCCCCCACCGACTGGCCCTGTGTGACACCCAAGCGTGGCCGTCCATGTCTTCGACGTCGGCGGGGTCAGGAAGGGAGAGGAGGCGCCAGGTCGACATGTCGGAGGCCTTCGGGGTCGGCGATCATATCGATGACGGCGATCTTGCCGTGTTCGAAGGTGAGGGCGAGTGCCCCGATGAGACGTCCTTGCGGGACGATCGCGAGCCCCATGGCTCCATTCACCAGCGCGGGCTGTACGAACCGGGCAGCCCGCGAGAAGGTCAGCGCGTGGGCGCCTACGGCCCGCGCGCCCCGCAGCCCCCCTGCTCCGCCAGGAGCGGGTTCGGCGCTGCCGTCACGGAGGAGGACGTCGGGATCGAGTACGGCGACAAGCCCGTCGAAGTCACCTTCTCGCAGCGCGGTGAGGAATGCCTGGACGACCTGTCGTTGCCGGGCGATGTCAACCTGTGAGGACGGCGTCGCGCCTTGGACCCGTCGCCGGGCACGGCTGGCGAGCTGGCGGGTGGCCGCTGGGGATCGGTCAAGGATGGCGGCGATCTCGTCGAAAGGCACGGCGAAGATGTCGTGGAGGACCAAGGCGAGCCGTTCAGCGGGGGCGAGGTTGTCGAGCACGACCATCAGCGCCACACCGACCGAGTCGGCCAGCAGGGCTTCGGCTTCGGGATCGTTGACGTCGTGGCCAGGGGCGGCGGCCTCACCGAGGGGCTCCTCGCGGCGGCTCCGGCGGGTGCGCAGGATCTTGAGGCACTCCCGGGCGACGACGGTGGTCAGCCATCCGGCGAGGTTGTCGACATCGGCGGTGTCCGCGCTGCTGAGACGTAGCCATGCGTTCTGCACCGCGTCGTCTGCCTCCGCGTGGGAGCCCAGCATCCGGTAGGCGACCGCCCGCAGATGGGGCCGCTGCTCCTCGAAGCGCGTTGCCAGCACGGCGTCGTCCATCGGTCACATCCCTTCGCGCTTGGGGTTCATAGCGATGAACCGGCACTCCGCTCGGATGTGACAAGGAGCATCTCATGGCACTGATTTCGCGCATCGCCCGGCAGTACGGACCCGCGCGTCGGCGGTCGGCGGGCTACTGGCTGGCCACCGCGGCGGTGGCGGCCGAACTGGCGGTTGGCGGCATCTGGGATATCGCGCGGATTCCCTACGTCCGCGACCTGGTGTCACACCTGGGCTATCCGTCCTACCTGCTGGTGTTGCTGGGAACCTGGAAGGTGCTGGGCGCGATCGCCCTGCTGGCCCCGCGTCGCGCGTTGGTCAAGGAATGGGCCTATGCGGGCGCTTTCTTCACCTACACCGGGGCCATCGTCTCCCACCTGACCACCGGGTACGAGCTCGGCGAGCTGTGGATACTGGCCATCTTGACCGCACTGACCGCGCTGTCCTGGGCACTGAGGCCCCCGAGCCGCCGCTTGCACCACCTCACCAAGGAGCGGTAACCGGCGACGCAAGCGGCCACCCACCCGCGGATCGAGAGAATGCCGTGGACGGCCTGGAGCGAAGGCGACCGGGGCCGAAGGGCGTCAGGGGGCGGAGAGGGCCTCCGTCGGGGACAGGCGGGAGGCACGGATCGCCGGGTAGAGGCCGGCGGCGGCGCCGATGACCAGGGTGGCGGCGAGGCCGCCGAGGGTGGCCCAGGCGGGCACCACCGAGGGCCAGCCGCTGTACAGCGCGTACCCCATCGTGACGCCCGTCCCCAGCAGGATCCCCCCGCCCCCGCCCAGGGCCGACAGCAGGAGCGACTCCGCGAGGAACTGGGTGCGGATCTGGCCGCGCGTGGCCCCGAGTGAGCGGCGCAGGCCGATCTCCGAGCGGCGTTCCAGCACCGAGATGACCATGGTGTTGGCCACGCCGACCCCGCCCACGAGCAGCGCCACCGCGCCCACTCCCAGCAGGAGGTTGGCGAACGCCTGGCTGGTCGCCTGCTTGGCGGCCAGGGCGTCGGACGGCCGGGAGACGTCCACCTCGTTGGGCGCCTCCGGGTTGGCGGTGCCGGCCAGCACCTGGCGTACGGCCTCCAGCCTGGCCTCGTCCGAGCGCGTGTAGAGCGTGGTCGGGTGCCCGTCGAAGCCCAGCCGGGACTCCGCCACCGGCCAGCCGACGAGGACGCCGCTGTCCAGGTCGGTGGCGAGCGCCACCGGGTTCAGGATGCCGATGACCGTGAAGCGGATCCCTCCGACGACGACCTGCGTGTCGGGCGAGGCCGAGCCCACGCCGAGCCGCTGGGCCGCGGAGGAGCCGAGCACGGCGGCCGGGTAGCGTTCGGTGGCCGGATTGAGCCAGGTGCCGTTCCGCAGCGTCGCGCCCACGGTGGCGGGCAGGTCGAGGCGGGCCGCGTACGTGCTGATGCCGCCGGTCTGAGCCTCGGGGATCTCCTCCGACCGGTAGACCTTGACGTCACCCATGCGCCCGATCGACGAGACGGCCTGGACGGGGCCGATGCGCTCGATCATGGCCTCCGCCTCCTTCGGCATCTGCGCGGCCTCGCCCATGAGCGTGGTGCCGGACGAGACCGTGAGCAGGTTGGTGCCGAGCGCGGAGAGCGTACGGTCGAGCTCGGCGCCCGACGAAGACGAGAGCCCGACCACGCCCACCATCGCCGCGATGCCGATGGCGATGCCCAGCGCGGACAGGAACGCCCGCAGCGGCCGGGTGCGCAGGCCCACCGCCCCGACCCGCATCACGTCGCGCGGCCGCATCCTGGCCGGTGACAGCTTCGGCCGCGTCACCTCCACGACGCTCATCACACCGCCTCCAGGGGGAGCCGGGCGGTGTCGGAGACGATCCGGCCGTCGCGCATCCGCACCTGCCGGGGCAGGCCGGCGGCGATCTCCCGGTCGTGGGTGATGATCACGATGGTGGTGCCGCCCTCGTTCAGCTCGCGCAGCAGCTCCATCACCCCCGTCCCCGACACCGAGTCCAGTGCCCCGGTCGGCTCGTCGGCCAGGAGCAGCGGCGGGTCGCCCGCCACGGCCCTGGCGATGGCCACGCGCTGTCGTTCGCCGCCGGACAGCTCGTGCGGCTCGTGGTCCATCCGGTGCCCGAGCCCCACCCGTTCCAGCGCCTCGGCCGCGCGGCGACGGCGTTCCGACCTGCCCAGGCCGGTGTAGACGAGGCCGTCAGCCACGTTGTCCAGCGCCGGGACCTTCGCGGCGAGGTGGAACGACTGGAACACGAACCCGATCGTGGTGGCCCGCAGCGCCGACAGCTGACCGTCGGACAGCTTCGACACGTCGTACCCGTCGATGTGGATGGTCCCGGACGTGGGCCGGTCGAGGGTGCCGACGACGTTGAGCATCGTCGACTTGCCCGACCCGGACGGGCCGACGATGGCGACCAGCTCGCCGTGCTGGATCCGCAGCGACACCGACGCCAGTGCCGCCACGCCGCCCGGGTACGTCTTGGAGACGTCCGTCAGGTTGATCATGGGGTACGTCATTTCGGCATCCCCACGGTCATGCCCTCGGTGAGCCCGTCGCCGCTGACCTCGACCCGTCCCCCGGAGAACAGACCCGTCTCAACCTTGATATATCGAGACCTGCCCCCTTCGATGACCTCCAGGCCGTACCCGCCCTCCTGGAGCGCCACCAGCGCCGCCACCGGCACGGTCAGCACGTTCGTACGCTTGGAGGCCGTGAACGTGACGTCCACCGCCGCCTTGTCCAGCCCCTTGGCGGCCTTGGCGGTCCCGATCGAGACGAGCGCCTCCACCCGGGTCTCCGGGTCGGCGTTCTGGCCCTCGGCCGGCTCGATGACCGTGGCCACCTCGGTGACCTTGCCCTTCACGCTCTTGCCGTCCGGCAGCGTGACGTCGACCCTGGCGCCCTTCCTGGCCATCCGCTGGTCCTCGGCCTCCAGCTTGACCGTGACCACCTTGGACGTGCCCGTATAGGTCAGGACCTTCTGCCCTGGAGCGGTCGGCTGGCCCTCCTCGGACTCGAGGCTCTCCACCCGCACCTTGCCGGGGGCGAAGACGACCCGGCCCAGTTCGACCACGCCCGTCTCGTCCAGGCCGCGGTCCTCCTGCCACTCCCTGACCGCCTCGGCCGTGTCATAGGTGTACTCGTCGTCGACCGTGAACCCGTCGTAGCCGAGCTTGCTGAGGTTCCGCTCGAGGTTCTCGACGTCCTTGCCCTCCACGCCGACCTTGAGGTCGCGGTAGGCGGGCGTCGAGCCGTACATGAGCATGACCGGCTTGTTGTCCACCCGGTACAGCGACCTGCCTCGGGTGACCTGCGCGCCGCTGTCGGGCAGCCAGGTGATCGTGCCCGGCTTCCTGCTCACCGCCGTGCTCACCGGGCCGTAGCCGAGCTCGCCGTCGGCGTCCCTGGTGTCGTTCAGGGTCTGCCTGGTCACCGTGGTGGTGGCCGGGGGCAGGGCGCCTGCCGACCGCGTGGGGCCGGCGCTCCCTTTGAGCAGGCCCGCGCTGTTGACGGCCACGAACCCGCCTCCGGCCACGGCCACCACGGTCAGGAGCCCGGCGACCAGCCTGCCCCGGCCGCGGCGCCGGCGCGGGCGGGAGGGCGTCGCGTCCGGCTGCGCCTTTCCGTCCAGGGTCGCCCCGCCGGTCACCCCGTCCGTTACTGGGCCCATCAAAGCCCTCCCATACCGGCCTCGGCGGACTCCTTCTGGCACTTCTGCTGGGCGGACTTGAAGTCGGGGTCCTCGCCGACCTCGCCGGTGATGCGCATGGCGCCGCCATCGGGGTCGGGGAAGCTCTCCACGCCGTTGTCCCGCATGCACTGGGCGAGCTTGCGCAGCGCCTCTGCGCGCTTCGCGTCGGGCGGGCCGGCCTTCTCGCCGCTCGGGGCGTACTGCTTGCACGCCTCCTGGGCCTTGTCGAGCGTCTCCTTCGGGATGCTCTTGTCGACCTTCATCATGATGCCCTTGCCCGGCTGCGGGTCGTCCACCTGCACGCCGTTCTCGCGCATGCACTGGGCGAACTTGAGCATCTTCTGGTACGGGTCTTCGCTCGGCTTCGCGCCGGCCCCGGGCTGGGTACTGGTGCCTGTGCCGCTGACCGACGCCACGTCGGCCCCGCCGCCGTCGTTCGCGCCGCAGCCGGCCAGGAACAGGGTGGCCGCCGCCAGCGCGCCGAGGACTCGTGCTCGCATGGAATCTCTCCTCTGTCGGATGGATGCCGTCTCGAGGGGAGATGCAATAGGGACCGCTGTTTCCTCGGCGTTTCCGTTCCGCGCTTACTTCTCCGGGCTTACTTCGACCAAATGCCGCTTCCGCCACACTCGACTCCGTAAGCGAATGAAAGGTGCGCCATGCGGGTGCTGGTGGTTGAGGACGAGCGGCTGCTCGCCGACGCGATTGCCGAATGGCTGCGGGATGAGACCCACGCGGTCGATCTGGCGCACGACGGCGAGGCCGCGCTCGAACGGATCGCCGTCAACGACTACGACGTGGTCGTGCTGGACCGCGACCTGCCGCGCGTGCACGGCGACGAGGTGTGCAGGGAGCTGGTCGAGTCGGAGCGGGACGCGCGCGTGCTGATGCTGACGGCCGCCGCCCAGCTCGACGACCGGGTGACCGGCCTGTCCCTGGGAGCCGACGACTACCTGGCGAAGCCGTTCGCCTTCCCCGAGCTGGCCGCCCGCGTGCTGGCCCTGGGGCGGCGCTCGCGCCCGGCCGCCCCGCCCGTGCTGCGGCGGGCCGGGATCACGCTCGACCCGGCGCGCAGGGAGGTGTTCAGGAACGGGCGGTTCGTGCCGCTGTCGAAGAAGGAGTTCGCGGTGCTGGCCGAGCTGCTGCGGGCGAACGGCAGCGTCGTCTCGGCCGAGCAGCTGCTGGAGAAGGCGTGGGACGAGAACGCGGACCCGTTCACCGGGGCGGTCCGGCTCACCATCCTCAAGCTGCGCCGCAAGCTCGCCGACCCGCCGGTCGTGGAGACCGTGCCGGGAGTGGGGTACCGGATCGCATGACCCTCCGGTTACGGCTCACGCTGATGTACGGGGCCGTCTTCCTGGTCGCGGGGCTGACCCTGCTCGGCGTCACCTATCTCCTGTTCAACCAGCAGCTGACCCAGTCGTTCGAGAGCCGGTACGCGTCCGATCCCGGCAAGAAGAAGACCCTGATCTTTGCCCAGAACGGCGTCGTGCTCACCGGTGACGCCGCGGTGGAGTGGCTGCGACGGCAGGAGGAGGAGCTGCGCGGCGCGGCCGTCACCTCGCTGCTCACGCAGGGCGCGATCGCGCTGGCCGTGGTCGGCGGCGCGGCGCTGGGCCTCGGCTGGGTGGTCGCGGGCCGGGCGCTGGCCCCGCTGCACCGGGTGACGGACACGGCGCGGAAGATCGCGGCCGCCCCCATGGCCGAGCGCGGGCTGCACGAGCGGATCGCGCTGGAAGGCCCCGACGACGAGGTCAAGCAGCTCGCCGACACGTTCGACACCATGGTGGAGCGGCTGGACCAGTCCTTCGACGGGCAGCGCAGGTTCGTGGCGAACGCCTCGCACGAGCTGCGTACGCCGCTCACCCTG
This sequence comes from Nonomuraea helvata, assembly GCF_039535785.1. NCBI lineage: Bacteria > Bacillati > Actinomycetota > Actinomycetes > Streptosporangiales > Streptosporangiaceae > Nonomuraea > Nonomuraea helvata. The sequence continues at coordinate 903,838 of NZ_BAAAXV010000005.1, forward strand.
AACCGGGCCCTGGTCGAGCTGGCCATGCACCGCCGTGCCGCCCCTCCCGAGATCAAGGAGCTGGGCGAGAGCCTGCTGGAGATCAACGCCCGCCACGAGCGGCTCATCTCCGGCCTGCTCCTGCTGGCCCGCTCCGAGCAGGAGATCGCCGACCGGTCGCCGGTGGACCTGGCGGACGTGGTGACGCACGTGGTCGCGCAGACGGCCGGGGACGCCCACGAGGCGAAGGTCACCGTGTACGAGGCGACCGCTCAGGCGCCCACCACCGGGGACGCGTTGCTGCTCGAACGGCTGGTACACAACCTCGTCGAGAACGGCATCCGGCACAACGTGGACGACGGGACCGGATGGGTGCGGGTGGTGAGCCGTACCGTGTCCGATGGCAACGTGGAGGTCGAGGTCAGCAACACCGGGCCGAGCGTGCCGCCGTACGACGTCCCGCTGCTGTTCAAACCGTTCCACCGGCACGGGGCCGAACGCGTGGTCACGGCGCGGAGCGCGGGGCTGGGGCTGTCGATCGTCCGGTCGGTGGCGGTCGCGCACGGCGGGGACGTCAGGGCCCGACCGCGAGAGGGCGGCGGCCTGATCGTGACCGCCTCCCTGCCGCACGCCCCCCATTGACTCGTGGCTCCCCCAGCCGCCTCGTCAGTTGGTGCAGTCCTGCGCGTTGAGTCCGAGGCTCAGCTCGTAGACCTTGCCCTTCTCGACCAGGAAGGCATAGTAGGCCTTGGGGTTGCCGGGGACGCGGACGGACGGATAGCCGTCCTGGGGGGTCTTGACGTTCGGGTAAGCCTTCTTGATCTGCGTCATCGTCGAGCCGACGCCGATGCCCTCGGGCGTCTTGACCCCCTTCGGGGCGCTGATGAGGGCCACACCCTTCTTCTTGGAGATGTACAGGCCTACGGCGTTCTTGCCACTGGGGTGTGCCTTCAGGTCCCAGCCGGAGCACGAACCTGCCTCTGCGGCCATTTTGAGCACGATCTGCCCCGTAGCCCTGGCCTGCTTCTCGGTCATGCCGAGCCTGACCTTGCCGTAGCCGTACGGACCCAGCGTGGTCCCGGCGGCCTGGGTGGTCTGGGCGAGCGCGGGCGTGGCGGCGGTCAGCAGGGCCCCGCCTGCCAGAACCGCTACGAGCACCTTCTTCATGATGATCTCCCCGTGAGTGTCGAACCGTACGCATGCTTCGAGTGACGGACGGGGCGGAAAGTTCAGCTGCTTTCGGCGCGGATCCGCCACACCGATGGGGCGAGCAGGGTGAGCGCCGTGACGAGCACGGCCGTCACAGCGCTGGCCACGAGGACGGGGCGGGTGCCTAGCCAGGCCGCCGCGGGGCCGGCCAGGCCGGTGCCGAGCGGGGCCGCCACGAGGGCGCCGAGCATGGTGACAGAGGTGGCGCGGGCGACGAACCGCTCGGGAAGGTTGCGCTGGATCGCGGTGGTCTGGAGCACGTTGTAGACCACCACCTGCATGCCCGCTCCTACTCCCGCGAGCGCCAGCAGCCACACCTCGGCGGGGACCGCCAGCAGGGCCGGGAGCGGGGCCATGAGGAGAGCGAAGAGCAGCGCCGCCACCATGGGGCGCGCGGGTCTCCAGCGGGCGCCGACGAAGCCTCCGGCCAGGCCGCCGACGGCGTATGCGATGCCGATCGCCGACCAGGCCGGGGCGCCGCCGAGCTGCCGGTCGGCGACGTACGGACCCAGCACCATGATCGGGGAGAGCACGATCGCGTTGATGATCGCGACGTGGACGATCCAGATCCACAGCCAGGGGCGCCGCGCCACCTCCGCGATCCCCCCACCGATGCCGGCCAGCAGACCGCCGCCGCCCGTCCGTGGCACCGCCTTGTCGGCGGACAACCGCTCTTCCGTGGGCAGCCGGTAGAGGAAGGCCATGCTCACCAGGAACGTCAGCGCGTCGACGAGGATGGCCCAGCCCGGCCCGACCAGCGCCACCAGGGCTCCCGCCGTGCCCAGCGCCACCATCGACGCGGCGCTTCTGGAGAGCGAGATCAGGGAGTTGGCCGCTTGCAGGTGCTCCTTGCCGGCCAGCGAGGCGACGAGTCCTACGGCGGCCGGGTTGAAGAAGGCCGATCCCGCGCCGGCGACGAGTTGCAGGGCCACCAGCATCCAGAGGTGCGCGGTGCCGGTGAGCAGCAGGAGCGCCGTCGTGCCGTGCGCCGCGAAACGGGTGAGGTCGGCGAGCAGCATGACCGTCCTGCGGGAGAAACGGTCGCCGATCGCGCCACCCAGCAGGGTCAGGAGGATGACGGGCAGCCGGGTGCTCAGCACGACGATCCCCAGGTCCACCGGTGATGCCGTGAGGTGGAGCACCGCGAAGGCGATCGCCAGCGGGGTCAGCGAGTCTCCGAACGCCGATGCCGTCTGACCCAGGTAGTAGCGCCTGAAGCCCCTGGCCGCCAGCGGCGCGAACATCGAGCGGGTCGCGGCCGGCCGGCCGGCTGCGGAATCGCTGACGCTGTCGCCGGGACGCACCTTCATGGCGGTCGGCCCTCCAACGGTCCTGTGAGCGTCGGCACGCGGCCGTCGTGGCCGGTGCGATCCGAAGATCCGGGGACACCCTGCCAGTCGTCACCGACAATTCCGGGGACGGGTGCCGACTCCGGGCTCGCCGTCCGTTCCAGGCCGGTTCTTTTGGTACGCCCGCGCCAGACATTCAGGGCAAAATTCAGCTTTTCCGGCTACTCCGAAACATCACAACAAATCCGTATTGCAGTCGCTAGGGTACGTAGCGATCACCCGCACCCGTCTCAGGAGTCACTTCTCTCATGGCGCATGTCGAACCGCTGCGGGAGGACGACCCGACGGCGTTAGGCCCGTACCGCTTGCTCGGCCGGCTCGGAGCGGGCGGCCAGGGCACCGTCTACCTCGGGCAGACGCCCGACGGCCGGCAGGTGGCCGTCAAGCTGCTACGCGAGGGCGCCGGCTTCGACGACCGGCTGGCGAAGGAGATCGCGGCCGCGCGGCGGGTGGAGCCGTTCTGCATCGCCCAGGTCCTGGACGTCTCGCTGGGCGAACGGCCGTACATCGTGACCGAGTACGTCGAAGGTCCCTCACTGCAGCAGGCAGGCCGCCACACTGGGGCCGACCTGCAACGACTGGCGGTCGCGACGGCCACCGCGCTGGCCGCCATCCATCAGGCGGGCATCGTGCACCGGGACTTCAAGCCCGCGAACGTGCTGCTCGGTCCAGGCGGCCCGCGTGTCATCGACTTCGGCATCGCGCGGGCCATGGACGACGCCGTCACGCATACCAGCAGCATCGTCGGCACGCCCGCGTACATGGCTCCCGAGCAGTTGGCGGGGCAGCCGGTGGGGCCTCCCGCCGACGTGTTCGCCTGGGCGTCGGTCATGGTGTGGGCGGCCAACGAGACGCCGCCGTTCGGGCAGGACACGCTGCCTGCCATCATCAACCGCATCCTGCACAACGAGCCGCAGCTCGGCGACCTGCCGCAGCCGTTGCGATCTGTCGTGTACGACTGCCTGGCCAAGGATCCACGTGCCCGGCCGACCATGCGGGACGTGATCCTGCGGCTGCTGAGCGGGCAGAACGCCGCGGTCCCGAGCCCTCCTCATCCGCACCGGGACTTCCAGGCGCAGCCCCAGGCGTACGGGCAAGGACTCGGGCCGCTGCCCGGGTCCGGTCCTGGGTACCCGCCCGGGCAGGCGTTGGGCCATGGGTCCGCGCCTGTGCCGGGGAACGGGCCTCAACCCATGCCCGGCCATGGACTTGGCGCGATGCCCGGCCATGGGTCGGCACCCGGCCACGGGCCGATACCAGGTCAAGGGCCGTTCCCTGGAGCGGGGAGGGGGCCGGGGCGGAGGGCTCGGGCTGCGAGCGGTCGTGGGATCGGCGTTCCCGTGGCCGTGGGGGCGTCGACCGTCATGGTGGTGGCGCTCGTCGGCAGCGTCGTCTGGCTCGCCCCTTGGTCGAAGCCGACCACCTCGGCGTCCCTCGCCGCCGACTCCCCGAGCGCCTCCACGTCCCAGACCACTGGACACCCGGCGACCACGACCCCGCCGCGAAAGACCCCGAAGCCCACTCGTACGCCCACCGTGCGAAAGACCACCCCCAAGAGCACGCCCACACCGACGTCGACGCCGACCCCCAAGACCACCAAGTCCACCACGGCGCCTCCGACCAGGACCCCCACCAAGACCCCGACCAAGTCCCCGACGCCGGCCCCGACCCGCACCACCAAGAAGCCGGCTACGACCGCGCGGGTCAGCATCCTCGAGATCGAGCTGTTCGGCGGCCCCGGCCAGGACAGCTCCAAGGGCTGCTACATGCCGCCGGTCCACTTCCAGACCAACGTGGAGTCGACCCGGCAAGAGGTGTGGATCTCCACCGTCTGGCTGGTCGACGGCAAAGCGATCTCGCGAGAGAGGTCGTGGGTGTCGAAGGGCTCGTACACCGCGTTCGTGAGTTCCCAGCAGTACATGCTCAAGGCAGGGCGCCACACCCTCACCCTCAAGGTCACCGCGCCTTCCACGGCGCAGAAAAGCATGTCGATCAACATGTGCGACCTGGAAGACTACTCGTGACGCCGGAGGTCATCGGCCCGTACCGGGTCGTCAGGGAGCTGGGTGAGGGCGGCCAGGGCGTGGTCTACCTGGCCACCGCCCCCGACGGCACTCCGGTCGCGATCAAGGTGCTGCGTGAAGGGGTGCCGGGTGACGGCCGGTTCGCCAAGGAGATAGCGGCCGCGCGGCGGGTGGAGCCGTTCTGCATCGCGCAGGTGCTGGACGCCTCGCTGGGCGCACGGCCGTACATCGTGACCGAGTACGTCGAAGGTCCCTCACTGCACAAGGCGGGCCGCCACACCGGGGCCGACCTGCAGCGGCTGGCGGTCGCGACGGCCACCGCGCTGGCCGCCATCCACCGGGCCGGCGTCGTCCACCGGGACTTCAAGCCCGCCAACGTCCTGCTCGGACGGGACGGGCCGCGCGTCATCGACTTCGGTATCGCGCGGGCGATGGACGCCGCGCTGACGCGTACCAGCAGCATCGTGGGGACGCCCGCGTACATGGCGCCCGAGCAGTTCATGGGCGCCGCCGCCGGGCCCGCCGTGGACGTGTTCGCGTGGGGGGCCGTGATGGTGTACGCGGCCACCGGCGCCCCGCCGTTCGGCAACGACTCCGTGCCGGCGGTGCTCAGGCGGATCCAGTACGAGGAGCCGCGCCTCGACGGGGTGCCCGAGCCGCTGCGCTCGATCGTGTACGCGTGCCTCGCCAAGGACCCCGCGGCCCGCCCGGCCATGCAGGACGTCCTCTTCCAGCTCATCGGCGGCCACGCACCACCATCCCCAGGCGGGCACCGCACACCGCCGGGCGGTCCAGCACACGCGGGATTCCCGGGCGGCCCACCGCACCAGGCCTTCTTCGGCCCTGGGACCGGGCCAGGCCCGGGTGGGCCACCGCATCCGGCGTTCTCCGGCGCTGGGACCGGGCCAGGCCCGGGTGGGCCACCGCATCCGGCGTTCTCCGGCGCTGGGACCGGGCCAGGCCCGGGTGGGCCACCGCATCCGGCGTTCTCCGGTCCGGGCCCCGGACCAGGGCATCCGCAGCGGCCTCCGGTCCATCACCTCCAGACCGCTCCCAAGCGGCCGGCCCCCGCCAACCGGCGCACGCTGATCTTCGTGTCCGGCGGGGCCGCGGTCGTCGTGGCCGGTGCCGTGGCGGCGGCCTTGATCTGGCTGCCCATGTGGCCCGCCCGGACCACCACCGCCACCGTCGTCACAGCCCAGAGCCCCACCGCCTCCGGCGCGACGAAGTCCCCCAAAACCACGCACCCGACCTCCAAGCCACGCCCCACCAGGACCGCGAAGACCCCCAAGCCCCCCAAGACCAGCGCCACCCCCGAGCCCACCACGGAACCCACCACCAAGCCGACGTCGCGGCCCACGACCAAGACCACCGCCAGCACGAAGCCCACCGCAGGCCCCACCACCTCGAAACCGACCGCGACCAGCGGCGGCTCCGGGGGCGTGACGTCGGTGACCTTCACCTATGAGGGCGACAAGGTAGGCGACTGCTGGCGCAACGACATGAACATCTGGGCCAAGGTCTCCGCCACGGGCACCTACAGCTACCGATGGCTCGTCAACGGTCAGAACCAGGGCAGGCAGCAGGGCACGGCGTCGTCGAAGCCCCTGCTTCCGTCCATCACGTGGAAGGGCGAGGGCACGTACAACATCGTCTTCGAGGTGGTCACGCCCAGGAGCTTCCGGAAGGGCGTCGCCGTGAAGATCTGCAGCAACAGTGAGAGCTGGGGCGACGGCTGGTAGGGCCTGTCCAGGCGAGCACCTGCGAGAACCCGACGCGGCGACCACCGATCCAGGCCCCCGATGTGCGCCGCCGATCTACACTGAGGGCGCAGAAGCTCTACACCACTGCGGGCGGCGGGTATCGGTGGATTTCCGCCCGATGGCCCGTGGAGCCCGCGAACTTGGCGTCATCGGTGAGCAACGGCACTCCCAGCAGTTCGGCGAGTGCCACGTACATGCCGTCGTATGCCGTGAGATTGTTCCGGAGCTCCAGCACCCGGGGCTGCAGGGGCAGCATGGGGTGTCGCACGATCTTGAGCTGGCCATACCGCTCCAACATGACCCTGGCCCGCGCTTCGGAGATCCGCACCTCCGGCTTGCTGGTGATCACATGTCCGCGGACGACCGATGCGATCTCCACGTCTATCAGCGCTGGAGCGTGCACTCTACGGGCCAGCCGTTGCCGGAGAAGGTCATCGCCTTTCACGTTCGCCAGCAGGCGGAAAACGATCGAAGCGTCCACGACCAAGCTCATCGCCGCCCCTCGCGCATCGTCTCCCGCACGAAATCAGGGTCATACGGTACTGGCTCGTCAGCCGCGATCTTGGTCATGACCTCGTCCAAGGTCGGGACGGACGCCTCCTCATTCAGCAGGTCGCGCACATATGCCGCCAGCGACTTGCCCTCACGCTCGGCCCTGGCTTTCAGCGTCCGCTCGGTCTCTTCGGGAACGTCCCGAACCTGTATAACTCCCATGCCTCCATATTAGCATGCAGATTGCATGCAAAACTGAATACTGCCTGCACCGGCGCGGGCGCCTACCGGACTGCGCCGCAGCATGCGCATACCAGGCTCCACCTGCGGCTGGAAGACGTACGGAGGCAGTACATGCCTTGCCGAACGTTTTGGCAACCGCCGACCTTGTCCGGATTAGTTTGATGACATGGGATATCTGCCGATCGGCGAGCACGGGCTGATCGGCGACCTTCGGACGGTCGCCCTGGTGGGCACGGACGGCACGATCGACTGGTACTGCTGTCCGCGCTTCGACGCGCCCAGCGTGTTCGCCGCGATCCTGGACGACGAGCGCGGCGGGTCGTTCGAGCTGGCCGCCGACCTGCCCGTGCGGACCAACCAGTTCTACGTGCCCGACACGAACGTGCTGGTCACGCGGTTCTACACCGATGAGGGCGTGGCGGAGGTCCAGGACTTCATGCCGATCGCCGAGGAGGAGTCGCACGAGGCCGACCGGCACCGGTTGGTCAGACGGCTGCTGTGCGTACGCGGCGCGCTGCCGTTCCGCGTACGGGTCGCGCCCCGCTTCGACTACAGCTCCCAGACGCACACCCTGCACATGACCGACGGGCAGGCCTCGTTCGTGTCGCCCGCGTTCTCGCTGAGGCTGACCTCCACCGTGCCTCTGGAGAGCGACGGGTGCGATGTCCAGGCGCGGTTCAAGCTCACCGAGGGCCAGCAGGCCGTCTTCGCCCTCGACCGGCTGGCTGAGGGGGTCGTGCCGAGATCGTGCGCGCTCATCGAGGCCGAGAAGGCTTACAACGACACGGTGCGGTACTGGCGGCACTGGCTGTCCGCCTCCCATTACCGCGGCCGCTGGCGGGAGATGGTGCACCGCTCCGCGCTGACGCTGAAGCTGCTCACGTACGCGCCGACCGGCGGCATCGTCGCGGCCGCCACCACGAGCCTGCCGGAGCAGATCGGCGGCGGGCGCAACTGGGACTACCGCTACGTGTGGGTGCGCGACGCGGCCTTCTGCGTGTACGCGCTGCTCAGACTGGGCTTCACCGAAGAGGCCGAGGCGTTCATGAGCTTCCTGTCGAAGCACGTGAAGGCCGGCCGCGGGCAGCAGTCGGGCCCGCTCCAGATCATGTACGGCATCGACGGCCGCACCGAGTTCCCCGAGCGCGAGCTCACCCACCTGAAGGGCTACCGCGGATCCGCCCCGGTACGCGTGGGCAACGCCGCTGCCGGCCAGCTCCAGATGGACATCTACGGCGCCCTCATCGACTCCATCTACTTGTACAACAAATGGGGGCAGCCCATCTCCAGCGAGCGCTGGGACGAGCTGTGCGCGCTGGTCGACTGGGTCTGCAAGAACTGGGACCAGCCCGACGAAGGCATCTGGGAGACCCGCGGCGGCCGCAAGAACTTCGTCTACTCCCGGCTCATGTGCTGGGTGGCCGTGGAACGCGCCGCGCGCGTGGCCCTCCAGCGCGGGCTGCCGGCCGATCTGCCGACCTGGCGCGAGTCCCGCGACGCGATGTACCGCCAGATCATGCGGCAGGGCTGGTCGCCCACGCTGCACGCCTTCATCCAGCACTTCGACGAGGAGGTGCTGGACGCCTCGGTGCTGATGATGCCGCTGGCCAAGTTCGTCTCGCCCACCGATCCCAAGTGGCTGTCCACGCTGGACGCGCTGGCCGAGGGGCTGGTCTCGGACACGCTGGTGTACCGCTACGACCCCCTGATCAGCCCCGACGGGCTGCAGGGCGAGGAGGGCACGTTCTCGATCTGCACCTTCTGGTACGTCGAGGCGCTGACCAGGGCGGGCCGCCTGGAGGAGGCCCGCCGGGTCTTCGACAACATCCTCAGCTACGCCAACCACCTGGGTCTCTACGCCGAGGAGATCGGGCGCTCGGGCGAGCAACTGGGCAACTTCCCCCAGGCGTTCACCCATCTGGCGCTGATCAGTGCCGCCTTCAATCTCGACCAGGCCCTGGGCTGACGGCAGACTGGGCGGATGACGTCGTGTGATCATCAACCGGCCACGCCGTTCGAGGAGCGGTTGTGGGCGGCGCACCGGGACGGGCAGGCCGCGCTGTGCCTGAGCCTGCTCCGCGACGCCGACCTGGCTCTGCCGATCACCGCCGCCGCGGCGGCCGGGACCGAGGCTCCCCGCTGGGCGACCGGCACCGGCTCCGAGCGGACGTGGCTGCTCGCCTACACCTCCGTGGAGGCGATGCGGCTGGCCACCGGGGGCGCCGCCGCCTACTGCCGCGTCCTCTCGCTGGTCGAACTGGCGGCCGGCTGGCCGGACCTGCGGTGGGGGCTGGCGGTCAATCCGGGGCTGACGGCCGCCTTCATGCTGGAGCCGGGAACGGTGGCCAGGCTCGCGGTGCCCACGCTCGCCCAGGACCTGCTCCTCGAGCCCGGCTCAGGGGTGCCGGCGGTCCAGAAGCTGATCTCCCCTGCCGACGTCCACGACCTCCTGACCGGGAATGAGCCGCGGGTCTCCGGCTACTGCCATCACGCGCTGGACGTCTCCCACATCGCGACGCCCGCCGTGCTCGCCGAGGCGCTCGGGCAGCCCGACATGCTGACCGAGAGCGGCTCGCTGAACATCCTGCGGTGGCGCCCAGCGGGCCTGGAGCTCTACCGGACCCCCTATGGCGGCACCGACGAGGAGACCAGGGCGGCGGTGGCGGGCTGGGTGATCGAGGAGCCGCCGTTCGTGGGGATGGGCCTGGTGCCGAGCGTCGATCACGTCATCCGGGAGTACAAGGTGTACGGGGTGGGCCTGCCGCACGGCGCGGAGATCTGGGAGCTCACCTCCGCCGGGACCGAGCACCGGCGCGCGATGTACCACGGCGACCTGCGGCGCTGGCTGCTGATCGGGAGGCGGTCCGGATGAGCGACCCCCTCTCCTGGGCCTCCTACCGGGCCCACTGGCGGGGCGCGGACTACGCGGCCAGCCCTGAGCCCCACTCGCTGGAGCTGTGGATACGGCTGCGCAGCCCCGAGCCGGCGGACGGTTTCGAGGAGGTCGAGCCCGGCTGTCACGTACGCACGGTGCCCGCCTCCGAGTGCGCGGCCCTGTACTTCGTGACGACGGTGTGCGGCTGGCGGGGAGAGTGGTTCCACGTGCACGACGAACGTGAGGACCAGCTGCTGCTCGAATACGCGGGCGGATCGGCGCTCACGGCGGCCGAGCTGGGGATGGAGCGCGTCGAGCGGGGCGTGTACCGCCTCTGGGTGCCCCGTGAGGAGATCACCGATCTGCAGGAGCACGCCGTTCAACTGAATGTCGGAAATCAACACTTTTGACAGAGACTCTTGTCTCCTGATGTTCATGTGACGGAAACTGACTAGAAACGTAGGAGTGGCGTAAGAGACTTTTCACGTGGGCTTCAGGGGGATTTATGGAGTCGCTCGACCGGCCCGACGCCGCGGCGATGCGGGCATACGCCGACGAGCTGCGTGACATGTTCCGGCAGATCCAGGACGCGGGCGGGGAGCTGCACGCCCAGGCCAGAGCCGTCCAGGTCACCGAGAGGTCGCGCGACGGCCTGGTGTCGGTGACCGTCGGCCCGCGCGGCGAGCTCGTCAGGCTCGACCTCGATCCGCGCATCTATCGGCGGCCCGACGCGCGGCAGCTGGCCGACACGATCGTCGAGACGGCTGAGCGGGCGGCGGCCAAGGCCCGGGAGCGCATCGCGGAGATCCTCGAGCCGGTGGTCCCCCGTGCGGAGCTCGATGCGCACCTCGACGGCGATCTCGAGACCGCCATGACACAGCTCGCCGAGCGGATGGGGGGCCGTCGATGAGGCTCTGGGACGGTACGGAGATCGTGAAGTCCGTCGTGCACCGCGGGCTCTCCGAGTGGTCGACGATGGCCGAGGACCTCGACCGGGAGTCGGCGAAGGTGATCAGCGAAGTCAGGGAGGCGCTCGCCGCCGCTCCGTGGGGCGGCGGCGCCGAGGGCGAGGCGTTCAAGACCGCCCACTTCAGCAACGACGGCCCGGAGCGGATGCTCACCCAGTACGCCCAGCTCACCAAGGAGATCATCGACGCCGGGAGCAGGGTGCGCGCGGCCGTCGACAACACCCTCCACACGGACGCGGCCATCGAGCACGACCTCACCGCCAGAACGAGGGAGATCTGAGGCCCGCGACGTGACGGTCCACACCGACACCGGTGTCAACACCTCCGCCGGCCGGCCGACCGAGCAGCCCCCGGTCCAGATCGACAGTGACGTCCGCCCGGTCTGGGAGACCGAGGCGCTGCCCGACTGGGTCGTCAACTGGTTGATCCCGATGCTGTCGGCCGGGCAGAAATGGCCGGAGGCCACCGAGGCCGGGCTGGCGAAGCTGGCTGCGAAGTACTACCGGGCGGCCATGACATCCGTCGGCTCCACGCCGCTCGCGGGCACGGCCGCGCGCACCGTCGTCACCGGCTGGAACGCGCCCGCGACCGCGAACTTCCTCACCCGGGCCCAGTTCCTGCACGGCCAGGAGGGCGGGCTGGCCGGGGTGTCCCGGAACTCGCTGGCCTACTCCCAGCAGGCCAACAACTTCGCCGTCGAGACCCAGTACTCCAAGCTCTCCATCAACGTGGCCTTCTGGGTGACGGTCGTCGCCATCGCGATCGCCATGCTGGTCTCCTTCTTCTCCGCCGGCGCCTCGACCGCGCTCGTCGGGCCGTACGCCGCGGGAGCCCGCGCGGCCATCACGAGGATCCTCGTCAGGCTGGCGACGATAGGCGCCAGAGAGCTCGGCGCGACACGGCTGGCCAGGGTGACCGCGCTCAGCGGCGCCACCGGACGCGGCCTCATCGCCAGGCTGCTCGGCTCGTCGATCGGCAGGGAGCTCATCGAGGAGATCGGCGAGGAGTTCTTCATCGACGCGGTCGCCCAGTACCAGCAGATCAAGATGGGCACCCGGAAGGAGTGGGACTGGCAGAAGTCCGGGGCGGCGATCATCGGCGCGGGCACAGGCGCGCTCTTCGGCACCGCGGTGGCCGGGCCCGTGTCCCGCGTCACCAGGCATGTGCCGGGTTTCGCGGGCCGCGCGCTGACCACCGGCCTGACCAACACGATCGCCTCCCCTGCGGGCAGCTTCATCGCCAACGGCGTGGTCTACGGCCAGTGGCAGAACCCGTTCACGACCGATTCCCTGCTGGGCGGCTTCATGGGCGGCGCCGGGCGTACCGGGTCGATCAGCCCGTTCAACCCCGAGGTCTACACCGCGCTGGCCCACCCGATCACCACTCTCGCCTCCGCGTACGACGCCGCCGCGCGCACCGACGCCGCCAACGCGGCGGGTGATCCGCCCGCCGGCCCGCCGAGCGGGAACCCGTCGAACGGCGGCCCCACCCCGAGCGGCGGCCAGCCCCCCATGCCAGGCTCCGTACAACAGCCCGGCCCCGGGACACCCGCGCCCACCAGGTCGGGCGGCACGGTGACCGCGCCGGACGTGGACTCGAACGCGCACAGGCGCGGCTCCGCCTCCCCCAACGGCGACCCGCGTTCCGAGGCGGCCAGGCAGGCCGGCCCCGCGTCACGTCCCACCGGAGACGCGGCCCCGCAGTCCGGGCGCCACGCCACGGCGGGAGCGCCCGCTCCGCAGAGCGACGATGAGACGGCGCAGCGCACCGCACCCCACGCCGCGGCGGCCGCGCAAACACCGGACGGCACCCACGCGCAGCACGACGACAACCCCGCCCAGCAGGACAACAGCGCTGCCCAGCAGGACAACAGCGCCGCACAGCAGGACAACAGCGCCGCACAGCAGGACAACAACCCTGCGACACCTGACAGTAACCCCGCGCAGCCCGACAGCCGGCAGGCATCATCCGCCGACCAAGCGCCGCCCGCCGCCCAGACCACCACCCACGAGGCGTCGACCGCCGACGACGGCTCCGGCAACCCGGTCTCCTCCCTCACCGGCTCGGCCCCGGCCACCGGCCCCATGACCGCCGCCGAGCGAGCCCGTACGGCGCTGATCGGCGCGCTCACCACGGATTTCCCCGACGCGGTGATCGGCCCGACGGGCGACCTCCTCATCAACACCGCCGACGGCGTGCGCGTGATTCCCGCCGCCACCATGACCCGCATCCGCGCCGCGCTGGACACCCGGGCCGGGGAGGTCTCGGAGCTCACGGACCTGCAGGCCGAGGCGGCCGCCATGCTGACGGTCGCCCAGAGCGCGGAGACGGCCGCCCCGGACGCCGGCACGGCGCCCGACGACGCCCCTGCTCCCGCCCCCGCCGCCGCGCCGACGTACACCAGCAAGCCCGGGACGGTCACGTCGAGGCCGGTCCGCGGCACCAGGTACGTGACCGACGGCCGCCCGGACACCGTCCTGTCCCAGGACGAGGTCCACGACGCGGCCGGCGACTGGCTCACCCAGCACTTCCTCGACCAAGGCGTGAAGAGCGTCACCTGGTCGCAGGACGGCCAGACGCTGATCGTCCGTACGGAGACCGGCACCCACTACTTCCGCCCCGTCATCGGCGGCCTGTCCCCCGACCTGATGGGCCAGACCGACATCAAGAGGGGCACGGACGAGGACCACCCGCACCTGGTCCACTTCGGCCCGCACGTGCACCCCGACCAGCTGCCCAGGGTCTGGCTGCACGAGATCACCGACACCCTCCAGGCGCTGCAGGCGGCCGGCGAGGGCAGGCGCCAGGGAATCCTGCGGCGTAAGGGCGGCCGCCAGGCCACGCGGGACGCGTGCGTGGCCGCCCAGCGCAACGAGCTGTCGCTCCTGACCGAGCAGTGGCACCAGGCCCAGACCCTTCAGGAGAAGCGGCTCCTCGCCGTCGACATCGACGGTGTGATGCGCCAGCTGAGCGAGCGCGGCCACACCCCGCCCCTGCCGCCCTGGGCGCCCTCGCAGGCCACCCGGCCACGTCACGCCCCGCCCTTACTCGGGGCCGATCCGACCGCCGAGGACATCCGGGCCGTCATCGACGCGCTGACCCAGGAGGAGGCGGCGCTCGAGAAGCAGATCCAGGCGAAGGAGAAGAGCGCCGAGGAGGCCCGCAAGCAGGCGCGCAAGGCCACGAAGCAGGCGCGCAAGGCGAAGAACCAGCACGATCAGGGCCGTTTCGAGCGGGCACGCAAGGCGCGGCAGGAGAACCGCGCGCACCGCGCCACCGCGGCACGGCACACCAGGATCGCGCAGTCGTACGGCGCCGTGCTGGCGGAGGCGAGGGAGGCGAGTAAGGCCTACGAGCGCACGCTGTCGGCGATGAACCTGGTGGCGAAGCCCACCGGGCCCGGAGAGGTCGGCATGGCCTCCATCGCCCGGTCGCTGGCGACCGAGGCCAGGCGGCACCACAAGGGCTATCTGGACGCGCTGGAGGCGACGCTGCCGCAGCAGGACAGCCTGTCCGCGGCCATGCCGACGGGCCGGCTCGCCCATTTGAACGCCCTCACCAAGGCCGTCAACACCATCCTGGAACGGAACAAGGTCGGCCACCAGTTCACCCCGAACGAGCTGGAAAGCGCCCTGCGGGCCGACTTCCACAAGCTCGTCTCCGAGGACGGCGTCGTGTTGAGCGTGGGCCGCGGCAGCAGGGCGGCGGAGGTGCGGATCAGGCTCTCCCTCGCCGACCTGGTCGAGGTGCTCGATCCCGGTGTCAAGGCGTCGGAGATGATGGTGGGCCTGTTCTTCCAGGCCGGCCGGACCGTCTCCGCCACCGAGTCGGGCAGCGCAGGCATCCCTCTCGGCTTCAACACGGCCGTCCTGGCGCAGATGATGCCCGAAGGCGAGCTGGCCAGGCATATGACCGAGCTGCTCGGGGTCGGACTCGGAGCCGCCGCCGGACGCAACTGGTCGGCGACGGGCGGCGCGGGGATGTACGCGCAAGGGGGCTCGGTCTCCGACAACAGGAGCGAGTCGCTGCTGTTCGACGCCGCCGCCACCTGGACCGTCGAGATCCGCACGCGGCAGTCGGAGGGCTGGCGGGACACCGCCGTGGTGAACTCCGGCAAACCCGGCGACACCTCCGCACAGCGGCTGTGGGTCTCGCACTCCTTCACCGACCAGCCGCCGCGGAAGCTGACCTGGATCGACGACGACAAGCGGAACCCGAAGCTCCCCAACCACGTCCTCACCAGCATGTCCGGCTTGGAAGGCGCTCTCGACACGGTCGCGGCGGCGCTCGGCGGGGACTACGCCGAGGTCGGTGCCGTCCCCCACGACCAGCTGCGCACGTTCGTGACCGACGAGCTGCCCCACCGCCTGCGCGACGCCGTCAACAACCCCAACGGGTTGGAGCGCGTCTTCACCAGGAACGGCGAGCCGCACGCGAAGGTACGCGCCAAGACCAGGGTCGTGCTGGTGGCGAGCGAGCCGCTGGGCGGGTCGACCGCGGAGGAGTTCGAGGAGGAGGTGCTCGTCGACTTCGCCGCGACGCCGGGCGGGGCGTCGTCGGGCGGATCGCTGGAGGCGAACGCCTCCGCCGGTTTCAACGATCCCGCGCTGCAGGGGATCGGCGGACTCGGCGACTACCATCCCAGCATCGGACCGCGGGTCAGAGGTTCCAGGTCGGCGTCGCGGTCGTACTCGTCCACCGCCAACAAGCAGGCCATCCACCCAAGCGTGCACAGGAAGACCAGCCCCAAGCAGAGCTACCGGCTCGCGCTGGAGACCACGTTCACCGTGGAGATCATCGGCAAGCCGCCCGTGAAGCTCCCGCCGGTGCGCAGCACGGCGGTGGTCAGCATGCGGGAGTCGGCCGCCTACCGCTTCGGCCTGCCCGTCGACCGCGCGGCGCTGATGTACAAGGACGGTCAGCCGGTTCTCGACGCGGAGGGCAACCAGGTACTGCGCGGCGATCCGCGCCCCGAGCCGCCCCCGGGCCGCAAGGCCGAGCTGCCTGTGTGGCTCGGCGACGGGCCCGGACAGATGCGCGGCTCCGGCCCGGCTCTCGTCCAGGACATCGACGGGCTGGACGCGTTCAGGCAGAAGGTGCTGGACGAGCTCGCCGAGCGCGGCATCGTCCCGAAGATCGTGGACGGCGTGCCGCAGTACTCCTCCGACCGGCTGGAGCGCGCCTCCCAGGTTCTCAACATGCAGGAGGTCGCCGAGCAGCTCTCCGAGCACCGGATCAGGTCCGCGTACGACTCGCTGGCGCAGGACGGGATCCTCCTCGACCTGATGATGCACAGCCTGAACAGCGCGCCCGAGCACTACATGTTGCAACTGTCGCTGAAGCAGGACTTCGACGACGTGCGTTACATCGGGTACACGGACTCGGAGACGGTGGTCAACCTCGACATCGGCTCCGACACCTCATCCCGCGGCGTCAGCCGGTCGAGGACGTACGGGGGCGGCGCCTCCGTCAGCGAGAGCGACGGCCCCAACCCGGGGAACGACGGTCTGTCGCACGAGGTGGGCGTCAACGCCGGCGGCAGCCAGACCCGTACGGCGGGCTCGAGCGACGGCAGCACGGTCAACGTGGTGAACCTCGACGAGAGCACCGGCATGGTCGGGATCTTCTCCCTGGGCCACAGACTGACCGGCGACCTCCTGCACAATGGTGAGTCGGTCACCCTGGCCTCCGAGTCGGGCAGGGCCAGGCTGCTGTTCGCGACGGACCTCCTCCCTTCGGTGAACGACTCGCCGCCCGCACCTGTGGGCAAGATGTCGCAGAAGGTGCTGTCCAGGGCGAGGCTCGTCCACTTCGACGCGCACGGCACCCTGGATACCGCGGCGAAGCAGGTGCTGCCGAGGGGCATGCGCGCGGATTCGGTGGCGTACAAGATGATCAAGGCGGCTCTGGGGCTGCGCAACCTCGTCTCCCATCCCAGGATGCTGAAGAGGCTGCTCACCAACGGCCTCGGGATCCGCGCCCGGGGAATGCCCTCCCGGTCGTCGTTGACCGTGGCGGGCGAGGTCGGCGACGCGGAGGTGGTGGGCGCCGTCGACCAGGTGAGCGGCGAGATCCTGTTCGGGCTCGGCAGCGCCGGCGTGTCCTGGGGCGGGTCGTCCGGACTGTCCGTCGGCGCCTCGGCGAACGTCTCCGACCTCGACGGCGGCGGCACGTCGAACGACAGCGGCACGCTCTCACTGCCCTCCCGCTCGGGAGGCACCTCCGAGTCCACGTCGATCCTCGACATCTGGGGCAGGGAAGAGCTCACGATCAACTTCGGCCGCCAGTACATCCTGCGGGCCTCCGTGGACCTCACCCTCCGCGGCTCGGAGGACGCGGCGCACGCGGTGCCGCTGGGAGACCGGGTCCCGCTCGGCGAGAAAGGCCAGGCCACGGCACAGGGCACCGGGCTGTTCCTGCTCCCGGAGGACGAGGCGCTGATGCTGTACTCCGACGGCGAACTCCCGCTGCCGACCTCTCTGGTGGGCGATGCCATCGAGCGGTTACTCAACGGCAGCTTGGCCCTCGACCCGAGCCTCGCCGTGCCCCTGGTCCAGCGGTACATCATGGACCTGGCCAAGGCGCGGGCGGCCGGCGCCGACGTGAGCTACGCCGACCGGCACACCCCGGAGACCCTGCTCACCAAGATCAAGGAGCTGACCGGCCTCGGCCCGGCCGCGACCGCCGCCCGGCAGGGCGACCAGGAGCGGCAGCTCGACCAGACGCTGAGCGAGGCGGCGGACCTGATCGACCGCTCCAGGGACGTCGTGCTGGCGCCGTCGTACGACAGGGCGATGGGCCTGAGCACGGCGGAGTCCCTCGACCTGACCGACGAGCAGGGCAACCCGGTCGACATGATGGACGCGGTGCTGAACGCCGTGCGCGCCGCCGCCCCCGAGGCGGTGGACGGGAGCCCCACCCTGAGCGACGAGCTGAGCGTCGACTTCTCCAGCGACGCCGCGCTGATCCACATCAACGACATGTGGTCGGCGCGCGGCTTCCAGAAGAGCTACCACGTGCAGGCGGGCCCCCAGGTCGCGCAGGCCGAAGAGGTGACGGTCACGGCACGGCTGGTGTACGACGACCCCGCGGACTCCCGCAAGGGCAGGTTCCTGTGGCACACGTCGCAGGCCGGGATCATCGTCCAGGATTACCGCTACACCGATCTGTCGCACTCCGAGTCGTACAACGGCTCCTACTCGGCGGGCCTGGACTACGGCGCCACCGACCAGGGCGACGGCCACGGGGGAGGTGTGTCGACGCACCGGGGCCGCTCGTACTCCGGCTCCACCAACCAGCAGGGCACGCGACTGCAGCGGATGGGCGTCTTCAACGGCCTCGACCGGGTCGAGCAGAACATGACGCTGGTCATCGAGGTCAAGCGCAAGCCGGTAGGCCGGAAGATGCCGGTCACGGCCCGCGAGGCGGTCAACGCGCTCCGGCGCAGGCCCCGCACCGCTCCCCCGGTCAGGTACCGGGCCAGGCTCGTACGGCGTCTCCCGACCGGCATGATCCGGCCCGCCTCCGAGGACCCGGGGCCGCTCGTCACCACGACCGACCCCCGGCAGGTCGAGCTGCACCCCGGCTTCTTCACACAGTCACTGTGGGAGGACCCGCACAAACCCGGCCTCTTCGAGGTCATCACCGCGCAGCTTACGAAGATGCTGGGCGCCAAGACGGTCGAGGAGCGCCTGTCCGAGCTGGCCAAGCGGCTGTCCCCCGAGGCGCTGCGGACCGGGTTCGAACGGATGGCGGGGCCCGGCGGCGACGTCGTCGTGCGGCTGGCCAGGCAGAAGTTCAAGGATCAGGGTGCCCAGGTCCGGATCCAGGCCCGCATGTCGGACTTCACCGTTGTCTCCGGCCCGTTCGACGCCGAGAAGGGAGAGGTCGACAGGGCGGCCGATGCCCAGAACGCGTCGATGTCCCGCAGCCATGTGCTGCCGGTCAGCGCGGGCACCAGCATGAGCGACGGCGAATCGGGCCTCAGCAGCGGCGCGAACGCCGGCGCGCAGGCGTCCGAGAGCGTGAGCGACCACCACGGGGCGCGCCGCGAGCGCAGCAAGTTCGAGAAGGGCAAGGCCTACACCGTCCGGCTCAGGGTGGACTACGACCTCACCTTCGAGCACGTGGCGCGGCTGCGGAACGGCGACGAGCGCGTCGTCGGCAAGCCGGTCCACCTGCCGGGCGCCACCAGCGGCGAGGTGGACGTGGTGCTCTTCGAGGAGGAGATCGAGGAGCTGCGCGCCCGGGTGGAGGCGAACGAGCGGCTCGCTCCCCGCGTTGACCACGGCTGGCCGACGTTCAGGTTCGTTCCGGACGAGGGCCGCACAGGGCTGATCCAGATCCTGCAGGACGCCCGCGTGGCCGCCCGGGAAAGCCGCGCGGCGGCCCGGGTGTCCGTGCGGGAGGCGGACGGCCTCCACGTCTACCTGGCCGCGCCCGACGGCTCGGTGCACAGCGAGACCCCCGACGGCGGGTTCGCCGAGGCGTTCGCGACCCTCTCCCCCACCGTGCTGGACGCCGCCGACATGGCCGGTCTCGACCTGCGCGACGTCTTCATGAACTCCGAGGAACCCGGCACGTTCTCCCATCAGGTCAAGGCCGAGCTGATGGCGCGTGGCATCTTCCCGGTGGACACCGTCAAGGCGGACTGGCCCGCCGAGAAGATGGCGCCGACCCAGCCGGTGGGCGGCAGCGTCGCCCAGGGTACGACGCCCGGCACCATGCCCTCTCCCGAGATCGAGAACACGCCTTTCGACCGGTCGGCCCGGCCCGACGGGGTCCCCGACCTGACCCTGGACGAGGTACGCCGCCAGAACGTCACGGCCGGCGACCTGGGCGGAACCGCCGAGCGAGTCGCCTGGGGCCGGGGCGACAGGCTGACCGTCCAGGTCCCCACCGCGCCCGACCAGCACGTCCGCGTGCTGATCGAGGAGCCGGGCGAAGGGCGCGACGCCTCCACCGAGCTGCGCGCGGGCACGGAGGACGACCCGCATATCCTGCGCGTCTGGCCGCGCGTGCATCCGGACGTCGTGTCGTCGATCCTGGTGCACGAGCTCTCGCACATCACGCAGGCGACGGTCGCCGCGGCGGCGGGCGCGCCCCATGGCGTGATCAGGACGTCTCTGTCCGAGCACCAGGCAGAAGGCACCGACCACTGCCTGCTCCCCCGCCTGGACGAGCACGCCCACCTGGCACGCAAGTGGCACGCGGCCCCTGACCAGGCCACGCGCCGGATCCTGGCCGATGCGATCGACGCCATCAGCGCCGACATCGAACGCCGCGGCCACACCCCGCCCCCGCCGCCCTGGGGCACCGGCCCGCGCGCGCCGGCCCCCGCCCAGCCGCAGGGCAGGATCGCGAGCCTGCTCAACGGGGGAACTCCCGTGGGGCTGGACACCTCGTCGGCCGGGCTCGACAGAATGGCGGAGATCGCGGGCGTCGCCGAGGTGGCTCCGGCGGGCGGCACGCGCGAGTTCACCGTGACCGCGAGAGGCCGGACGTTCACCGTGACGCTGGCCGACGCCGCGACGGACGCCACGGGGGTGACCGTCGACTCGCGCACGCAGGACCGGCTGGTGCTCCGGGTGCCGCAAGATGCCGGGCGCGGCGCCGAGGTCGCCGTGGCAGAACAGATCGCGGCGCACGCGGCCGCGCTGGACGGCCGCCCGCAGGGCCGGACGCTCGGGCCGAGCCCCAGGGTGCCGGGACAGGTGCTCGGGGTGCCCGACGCCGTGACGCTCGCGAGGCTCCGCGGGCTGGCCCGGATCGTCGCCGAAGCCGGACCGGCCGGCGCGGGCGCCGAGCGGGCCGCGCTGCGTGCCGAGGCCACTCGGGCGGGGCTGGCTCCCGGTCAGCCAGGGGCCGCGCCCACGTTGCTGGCGCTGGGGCGGGCAGGCGAGCTCTCTCCCGCCGACGTGGCGGCGATCCGCGGCCCCGCGACGCTGCCGGAGACGGCCGCGGCCAAGGCCGTCGAACGTGGCGCGGCGCTCATGGGCGCCCGGGTCTACACGTACGGGCCTGGTCTGATGGACATCGTGGTGCCCGGACGCGCACCCATCCCCGTCGAGGTGCGGCGGGACGGCGCCCCCGAGCCGGGCATGCTGACCTTCCAGGTGGACGGCCGCCGCACGATCGGCGCGAACGAGCGGGCCGCCGCCGCGACGGCCGCGGGAGCGGTCGCCCGGATGCTGGGCGCCAGGCCCGGTGACCACGCGGCCCTGGCCGAGCTGTACGAGAGCGTGCGCCAGGCTCGAGCGGCCACCGCGCGCCAGCGGCCGGCGCGGCTGGGCGTGCTCTTCGACCTGCTGGCCGCCGCCCGGCCCGAAGTATGGCGGCTCCTTCCGGGACCGCTGGCCGCCGAACTGACCACGCTCGCGAACGGCCGGCGTCCCCAGGACTGGCCCGCGTACCTGGACCACCTGCGCACGCTCGCCAACGCGACCGGCTGGCAGCCGCCGGAGGAGGGGGCGTGCACCTGCCCCGCCGACGGGCCGTGCGTGTGCGGCCGCCGCGGTGGGCGGCCCCCGCTCCAGGTGCCGGCCGCGGCGGCGGTGTGAGCCGGACCGCTCGTTCCGGCATGATGGGACTCCCGACGAGAGGACGGCTATGGCATTCGCGGTGGCACGGACGAGGGACGAGGCGCATCTCTACCTCGATCTGCACCCGTGCGCCTGCGGGTCGGTGGAGACGACCTGGCAGAGCGGGCTGATCAGCGTCGAGGAGGGGCTGGTCAGCCGCTACTCCGGCTCGTGCGAGGAGTGCGGGACCCGCCGCGAATACCTGTTCGGCCTGCCGGAGCGTCCGGTGGCGCCCACCGGCTATCCGACGTTCGGCGGGGCGGAGCCCTCGGAGCTGCTCGACGCGGGCGAGTGGCTGTGGGTGGCCGACCTGACGGCGGGCAACGTGCCGGTGGACGATCAGGCCGAGGCGCGGCGCACGCTGCGGATCGCGACCGCGGCGGTCGAGGAGGTCGTCAAGTTCGTGCCGCCAGGCGCGGACGCGGTGCCCGACGACGGGTTCTGGTCCGAACGCGGGCAGCAGATGCGGGCGGCCGAGCCCGGCAGGTTCCAGCTCGACCGGCTGCTGGTCGTCAGGGACACCTACCAGGAGCTGGCGGCGCAGCATGCCTGAGCGCGGGCTCGCCCGTTCACTCGTGGAGGCGTACGTCTACTTCGACCTGGTTCACGGCGGCGAGCCGGGCGCGTCCCGCCGGGCGGTGACCGAGCAGGACGAGGACGGCTGGGTGGTGCGTCTCGGCGGCGCGGAGGTGCTCGTCCCCCAGGAGGCCGAGGCCGCGGCGAGGTATGAGGGGCTGATCTTCGGCACCGGCCTCTCCGAGCTGCTCGACCCCGGCCAGTGGGTGCTCATCGCCGCCACCTACGCGAGCAGGGCGCTGGAGGGCGGTCTCTTCTTCGCCGCGGATCCCTCTGACCCCGCGGGGTTCGACAGGGTGGAGGCCGACTGGCGCTTCGCCGGCGACGCCGTGGCGGAGGCGCTGAAGTTCTTCCCCGAGGGCGCCGCCGAGCTGCCCCTCGACGCGTTCTGGACGGAGATGGGCAGGTCGCTCCGCGAGTCGCAGCCCGACCGGGTCACCAGGCGCAAGCTGGAGAGCGATCTCGCCTTCTACCGCCAGAGCCTGGACGACTTCCGCCGCCTGCACGACCGCTGAGGGCTGGCCCGGTCAAACGATTGTTCTCCGGTCAACACCGCCGAAGGATTCGGCCGGAAATGGGTAATGGACTGGAACACGCACTTCACCTTGGAGGGCATCGGACCGGCGTGATGAAAAAGACGCTCCTTGCGGCCGCCGCGGGCTGCGTACTGGCCGTCCCGGTGGCCGTCTGGTGGCTGGTCGGCGATCTGAGCGCGGCCGTCCCACCGGGCACCGAGCTCGACCGGGCGATCCGCCCGCCGGCCGTCGATCCGTGGGCCGAGCGCGCCGCCGGCATCGCGGCGGCGCTGGTGGCGGTCGGCACGCTGGCCCTGCTCGTACGGGCCTCCCGGCAGCGCCGGTTCGACCGCCGCTGGTGGGCGGCGCTCCTGCCGGCGCTGGTCGCGGGCGCCGTCACGGGAGCGGGCTGGCGGGTGGTGACCGCGGGGACGCTCGGCGCCAACATCGGCGCCGGGCTGACGATCTTCCTGGGCGGTCCTCTCGTGGCCCTGCTCCTGCTGTGGGCGCTCGGCTGGTCGGCCCGTCTCCTGCTGTCGCGGAGAGCCGCTCGCTGACTTGGGCCGCTGACAGAAAATCGGCCCGTTGTAAAGATCAATTTTGAGCGAAGCCTTCCTCCGGAATTGAACAAGATCTGCTTCTGCGTTTCCGGCCGTTTCGCGTCATCGTGATGACGTCCCTCCCCCCGGCATCAGAAGCAGGTCCTCATGGCCAGACGGTCACTCACCGCTGTCGTCGTCTCCCTGATCACCATGCTCGGCCTCGCGTTACCGGCGCACGCGGCGACCCTGGAGCAGAAACTCGCCGCTCTTTCCCGATTCACCCAGCCCACCAGCGCCAGCGCCGCCGACTGGCGGGCCGCCTGGCAGAACCAGGCGGCCTGGGCCGACTACGCCTTCGACTGGTCGACCGACCTCTGCTCGAGCAGCCCCGACCAACCGCTCGGATACGACTTCCGGATGCCCTGCAGGCGGCACGACTTCGGCTACCGCAACTACAAGGACGTGAGCCAGTTCCCGGCCAACAAGTCACGCATCGATGACGCCTTCTACTACGACATGAAGCAGGTGTGCTCCAAGTATTCGGGAGTCTCCAAGTCCACCTGCAACGGCCTCGCCTGGACGTACTACCAGGCGGTCAAGGAGTTCGGAAACCTCGTCGTCACCGACGAGCAGATCCAGCAGGTGCAGCAGCAGGCGCAGCTGGAGGCCCAGAGCGCCGACGCCTGAGACCGATCGGGCGGGGATGCCGTCGCGTCCCCGCCCGTCCCCTTCAGCGGTGGAGCGCGTCCCGGGCGTCGTCCTCGATGTCCCGGGCGTCGTCCTCGATCAGGAAGCCGCCGGACTGGTGGTGCCAGAGCCGGGCGTAGGGTCCCTGGGCCTCCAGCAGCTCGCCGTGGGTGCCCTGTTCGACGATGCGTCCCTGGTCGAGCACGACCAGCCGGTCCATGCGCACGACGGTGCTCAGGCGGTGCGCGACCACGAGCGCCGTACGGTCCCGCATCAGGTGCCACAGCGCTTCCTGGACGAGGATCTCGCTCTCGGAGTCGAGGGCGCTGGTCGCCTCGTCCAGCAGCAGGATCGGGGCGTCACGCAGGATGGCGCGCGCGAGTGCGACGCGTTGCCGCTGGCCGCCGGAGAGCTTGACGCCGCGCTCGCCGACCAGGGTGTCGAAACCGTCCGGCAGGGACTCGGCGAACTCCATGACGTGCGCCGCACGCGCGGCCTCCATGATCTCGGCCTCGGTGGCGCCCGGCCGGGCGAAGGCGATGTTGTCGCGCACCGACCGGTGGAACATGGCCGGCTCCTGGGGGACGTAGGCGATCAGGCTGCGCAGGTCGGTCTGGCTCAGCTGGGTGATGTCCTGGCCGCCTATGAGGATCCGGCCCCCGTCGATGTCCATGAGCCGCAGCAGCAGCCGGGTGAGGGTGGTCTTGCCGCCGCCGGACCGGCCGACCAGACCGATCTTGGTGCCGCTGGGGATGTCGAGGTCGAGGCCCTCGAACAGGGACCGCCCCTCCGTGTGCGCGAACCACACGCCATCGAAGCGGACGCCGGCGTCGGCCGGGCGCAGCGGCTGCGGGTCGGGCGGATCCAGCACGGTCGGCGGCACGAGGAGCAGTTCGGTGAACTGGGCGGCCTCGGTGAGCACGCTCTCCACGCGCCGGTAGATCTGATTGAACTCGAACATGATGCTGATCGCGTTGGAGTAGTAGGAGAACGTCACCACGATGGCCTCCACACCCAGCCCGCCCCGGAGCGCCACGGCGAGGAGCAGGCCCCCGGCACTGGTGAGGACCGTGATCGGCGCGACGACCGTGTCCACCCGGAGGTTGCCGTAGTCCCAGGAGCGGAGCGTGAGCCTGCGCTGCTCGGCGACCCTGGCCCGGTATTCGGTGGCCTCGCGGGCCTCGGCGGCGAACGCGCGCACCGTGTCCATGTTGGCCAGCACGTCGGCGACGTGGCCCGACACCAGCACCCTGGCGGCCTCACGCTGGTCGACCAGCACCTGGCGACGGCGGATGAGCGGGGCGACGAGCACGCCGGTGACGATGATGAGGCCCACGAGAACGAGGACCAGCAGCGGGTGATACTGCCACAGCACCACCGAGGCGAAGACCAGCGGCACCAGCTTGGCCATGATCGAGAAGGTGAGCGTGTCGACGAAGTCCTCGAACCTCGACGAGAAGCTCAGCACCCGTTTGGTCAGCGAACCGGCGAAGTTGTCGTGGAAGAACGCGGCATCCCTGATCAGCAGCTCGTCCATGCCGACCACGCCGAGGTGCTCGATGCCCCGGGCGTCCGTACGGTTCAGGAAGTGCAGCCCCACCCGCCACACCGTCTCGCCCGCCAGCAGCATCGCGCCGAAGCCGAGCACGTACGGCATGAGCGCGTCGACGGTGCCGTCACCGCCACCGGACAGATGCCCCACCAGGCCGGCCACCGCCAGCGGCGCCAGGTAGAACAGGCAGATGTTGCCCACCGCAGGAAGCGTCACCGCGGGCACCGCGACCCGCCACTGGCGCTTCAGCTCACCGCAGTAGTAGCGCAGCGCCAGCAGAACGGCCGACTTTCGTGCGGATGGTCCGTCTGCGGAGCCTTCACGTGATCCGAGCACAGCCATCCGCCCCTCCCGAACGCAGACACCGGCCGTGACCATGCTGCCGCAGCGTGCACAGGAGGAGCGAACGATTTTTCCGGCCGCGCGGCTGTCCTTGATCTCAACATGAATCTGGGCATATCGGGTGGCAGAGCACAACCTGGTCTCTATAGGATCCGCGAAAGCGCTTTCCCGTGCCCGGGATCCACTGACACGGACGCCAGTTGACGCCGCCCGGGTCAGAGGTCTGGAGTGAACATGCGAATCGCGTCGTTGCGGGGCACTGATCTGTTCATGGGGTCCGCGTCCGCGCCACGCCAGGTCGTCCGGGTGACCCTGACCGAGGTGTCAGGACCGGTACTGGTGCGGGTGGAGGGTCCTGCCGTCACCACGCCCGAACCCGTGACGGTCACCCGTGACGGGGAGGCCGAGGTGGGGGTGCTCATCGCCGCGCCGGCGCCGGAGGGCTCCGTCCACCGCGTCACCGCCGTCGCGGAGGGCGCGGGCGAACGCCGTACTCTTGACGGGAGTGTCGAGGCGGCGGCCACCGGCTGGACGATGTGGATGGTCTCGCACTTCCACTACGACCCGGTCTGGTGGAACACCCAGGCCGGCTTCACTGAGGTATGGCACCAGCTACCCGACCTGCCGTGGGTCGGCAAGCTGCGGCCGCCGTTCGTCCGTACCGCCTTCGACCTGGTACGCGCGCACCTGGACGCGGCCAGGCACGACGACGACTACAAGTTCGTCCTGGCCGAGATCGACTACCTCAAACCGTTCTGGGACGTCTTTCCAGAGGAGCGGGAGCAACTGCGGCTCTTCCTGGCCGAGGGGCGGGTCGAACTCGTCGGCGGAACCTACAACGAGCCCAACACCAACCTGACGCACCCCGAGTCGACCATCCGCAACGCGGTCTACGGCATCGGGTATCAGCGGGACGTGCTCGGCGGCGACCCGCGTACCGCCTGGATGCTCGACGTCTTCGGCCACGACCCGGCGTTCCCCGGACTGATGGCCGACGCGGGGCTGGACTCCGCCTCGTGGGCGCGCGGACCGTTCCACATGGTCGGCGCCAAGCGGCACACCGGCGACATCACCCGCATGCAGTTCCCCAGCGAGTTCGAGTGGGTCTCGCCGTCCGGGCGCGGGCTGCTCACCAGCTACATGTCCAACCACTACGTCGCCGGCTGGGACGTGGAGCGCAAGGCGACGCTCGAAGAGGCGATGGCTGAGGCGTACAACCAGTTCGGTGAGCTGAAGAAGGTCGCGGCCACACCCAATGTCCTGCTGCCCGTCGGGCACGACCACAACCTGCCGTCGCGCTGGTGCACCGAGGTGCACCGCGCATGGGCTGCCCGCTATGTCTGGCCCCGGTTCAGGGTCGGCCTGCCCCGCGAGTTCTTCGCCGCGGTCCGCGCCGCGGCCCCGCGGCGCGGGATCACCCCGCAGACACGGGACATGAACCCGGTCTACACCGGCAAGGACGTCTCGTACATCGATACCAAGCAGGCGCAACGGGCCGCCGAAGTCGCCGTGCTCGACGCCGAGCGGCTCGCCACCCTGGCCGCGTTGCTGGGCGAGCGCTACCCCAGCGAGGCGCTGGACAAGGCATGGCGGCTCCTGGCGTACGGCGCCCACCACGACGCGATCACTGGCACCGAGTCCGACCAGGTGTACCTGGACCTTCTCGCGGGCTGGCGCGAGGCGTACGAACTGGGCGCGGCGGCCCGGGACGGCGCCATCGAGTGCCTGGCCGCCCATGCCGACACCGAGGGCGCGGGCCGGGCCATCCTCGCTGTCAACACGCTGTCCTGGGACCGCGACGGCGTCACAACCGTGCGGGTCGCGTTCCCCGAACCGGGAACGACCGGCGCGGAGCTGCGCGACGACCGGGGCGAGCCCGTCCCGGTGGTGGCCGAAGGGGTGCTGCGCCACCCGGATGGCACCGTGGCGGAGCTGCACCTGACGTTCGTCGCCCGTAACGTGCCGTCGCTGGGCTTCCGCGTCTACCACCTGGGCCCCGCTCCCGACCTGCCCGCCGGGTGGGTCGAGGAGCCCGAACGCGCCACGATCGAGAACGAGACGTTCATGATCGAAGCCGACGCCGCCCGAGGCGGCGCGCTCAGCCGCATCCTCGACCGGCGTACCGACCGGGAACTGCTGCGGCCCGGCGGCCTCGGTGGCGAGCTCTACCTGCAGGACGAGTACGAGACGCATCCGGTCTGGCACGAGGGCCCGTGGCACCTGCTGCCTAAGGGGCCCGGCGTCGGCACCCGGGAACAGACGACGACCGTACACGTACGGAGGTCTCCGGTCGGTCGCCGCATCGTGGCTGTCACCCGCCTCGCCGACCTGCGGGTCACTCAGGAGACGACCCTGTGGGACGGGATCGGCCGGATCGACTTCCGCACCCACGTGGACGGCTCGATCGGCCGCGACCACCTGCTGAGGGCGCGGTTCGACCTCGACCTGCCCGGCGCGCTGCCGGTCAGCGAGGTCGGGTTCGCCGCGGTCGGCCGGTCGTTCGGCTTCCCGAACTCCGACGCAGGAGAGCACCTGTATACGCTGGACAACCCCGCGCACACCTGGGCGGGCCTGTCGGCCACGGCACGGATCGCCCTGTCGCTCGCGGACGGCCGCCGCGAGAACCACGCGATCGGGGTCGCCGAGGTGGTGGCGCCCGGAGATGGGCACGGGGACGGGGACCGCGTACGCGGCCTGCTCGACCGGCTGGTCGCCTGCGGCGTCACCGCCACGCTCACCCGGCCGGACGGCCCGCGCTACGGCGCGCTCGACGGCGACTCCAACCTGCCCGACGTACGTATCGTGATCGGCGACGCGAACGCGAACGCCTTCGCCGAGCAGGTCCTCAGCGCGGCGCCGGAGGGCTGCCGGGAGGCACTGGCGCGGCACGGGCGCGTATTCGTGCCCGCCCGCCACACCCGGCGCGATGCCTGGGTTCCGAGTGCCGATCTGCGCGGCGTACGGGATCTGCCCGTGCTCATCGTGGCCGGGTCCACCATCGACGATGTCATCGACGACCTCGCCGACTCGGTGATCGACGTGCCCGTCCCCGCCGGACTGCCCGGCACCGCGGAGCCGGTCGACGACTACTCGGTCGCCGTGGTCAACCGCGGCACGCCCGGTTTCGTGGCCGAGTCCGACGGCACCTGCTACGTCTCGCTGATGCGCTCCTGCGGTGCGTGGCCGAGCGGCGTCTGGATCGACGGCCCGGCCAGGACGGTCCCAGACGGCAGCAGCTTCAGCCTTCAGCACTGGACGCACACTTTTGAGTACAGCCTGGTGGCCGGGGCCGGTGACTGGCGCGCCGCCGGATTCGTCCAGGCCGGGCAGGAGGTCAACCACGCGGTGCTCGCGCGTCAGGTGTCCGCGTCACCGGGTCCGCTGCCCGCCCGGACGAGCCTCGGCGGGGTCGAGCCGTCCAGCGTCGTGTTGACCGCGTTGAAGCCGCGCGGAAACCCGATGGCGTCGGGGCTGTCCGGCGACATCGACCTTGCCGCCGGTGTCACCGTGCGGCTCTATGAGTCGGCCGGGTCGCCCGCGGTGGCGCGCGTGCGCCTGCATGGCGGCCTGACCGACGTCGAAGTCGCCACGCTGCTCGAGACGGCGACGCCTGAGGTGGCGACGCGTGCCGAGGCGACGCTTGCGGGGCCAGATGAGCGGCTCGGCGACGTGGTGATCCCGCTGCGGCCCGCCGAGATCGTCACGCTGGGCGCGCGGGCGGCCCTGGGCCTGGGTCACGCGGCCGCCCACGTCGAGCCCGCCCAGCCGGTCTTCACCCGGTACTGGCTGCACAACAAAGGTCCGGCCCCGGCCGGGTACCTGCCTGTCGCGGTCCACGTGCATCCGGCGGCGCTGCACGTGGTTCCGGGCGGCGAGGAGACCGTGCGGGTCACCGTCGCCTGCTCGGCCCGGTCCGCTGTCGGCCTGGTGGAGCTCGACGTGCCGGATGGCTGGGGGGCGGCTCCTCCCGGTCCCCTGAAGTACGACCTGGAGGCCGGGGAACACGCCGAGTTCGAGACAGTCCTGCGGCCACCCGCCGCCGCCGGGGCCGGGACCTACTTCGTCGCCGCCCGTATCCGCGACGAACTGGGCCAGACCCTGGAGGACGTGGTCACTGTGGCCGTCGGCGACCGGGAACACCGCGAGCCGCTCACCGTGACGTTGGACCAGTCCGGGCTGGAGATCGTGCCGGGTGGGTGGGCGACGCTCACCGTCGAACTTGTCAATGACGCGCGCACCGAGGTACGCGGAGAGGCGCAACTGCTCAGCCCGTTCGGCACGTGGGGCGCCGGGACCGGGGAGGTGCTCTCCGGCCCGTGGACGCAGGGCTTCGCTGTTCCCGCCCGAGGCCGCGTCCCACTGCGCTTCACCGTACGGGCGCCGGGCGACGCCCGGCCGGGAGCGCACTGGTGGGCGGCCGTGAAGGTCTGTGGCTTCGGCCGGGTCCACTACACCCGGACGCTCCCCGTCGAGGTGCTATCTTTGTCAGGACAATATTTGTAAGAAAGTCAGGACAAATCCTGTCATAATAGCAATCATGATCTCCCAGATCCCCCGGCTGGAGTCGCTCGCCGCCCTTGTCAATCTCGACAAGACCAGCCCTGTCCCGCTCTACTTCCAGGTGGCGCAGCAGTTTGAGGCGGCCATCGCGGGCGGCATGCTGCCACCGGGCACCCAGCTCGACAACGAGATCGAGCTGGCCGACCAGCTCGCGGTGTCGCGCCCCACCATGCGCAAGGCGATGGAGTTACTCGTCGACAAGGGCCTGATCGTGCGGCGACGGGGGGTGGGCACCCGGGTCGTCCAGTCCCAGGTCCGGCGACCGCTGGAGCTCAGCAGCCTGTACGACGACCTCAAGAGCAGCGGCCAGGAGCCGACCACGACAGTGCTGTCCAACACCGTCGAGCCGGCCTCCGCAGCCGTCGCGGAAGCCCTCGGGCTGGCCGAGGGGGCGCCCGTGATCGCGATAGAGCGGGTCCGAATGGCCCGCGACCAGCCGCTGGCCAGGATGCGCAACTACCTGCCCGCATTACTGCTTGAGGTCAGAACCGACGCGCTGGAGAGGCACGGTCTCTACGAGCTGATCCGGACGGCCGGCATCCGGCTGCACGCGGCGACCCAGACAGTCGGCGCCCGCAACGCCACGGCGGCGGAGGCGCGGCTGCTCGGGGAGAGCCGGGGCGCCGCCGTCCTGACCATGGAGCGCATCGCCTACGACGACAGCGGCACGGCGGTGGAGTACGGCACGCACATCTACGCCGCGGCCCGCTACAGCTTCCAGATGAACCTGCTCATGGGCGATCGGTGAAAAGATGCACGACAACCACGTTGACGCCGCGTTCACCGCGGCGGTCCAGGCTGCCCTGATCGGGCAGGTCAAGGCGATCCTCAACGAGGGCGACGGCTGGGCTCACCTGCAGCACCGCCAGCTGGCCGAGCGAATCCTGGCCCTAGTCGCGTACGGGCGGGACGGCCGGCTGCTCGATCACGCGGCCCGGCTCGCCGCCCGGCTGCGCGAGCTACAGGGCCCCGGCGGGTTGTTCACCGGCGGGGACAACGTCGACTCCCCGCCGGACTCCGCGTTCAGCGTCAACGATCTCGCCGACGCCCTGTGGCTGCTGCGGCGCGACCCTCACAGCGCTGCCGAGCACGGGCTGGCGGACCTGCTCGACGACCTGCTGACGACGGCCACTCCGGCCTTGTCACGGGGCGGAGTGCACACGCCCAACCACCGCTGGGAGATCTCGGCCGCCCTGGCCAGGCTGCACCGGCTCGCGCCCCACAGGGCGCTGGCGGAACGGGTCGGCCAGTGGCTGGCCGAGGGAGTCGACATCGACGACGACGGGCTCTATTCCGAACGTAGCGCCAACTACGCCGCGTACGTGTCGAACCCGTCGCTGCTCGCCATCGCCGAGGTGTTCGACCGTCCCGACCTGGTTGACGCCGTCGAACGGAACCTGGACGCCACGCTCGATCTGCTGCTGCCGGACGGGTCGGTCGAGACAGTGCTGTCGCGCCGCCAGGACCAGCGGCAGCCGCTGCCCCTGGCGCCCTACCTGCTCCCGCTGCGCCGGATCGCGCTGCTGCGCGGCCGGGGCGACCTCGCCTGGGCAGCCGGGCTCGCGCTGTCCCAGGGGGTGGTCTCACCGGCGCGAGCAGCCACGGAGCTGATCCTCGACCCCGGCATCGCGCGGGAGCTGCCGGAACCCGTCCCACCCCGGAGGCCGCGGCAACGCGTCTTCGGCGCCGCGGGACTGCTCGTGGATCATCGGCCCGCGACGACGACAGTGGTCTTCGGCGGTTCGGACTATCCGCACCACAGACGCATCCGTTCCGGGCTGGCCAACTCCCCGACGTTTCTGCGCCTGTTCGCCGGGGCGGCCGTCCTGGGAGACGTGCGTCTCTCACGTGTCTTCTTCGGCCTGGGGCCGTTTCGCGCCGCCCGATTGCTGGTCGAGCGCGAGGAGGAGAGCACGACCGCGACGCTCGAGGAAGCCGTGTCGGCCTCCTACTACCAGCCGATGACGGATCAGAACCGCGACGCGCGCGGCCACTACGGGCTGGTCGACGATGGCCGGTTCAGCGCGGCGATGGACTTCGGCCGGCGCGCACGGGACGAGGTCACGCTGACCACCGCCGTCCACGTGGCCATCACGGACAGCGGGGCCGAGCTGACGGTCGACCTGGCGGGCGCGGCCGTGGACTGGGCGCTGGAGCTGGCCTTCCGGCCCGGTGGGCGGATGACGGGCGCCGTGGCCCTGGACGAGCACGCCTGGCAGCTCGACCCGGGCTCGCCCGCGGTCTACCGCGTCGGCGACGACTCGATCACCGTCACGGTGCCCGCCATGTCGATGGCCGCTTCCCATTCCGTTCCCGGCTACGAGCCCGGCGAGGAGTACCGCTTCCTCGGGGGCACCGACGCCGTGTCGGGAGAGCGGCTGTACGTCGCCGGACGGGTTCCAGGAAGGTTGCGGTTGCATCTCGCTGCCACCCATCGCTCGGGATAAAACTGCAGCTCACGGCGCATCGTGTACTTTATCCTAATGTTCATATGTCAGGAGATCTTAAGAGAGTTTGTCCTGACTATTGACCCGGCAAACGCTTTCCCGTTACCGTCCGACGCCACAGGCAGACGACGTTCGAGGAGACGCCATGACGACTTCTGCGACAGCCCGGACACGACTCACTCGCTGGCGCTGGCTGCCAGTGGCCGTCGCCGTGGCGATCGCCCTCACCGGGTGCGGATCGAGCTCCGACGGGAGCTCCGGCGGGAGCTCCGGCGGGGACTCCGGCGCCAAGAGCATCACCTTCTGGCTTTCGGCGAGCGCGGCCCAGGCGCAGGGCTATCACGACCTGGCCAAGGAGTTCCAGGCCAAAGAGGGTGTCACGGTCGAGATCGTCAACGTCCCCTATGACGGCTACCAGGACAAGCTGCGCCAGGCCGCGCAGGCCAACTCCCTGCCCGACACGGCCAGCGTGCCCTCGCTCGACACCATCTGGATCAACCAGCTCCAGGACCTCAGCGCGACGGCGAACGCTCCGGCCAACAAGATCAACAAAGACCTGCTCACCGTCAAGGACGGCAAGGTCCTCTGCATCCCCTCCGACCTGACGGCTGCCGGACTGTTCGTCAACAAGACCTTGTTCGACAAGGCCAAGGTCAAGATTCCCGCGGACCCGAACCAGACCTGGACCTGGGACGAGTTCCTCGCCGCCGCGACGAAGGTCCGCACCGCCACTGGCGCCAAGTACGACCTGGTCTACGACCAGTCCCCCGCGCGCATCAGGCCCTTCATCTACGCCAGCGGCGGCAAGGGCTTCCAGCTCGGCCCGGACAACAAGTTCGCCACCCCCGACGACGCCACCGTGCAGGCGCTGTCGAAGTTCGCCTCGCTGAACGACGACAAGGTCATGCCGAAGTCGGTCTGGACCTCGGGCGCCGACCCGAACGCCCTGTTCAAGAGCGGCCAGGTCGTCGCGTACTTCTCCGGCGTCTGGCAGGTGGCCGACTTCGCGGAGAGCATCACGAGCTTCGACTGGGCCAGCGCGCCGACGCCGGGACCCATCCACGCCACCGACATCAACCTCGGCGGCAAGGTGGTCGCCTTCAACAACGGCGACAAGGCCGAGGCCGCCAAGAAGTGGGTCGACTACCTCTTCCAGCCGGCGAACTACACGAAGCTCGCGCAGGTCAACGGCTATCTGCCGGTGGAGTCCGGCCTCACACTGAACTACCCGTTCAAGAAGAAGGCCGCCCTCGACGCGTTCCAGCTCTACATCAAGGAGATGGAGCTGGCGGACCCGATCTCCTCCTCGGGACACCAGAACGGGACGAAGCTCCTGCTCGCCGGTAAGTCGATCCAGGAGGACCCGACCAAGGACGAGATGGCCAAGCTGATCAACGGTCAGCAGGACATCAAGAAGACCGTCGACAACATCGTGTCGGGACTCAACCAGCAGATCGGCTGATCGTACGGCCCGCCGGCGCTTTCCCTGCGCCGGCGGGCCGAGCGTCGATGAGCGCGGAAGGAAGAGGAGGAGAGCGCAGTGGTGGAGAGCATCCCACGATCGGCGGGGCGCGCCGAGGACACGCCGGACCGGAGCGGGTCGCGGCTGTGGCCCCGCCGGCCCCGCCGACGGAGCCGGCGGGGCCACCGCTACACCCTGGTGCCCCTGCTGCTCATCTCGTCCAACCTCGCCCTGTTCCTGCTCTTCTTCGTCTGGCCGGCCGTCATCGGCGTGGGATACTCCTTCACCAGCTACACGGGCGTCGGCTCGGCGCCGTTCGTGGGCCTGGACAACTACCAGCGACTGCTGAACGACGACGCGTTCTACGCGGCGCTGATCCGTAGCCTGATCTTCACGGCCGCCGTCGTTCCGCTGACGTTCGTCGCCGCGCTGAGCGCGGCCGTGCTGCTCGTCAGCCCGCACAGCCGTGGCAAGCCGGTCGCGCGGGTGGTCTTCTTCGTTCCCTGGCTCATCTCCCCGATCATCGCCGGTGTCATCTGGCGCTGGATCTTCGGTGAGAACTTCGGGCTCGTCAACTACGTCATCATGGCGCTCGGCGGCGAGGCGGTGCCCTGGCAGTCCAACGCGAACCTGTCCCTGGCCATCGTGATCATCGCCTCAGCCTGGGGCAACACCGCGATCAACATGTTGATGTTCGTCCCGGCCATCAAGAACGTGCCGGCCGCGTACTACGAGGCCGCTTCCCTGGACGGCGCGGGCTCGTGGGCCAAGTTCCGCCACATCACCCTGCCCTCGATCGCGCCGACGTCCTTCATCGTGATCCTGCTCAGCACCCTGGGCGCGATGAAGGAGTACGCGCTCTTCCAGGCGGTCAACGGCGGAGGTCCTGGCACCGAGAACAACCTGCTCATCCAGTACATCTTCACGACCGGCTTCCGCCGCGCCCAGGTCGGTTACGCGAGCGCGGCGTCCTTCGTGCTCATGCTGCTTCTGATGGTCATCGCTGTCGTGCAGTTGGTCATCAACCGCCGAAAGGACTCCTGAGATGGACAACCTGCTGCCGAAGAAGGTCTGGGCGACGGCGGCCCTGTGGTTCATGGTCGCCATGTACGGCATCCCCGTCCTGTGGTTCCTGCTCAGCTCCTTCAAGCCGGCGGGAGAGCTGTTCTCCTATCCGCTGACCATCTTCCCGAAGCAGCCGACCATCTCCGGCTTCACCGAGGCCTGGACGAGCTTCGACTTCAGCCGCTACTTCGGCAACACCCTCATCGTGGCCGTCTCCGCGACCCTCATCACCATCGTGACAAGCGCGACCTGCGGCTACGCCCTGGCGAAGTACACCAACTGGTGGCTGCGGGCGTTCACCATCTGCATCCTGGCCACCACGATGCTCCCGGGCGAGGTCATTCTCTCCCCCCTGTTCCTCATCGTCCGCGACCTGGGCCTGTACAACAGTCTCGCCGGGGTCGTGGCCCCCTCGGTGATCACGGCGACGGGCACCTTCATGTTCCGCCAGTTCTTCCTGAGCGTGCCGCGCGACCTGCTGGAGGCGGCCCGCATCGACGGCAGCGGGGAACTGTCGTCCTTCATCCGGATCATGCTCCCGCTCTCCCGGCCGATCATCATGACCCTCGCCATCATGTCGTTCCAGTGGCGGTGGAACGACTACATCTGGCCCCTGGTGATCCTCAACGACCCGAAGGAGTTCACCCTGCAGATCGGCGTCGCGAGCATCGTGGGCGCGGAGAACGTCAACTGGTCGGTCCTGCTCGGGGCGTCGGTCCTGTCCATGATCCCCCTTGTCGTGATCTACCTGATCTTCCAGAAGTACGTGATGAACGCCGACCTCAGCGCGGGCCTGAAGGAATGACCGGCCCGCTGCGCCGCCGGGCGCGGAGCCACACATGACGAAACCCCAGCTCACTGAAGCGAGCTGGGGTTTCTTGCGGTGCGCCGCCAGGGACTCGAACCCCGGACCCGCTGATTAAGAGTCAGCTGCTCTAACCAACTGAGCTAGCGGCGCTTGCAGAGAGGAATATACCGGTGAACCCCATCCTGGTCGAATCGGTATCAGGCCGACCCGTCCGGCTAGAATAAAGTTCGGCCATCAGACAGGAGCATCGATGTTCGACTCGCCCGCCGACGTGACGGCGCGGCTCGCCGCCGTGGACTACCTCTCCGACGACGCCATCTCCACCTCGGTGTTCCTGGCCGCGGCACTCGGCAAGCCGCTGCTGGTCGAGGGCCCGGCAGGCGTGGGCAAGACGCAGCTGGCCAAGGCGGTGGCCATGGCGACCGGGGCCGAGCTGATCAGGCTGCAGTGCTACGAGGGCCTCGACGAGGCCAGGGCGCTGTACGAGTGGAACTACAAGAAGCAGCTGCTCAGGATCCAGGCCACGAGTGCCGACGACGACATCTTCTCCGAGGAGTTCCTGCTGGAGCGCCCGCTGCTGAAGGCGATCAGGGCCGCGGAGCCCACCGTGCTGCTCATCGACGAGACCGACAAGGCCGACGTCGAGGTCGAGGGGCTGCTGCTCGAGCTGCTGTCCGACTTCCAGGTGACGATTCCGGAGCTGGGGACCATCGTCGCGACGCGGCGGCCGTACGTGGTGCTCACCTCCAACGCCACCCGCGAGCTGTCGGAGGCTCTCAAGCGGCGCTGCCTCTACCTGCACCTCGAATACCCCACCCCCGAGCGGGAGCGCGACATCGTGCTCAGCCAGGTGCCCGGCATCCGGGCCGACCTGGCGGAGCGGCTCGCCAGAACGGTCGCGACGCTCCGGGCGCTCGAGCTGAAGAAGGCGCCGTCGGTGGCCGAGACCGTGGACTGGGCGAACACGCTGCTGGCGCTCGGGCGGGAGGAGCTGGACGAGGCCACCGTGTCGGGCACGCTGGGCGTGGTGCTCAAGCACGCCTCCGACCAGACGCGGGCGGTCAAGGAGCTGGGGCTGCCGGATGTCGCTGATCGATAGGCATGTCGGGTTCGTGCAGGCGTTGCGCGAGGCCGGGCTACCGGTGTCGGTGGCCGAGGGCCTGGACGCCGCGCAGGCCCTGCGGGTGATCCAGCTGAGCGATCGGGAGTCGCTGCGCGCCGCGTACGCGGCGACGCTGGTCAAGAAGCCCGCCTACCGGCCGGGGTTCGACGTGCTGTTCGACCTGTGGTTCCCGGCCTCGACGTCCGGCATGCACACCCAGCGCACCGACAGACCACTGGATCTGGAGACGGCCCCCGTCGAGGAGCTCCGCGACCACCTCACCCGGCTCCTGACCGGCGGCACCGACCAGGAGCTGCGCGAGTTCGCCCAGGCCATGGTCGGGCGCTTCGGCCGCCAGCCGACGACGAGCCCGGGGCGGCAGAACTGGTTCTCCTACAGCGTCATGCGCGCCCTCTCCCCTGAGACCCTGATGGCCCGCGTCCTCCAGAACGTCCTCCAGGGCCAGGAGCGCGGCGGCCTGGCCGAGAAGAACGTGCGCAGGCGCGTCTACGACAGCACCAGGCGCTTCGAGGACGCCGTGGCCACCGATGTGCGCCGCCGCATCGCCGAGGACTCGGGCATCGAGCGCATCGCCCGCTCCGCCGTACGCCCCCCGCTCGACCAGATCGACTTCCTCCGCATCACCAAGGCGGACCTGGCCCGGCTGCGCCGGGAGGTGTACCCGCTGGCCCGGCGCCTGGCCACGCGCCTGACGATCAGGCAGCGGAAGGGCCGTCGGGGGCGACTCGACTTCCGCAGGACCATGCGGGCCTCGCTGCAGAGCGGCGGCGTGCCGCTGACCACGCATTTCCGGCCGCCGCGCCCGCACAGGCCCGAGCTGGTCATCCTCTGCGACACCAGCGACTCGGTCTCGTCGTTCGCGCACTTCACGTTGCTGCTCACGTACGCGCTCAGAGAGCAGTTCAGCAAGGTGCGCGCGTTCGGGTTCGTGGACACGGTGGACGAGATCACCAGGTTCTTCGTCCCCGGCGCCGACGTGGTCGAGGCCATGACGAGGCTGGCGAACGAGGCCGACATGGTGCGCTTCGGCCGCACCAACTACGGGCACTCGCTGGAACGCTTCGCCGAGAGGTACGGCGACGCCGTCGGCCCCAAGACCTCGCTGCTGATCCTGGGCGACGCCCGCTCCAACTACCAGCCGCCCGCCCTCGACGTGCTCAGCTCGCTGGTGGCCAGGTCACGTCACGCGTACTGGCTCAATCCCGAGCCCACGACGCAGTGGGACACGGGCGACTCGGTCGCGAGCGAGTACGGCACGGTCGTGCCGATGCACGAGTGCCGCAACGTCGCCCAGCTCACCGCCTTCATCGAGACGCTGGCCTGAAAGCATCAGGTGCGCTGGAGCTCCCTGGCGGCGGTGCGGGCCAGCACCTCGATCTGCTCGTCGCTGAGCACGACGCCCTCGGCCGACTTGATCACCTTCGCCGCGAGCCGTGGCTTGAGCAGCGTGAGCCCCTCGGCGAGCACGATGCCGCCCTTGGGCAGCAGCCCGCAGTGGACGGCGAGCATGGGCGTGATCGTCACCGGGATGCGCGTCTCACGGGTGAGCAGCTCGGCGAACGCCTCGGCGGTCTCCACCAGCGGTTTGGCGGTCTTGCTGCCGTACTTCTCGCCGAAGAACAGCCTTCCGCCGTAGCAGGCGATCTCGGTGTCGGGACTCCACGACTCGTTGTCGATGATCCACAAGCCGCCTGGCCCGATCACCAGGTGGTCGATGGAGGCCTGGCCTCGGATGGCGCGGCCGTCGAGCACGCTGTAGCCGAGCCGGCTCAGCGATCTGCGCAGCATCTTCCCGGTGATCGCCTCGCCGCGCCGCGCGCCACGCCAGACCGCCGTCGCGTGGAAGGAGCGCCAGTCGAGGAACCAGTCACCCCCCGCCACGATGCCGGCCATGATCAGACCAGCGAACGGGGACGCCGCGGCAAGGTCGAACCTGAGCGCGAGCGCGACGCCGATCACGAACCCCACCGCGGCCTTGACGTACCGGGACCTGCGCCGGTTGGGGGCATCTTCCCGCCAGAACTTCTCGTACCACCACTGCGGGGATGACCCTGTGTACTTCTCGTCTGGTTGCACGTAGATAGAGCCACCGGGCACGGCAAACTCCCCGAATGAGTAGGTGTTTTCCAGGATCTGCCACGCCGAAGATCCCTCGCCGGTCAAGAGATACCCGTCTCTCAACCAAGGCGAGCCTAAGGTGACGTAATTAGTACCCGCAAGACCAGCACATGACCTCAACCGACCAGTCGGTATGCTAGGGCGGGTGACAAGGGGGACCATGTGAAAGAGGAACCGGTCAGGCAGCGGTTGCTCGCGGAGGCGACCCGGCTGTTCGCCGAGCGCGGCTTCGAGGGCGCCTCCGTCCAGGAGATCGTCGTGGCGGCCGGCGTCACCAAGGGCGCCATGTACCACTATTTCGACTCCAAGGACGACCTGCTGCACGAGATCTATGCCCGGGTCCTCCGGATGCAGATGGAGCGGCTGACGCGCATCGCCGACGGCCCGGGCGACGTGCGGCAGCGCCTGTACCGGGCCGCGGCCGACGTCGTGGAGACCACGGCCGCGAACCTCGACGACTCCAAGATCTTCTTCAGGTCGATGCACCTGCTCGCCCCGGAGACCCAGAAGACCGTACGCGCCGAGCGCCGCCGCTACCACGAGCGCTTCCGCGAGCTCGTGGCCGAGGGGCAGCG
The DNA here is from genome assembly GCF_039535785.1 of Nonomuraea helvata. Taxonomy (NCBI): domain Bacteria; kingdom Bacillati; phylum Actinomycetota; class Actinomycetes; order Streptosporangiales; family Streptosporangiaceae; genus Nonomuraea; species Nonomuraea helvata. The sequence goes on from NZ_BAAAXV010000005.1 coordinate 943,692, forward strand.
CGAGGGCGTCTTCAGCGACCGGGTCCCGGCCGAGCTGGTCGTCGACTACTTCTTCGGCTCGGTGCACCACCTGGGCACGTGGTTCAGCACAGCGGGCCCGCTGACCGGCGCCCAGGTGGGCAGGCACTTCGCCGACCTGCTGCTCACCTCACTCGGGGCCGGGCACGTCGACAAGTGAGGCCAGCGCCTCCCGGTGGTCGCCGGGCGTGCCCAACGCGATCTCGGAGGCTTTCGCGCGCTTGAGATAGAGATGTACGGGGTGCTCCCACGTCATCCCGATCCCTCCGTGCAACTGCAGCGCCTCTTCGGCGGCGTGCACGGCCACACCCGCGTTCCACGACTGGGCCACGGCCACGGAGACCGCCGAGCCGTCGGTCGCGGCGCTCCTGGCGGCGGCCCTGGCCCTGACCACGTCCAGCCAGAGGTCGGCCAGCCGATGCTTGATCGCCTGGAAGGAGCCGACCGGCCGGGCGAACTGGTGGCGCTCCTTGACGTACGCGAGCGTGGTGTCGAGGCACCACTCGGCGACCCCGAGCTGCTCCGACGCCAGCAGCCCCGCCCCGAACCCCAGCACCTCGGCCAGGTCGCACTCCCCCACGTCCCTGGCCGGCGTGGCGTCGAAGGTGACGGTCGCGACCGGCCTGGTCAGGTCGAGCGAGGGCACGCCCTCGACCTCCGCCCCCTCTTCCACGGCGTAGAGCCGGCCGTCGACGGGAGCCAGCAGCACGTCGGCCACGTCCGCCCCGGCCACGCCGGTGACGGTCCCGGTCAGCCGCCCGTCCGCGACCCGCACCGGCGCTCCCGGCCGGTACGGGCTCGCCGCGAACGGCACGACCAGCGCGGCGGTCTTCCTGCCCTCGGCCAGCTCCTCCAGCAGGGCGTCGCCGGTCGGCAGCAGCGCTCGCGTGGCCAGGACGGAGCTGGTGAAGAACGGCACCGGCGCCACTCCCCTGCCGAGCTCCTCCAGCACGACGGCCGCCTCGCTGGCCGACGCCCCGGCGCCGCCGTACTGCTCGGGGATCAGCAGTCCGGCCACCCCGATCTCGCCCGCCAGCGTCTTCCACAGGTCCGGGTCGTAGGGGTCGGACTCGATCCGCTTGAGCACGGCGGCGGGCGGGCACCGGTCGGCGAGCAGCCCCCTCACGGCGGCCCTCAGCTCCTCCTCGACCTCGGAGTACAGCAAGCTCATCGCGGCAGGTCCTTCCAGGGCACGTCCTTGTCGACGCGGGGCTCTGAGGGCAGGCCGAGCACCCGCTCGGAGATGATGTTGCGCAGGATCTCGGACGTGCCGCCCTCGATCGAGTTGCCCTTGGCCCGCAGGTAGCGGTAACCGCGGCCGCGGCCGTAGAAGTCGACGCCCTCCGAGCGCCGGAACGTCCAGTCGTCGTCGTAGCCCAGGTCGCGCGCGAACTCCACCTCGAAGCCCGACAGCTCCTGGTTGAGCTTGGCGAACGACAGCTTCATCCCGGACCCCTCCGGGCCCGGGTGCCCCGCAGCGAGCTGCTCGCGCAGCCGTACCCCGGAGAGCCGGGTCACCTCCGACTCGACCCAGAGCGACAGCAGCCGCTGGTGCAGGTCGTGGGTGCGCAGCTCCGGCTGCGCGCGCCAGGCGTCGAGCACGACCCCGACCATGCCGCCGCCTCGCCCCACGGGAGCGCCGCCGATGGCGACGCGCTCGTTCATCAGCGTGGTCTGCGCGACCCGCCAGCCGTCCCCGACCTCGCCGAGCCGCAGGTCGTCGGGGAGCCGCACGCCGGTCAGGAAGACCTCGTTGAACTCGGCCTCACCCGTGATCTGCCGCAGCGGCCGCACCTCGACGCCGGGCGCGTGCATGTCGCAGACGAAGTACGTCAGGCCGCGGTGCTTCGGCACGTCCGGGTCGGTGCGCGCGACGAGGATGGCCCACCTGGCGTGATGAGCGCCGGACGTCCACACCTTCTGGCCATCGACGACCCATTCGTCCCCGTCCCTGACGGCTCGGGTCGCGAGCGTGGCCAGGTCGGATCCGGCGCCGGGCTCACTGAAGAGCTGGCACCAGAGCTCCTCCCCCGTCCACAGCGGCCGCAGGAAGCGGCGCTTCTGCTCCTCCGTCCCGAATGCCAGTATCGTCGGCGCCGCCATCCCCAGCCCGATGGCCTGCACGCCGGCGTTGAGCTGCGGCGTGCCGGCCAGCTCGCGCTCCACGACCGATTGCAGCTCCCGCGGCGCGCCCAGCCCGCCGAGCCCTTCGGGGTACCACACCCAGGCCAGGCCCGCGTCGAACCTCGCCCGCAGGAACTCCAGCCGATCTCCGTCCGGGTCGTGCTCGGCGAGGAACGCCGCGACCCGCTCCTTGATGTTCACATCCACTTCTTGAGCTCCCGGTGGGCTAGGGACCGCTTGTGCACCTCGTCGGGGCCGTCCGCCAGACGCAGCGAGCGGGCACCCGCCCAGAGCCCCGCCAGCGGGAAGTCCTGGGAGACGCCGCCCGCGCCGTGCACCTGGATGGCCTTGTCGAGGATCCACTCCACTGTCTGCGGGGTGGAGATCTTGATGGCCTGGATCTCGGTGTGCGCGCCCTGGTTGCCCACCGTGTCCATGAGCCAGGCGGTCTTGAGCACGAGCAGGCGCAGTTGTTCGATCCTGATGCGCGACTCGGCGATCCAGTCCTGCACGACGCCCTGCTGGGCGACGGGCTTGCCGAACGTGGTCCTGGCCAGCGCCCGCCTGCACATGAGCTCGACCGCCCGCTCGGCCATGCCGATCAGGCGCATGCAGTGGTGGATGCGGCCGGGGCCGAGCCTGGCCTGCGCGATGGCGAAGCCGCCGCCCTCCTCGCCGATCAGGTTCTCGGCGGGTACGCGTACGTCCTCGAACACGACCTCCGCGTGGCCGCCGTGGTCGGCGTCGGTGTAGCCGAAGACGTGCATGCCGCGCTTGATGTGCAGCCCAGGCGTGTCGCGCGGCACCAGGACCATGCTCTGCTGGCGGTGCTTGGGCGCGTCGGGGTTCGTCTTGCCCATGACGATGAAGATCTTGCAGTCGGGGTTCATCGCGCCGGAGATGAACCACTTGCGGCCGTTGATGACGTACTCGCCGCCATCACGGACGATGGAGGTCGCGATGTTCGTGGCGTCGGAGGAGGCCACGTCGGGCTCGGTCATCGCGAAGGCGGAGCGGATCTCCCCGTCGAGCAGCGCCTGCAGCCACTCCTTGCGCTGCCACTCGCTGCCGAACATGGACAGGACCTCCATGTTCCCGGTGTCGGGCGCGGCGCAGTTCGTGGCCGTGGGGGCGATGGTGGGGCTCCGGCCCATGATCTCCGCCAGCGGCGCGTACTGGAGGTTCGTCAGCCCGGCGCCATGCTCGCCTGGGAGGAACAGGTTCCACAGACCGCGCTTCCTGGCCTCGTCCTTCAGGTCGGCCATCAGCGGCGGCGTGCTCCAGCCGCTGGTCGCCGCCTGCTCCTCGAAAGCGGGCTCGGCGGGATAGACGCATTCGTCCATGAAGCTCAGGAGTCGTTCGCGCAGGTCCTCGGTGACGCTGTCAAAGGCGAAGTCCATGCCCGTGAGCCTACCGACCGGCCGGTATGAGTGTCGACAGGTGGTCTCCCGCAAAAACCGTCATGTGGCCATAATCGCGACTTCACGGGCTCCCTAGAGTTGCCGCCATGACCGCGAAGCTGCCTGAGCCTGTGGTGCTCGAGAACGACGTCGTACGGCTCGAGCCGCTCACCCTTGACCACATCCCCGACCTGTTCGCCGCCGGCGGCGGGGACGAGGAGCTCTGGCGCTGGCTGCCCATATCCCCGCCGCGTTCCGAGGAGGAGCTGGCGAAGGTCGCCCGCGGACTGCTGTCGGACGACCAGCACGTTCCCTTCGCCGTGGTGGTCAAGGAGAGCGGGCGGGCCGTGGGCTGGACCACGTACGGCGACGTGCCGGGCTTCGACGAGAGCATCGAGATCGGCTGGACGTGGTACGGCCGGGCGGTCTGGCGTACGGCCGTGAACACCAGCTGCAAGCTGCTGCTCATCGACCACGCCTTCGAGTTCGGCTACAACCGGGTCCTGCTCAAGACCGACATCCTCAACCTCAGATCGCAGAACGCCATCAAGCGGATCGGCGGCCTGCATGAGGGGACGCTGCGACGGCACCGCAGAAGGCCGGACGGCACCTGGCGCGACACGGTCTGTTTCGGCATCCTCGACGAGGAATGGCCGGAGCACCGGGCCCGCCTGACGCCCTCGGCCTCATAGGACCGTTCGGCGTTTCAGGAGTGGCCGATCGGCCGGGGGCTGCAGGCTCGGCGCCCGGTTCAGCACCCGGCCCGACGGCGGCGGACACGTCATCGTCCGCGAGGCCCGCGACGGACGGGTTGTCAGCTGAGCATCCCGCCCAGCAGGTCGCGCATGGCCTCGATGAGCTCGTCCAGCGTGGGCGTGGGGCCGGCGCCCACGATGGCGTCAAACATGAGCCCCTCACCGAAGGCCACCAGCTGGCGCGCGTGCCGTACCGGATCCCGTGAGCCCAGGGCGGCCAGCAGGGGGACGGCGGGGTCGCGGAAGCGGCGGCCGGCCTCGTCGTAGATCTTGCGAAGCTCCGGGCGCCGGGTCGCCTCCAGGGCGAGCTCGTAGCGGGCAAGCGTACGCCGCCGATCCGTGAGCTGGACGTACAGCGCCTCCGCCATACGACCGGGCAGGTCCGACAGCTCGAACCCGTCGCTCTCGTACGCCGGGGCCAACGCCCGCATCTCCAGGTCCGCAAGCCGCGCCAACGTCAGCTCCAGCAGGGCGGCGCGGGTGCGGGCCAGGTTGGACGTGGAGCCGGGTGGCAGGCCGGCGGCCTCGTCGACGGCCCGGTGGGTGAGACCGCGCATGCCGCGTTCCGCGAGCAGGGCGATAGCCGTGTCCGCGACAGTCTCTGAGCGCTTCACGGGACCCGATACTACAGCGGTAGTTCCGCCTTCATCTTGATGACGATCTTCGCGGTCGACAGCCTGGTCACGCGCACCGGTGATCAGCTGGGCGATTACGGCCGTCTGGACCGCGACTCCGCCGCACCGGCTCCACGTGGAGAATCTCTAACGCCGCATGCGGCCGGCGTTCGGGGTCGTGCACAGCGCGTCGTCGACGAGCTTGCTCTCGGCCTGGCTTTGACGTCGCCGCCATTACCCAGGACGCCCCCGGCTTCATCGCCGCCGTTACCGAACACCGGCCCGACGTCACCATCGTCGACGTACGGCTACCGCCGACCTTTCGCGACGAGGGTATTCACGCCGCCCTCCACGCTCGCCGCCGGCATCCCGGCCTGCCCGTGCTCGTACTCTCTCAGTACGTCGAGCAGCAGTACGCCGGCGAGCTGATCTCCGATGGACGCGGCGGCGTCGGCTACCTCCTCAAGGACCGGGTGAGCCGGGTGAGCGAGTTCGTCGACGCCCTGCGGCGGGTCGCCGACGGCGGCACCGTCATGGACCCCGAGGTGATCGCGCAGCTCCTCACCCGTCACGCCCACGACCCGATCGCCGACCTCACACCACGCGAACGCCAAGTGCTCGCCCTGATGGCCGAGGGAAAGGACAACACCACGATTGCGGCCGGGCTCGTCATCACCGAGAACGCCGTGCACAAGCACATCGGCAACATCTTCGCCAAGCTCGGCCTTTCACCGGACGACAGCGGCCACCGCCGCGTCCTCGCGGTCCTCACCTACCTCAGCAGCCAGTAAGGACGCAGCAGCTACACGGGCCGAGCGATGGCTATTCGTGCGCAATGCGGCCGGACCGGGGTTCCTGTATCCGGCGGAAACGTTGACGACTGCACCAATCCCCAAACTACAGGCGTAGTATGGTGGAACTACAGGCGTAGTTCGAGGGAGGGCCATGTGATGCCGAGGGCTCTAGTGATCGGCGGCGGTATCGGCGGGCTGACCAGCGGAATAGCCCTGCGCCGCAAGGGATGGGACGTGACCGTGCTGGAGCGGGCGGCCAAGATCGACCCCGTCGGCTCCGGACTGGCCATCGCCGCCAACGCGCTCAAGGCGCTCGACACGGTCGACCTGGGCGACCTCATACGCAGGCTCTCGAGACTGCAAGGTCAGGCGGGTCTGCGGCGGCAGGACGGGCGGTGGCTCCTGCACACCACGACCCAGAACGCGGAGGCCCGCTACGGGGACTCGGCAGTGATCATGTTGCGGGCGACGTTGATGGACGTGCTCATAGGCGCGCTGGGAGCCGACCGGTTGCGGCTGGGCACCACGGTCTCCGGGGTGGACGCGGCGCGCGGCGTGGTGCGCACCGGCGACGGCGATCTGGAGGCCGACCTGATCGTGGCCGCCGACGGCATCCATTCGAAGACTCGGCAGGCGCTCTTCCCCGAGCACCCCGGTCCGGCGTACTCAGGGGTGACGGCCTGGCGCGGGCTCATACCGCGGGGCGATCTGAACATCCAGAGCTCCGAGAGCTGGGGCAAGGGGCTCGTGTTCGGGATCAGCCTGCTGGCCGATGACCTGGTGTACGTGTACGCGACCGACGTGCTGCCCGCGGGGACGGCGCTGGGGAACGAGTTGGAAGAACTGGTTCGGCGGTTCGGGGACTGGCACGAGCCGATCCCCGCCCTGCTGCGGGCAGCCGATCCCGCGAAGATCATCCGGAACGACATCCACCACCTCAGCACGCCGCTGCCCGCGTACCACAAGGGGAAGGTGGCGCTGGTGGGCGACGCCGCCCACGCGATGCCCCCCAACTTGGGCCAAGGTGCTTGTCAGGCGATCGAAGACGCGATCACGCTCGCCTATTTCGCCGATGGCGACCTCGCCGCCTACACCGCCGCCCGCCTGCAACGCACCACGAAGGTGGTGCGGCGGTCGATGTCCATGTCGAGGATGACTCAGATCCGCAACCCGGTGGCGGTCTGGTTGCGGGACACCGCGCTGTCGCTGGCGACCCGGCTGAACCCGAACCTGATGTTGCGGTCCATGGATGACGTGCTGGGCTGGCGCCCGCCACGGAGCCCAGCATCTCACGGGGCTGAGCACCCACGGGGTAGGCAGACCACAGGCTGAGCACACCACGTGCCAAGCGCACCACGAGTCTGAGCGTTGCGGGCGCTGCCGGAGCGTGCCGGCCACCAAGCCTTCCAGCAGATCGGATCTGTTCCCAGTCCGTGTCCTCCGCCCGGGGCGCCTGGACGTGCAGCGCGGCCGTGGCTGGCTGGAGGCACCGGCTCCTGTCCTGCTCGGCCGGCGGTGAGGGTGGAACTGGGGTCAGCTGACGTCGGAGGACGCCGAGACCGGGTGCGGCGTCGGCTTGGCCTCCACCGTGGCCGGGCGGGAGTGGTCCGGGGCGAGGCGGCCGAGGGTGATCGTGCCGCCGATGGTGAGTGCGCTGGCCAGGATCGCGGGGATCGCGGTGGAGGGGTTGGCCGGCAGGGGTTCGCCGAGGAGGATCGAGCCGGCGAGGACCGAGGTGATGGGGTCGATGACCTGGACGCCGGCGTACGCGATGCCGAAGTATCCCACCGCGTACGAGCGCTGCAGCAGCACCACCGCGCAGACCAGCAGCACGGGCACGGCGACCGTGAACCAGTGCAACAGCCGCCCCCAGTCCCCCTGCATGCCGCCACCGACCACCCGCACGAACGTGGACACGCTGGCCGTCACCACGCCCGCGCCGACCGCCAGCAGCAGCGCCCGGGCCGGGCCGTGGACGCGGGTCGCGATCAGCTGGGTGACCAGGACGATCAGCCCGATCACGGCCAGGAACCCGAGCGCGGCGCCATCGCTCAACCTGGGCGTCACGTTGTGCTGCGGAACGAGGAGCATGAGCCAGAGCAGACCCACGGCCACCGCGATCGAGCCGATGATCTCCGCTCGGTACGGCCTGCGCCCGTACAGGAACGCCGCCAGCGGCACGGCGAACACCAGCGTGGCGACGCTGATCGGCTGGACGGCCACCAGCGGGGCGAAGCTGAGCGCCACGGCGTGCAGGCAGGCGCCCGCGAAGCCGATCACACCGCCGATCCACCAGCGCGGCCGCCTGACCAGTTTCAAGGACGCGCCCGCGGCGACGGCCTCGTACTGTTGCAGTGCCGCGCCGAGCGCGTATCCGAGCGCTCCCACCAGGGCGACTATCAGGCCGACCCAGGTCATCGTGGCCCACGCAGGGGCATGGATCCTTCCAAGAGCATTGCTCTAGCTTATGGGCCCAGCAAAGCTGGCGAATCATACTTTCGGTGGATCATCCCATCGGGAAGTACTCCTGACCGGGATGTACATATGGCCTCTTGTTCCGCATGGCTGCCGAGACGGCGACGGTCAAGGCCGCCGCCTCACCCAGCCTGAAGGGTCAGGACTTCTCGGGGCACACGCAGAACAGATGGCCGTCCGGGTCCTGCAGGACGATCCAGCCGACGCCCTCCTCCGTGACCCCCGGCTGGAACTCCGGCCTGGTGGCCCCCAGCGCGATGTACTCCTCCACCGCCTTCTCCACGTCCGGCACCCGGAAGTCCAGGTGGAACTGCTTGTCCGGGCTCGGCCACGTCACCGGCTTGCGGTCGGGGACCCGCCCGAAATAGATGCTCCTCGTGCCGTCCCCGATGGCCGCGTATTCGTCCTCCGAGTACTGGATGTCCCACCCGGTGATCTGGTGGTAGAACGCGGCCAGTTTCTTCGGCTCCGCGCAGTCGATGGTGAACGCCAGGAGTTTCGCCTTCGTCGTCATGACGTTCAGCCTTCCAGCCGTACCTGCCATCTTCTGTCAGGTACGGATTGGGGACTATCCGCGGCGGGTGGCCGTCTTGACGCGCTTGAGGATCCGGTCCCACTCCGTGCCGAACGGGTTGTCCTGCACCAGGTACGTCCACGTCGCCGTCGGCCGCTTCAGATCAGGCTCGGGCGCCTCGAAGGACTCCAGCGAGCGCCGCTCCACCTCGGCCAGCAGCGACTTGTACTCCGCCACCGCCTCCCGGTGGAACTCGTCGACCGGGCTCATCCGGCCCAGCGCGCGCAGGTGGATGCCCTCGCGGAGGTCTGTCAGGAACGCCAGGTGCTCGGTCCAGCAGCGGTCGATGGCGTGCAGGACGATCTGGCGGGCCGTCTCGTCCCTGGTGTCCTCCGGCAGGGACTCCCAGCGTTCGGGGTCGGCCGTGGACAGCGCCTTGGAGGCGGCGTCGCCGTGCAGGACCTTGTCGCGCCACTCCAGGATGAGCTCCCGCTGGTGCTCCAGGAGGCGGGTGTAGCGCCAGGTGTTGCGGTGGATCTCCAGGTTGACGCCCTCGGCGACGCGCTGGGCGTGGCCGACGATGTACGCGCCGCGCCGGTGGCGGACGACGCCGTCCGCGTCGGCGGCGGGCGGCCGCTCGTCGGGCACGAACTGGGTGATCAGGTCGTCCTGCATGCTGACGAAGAAGACCGAGCCGCCCGGGTCGCCCTGACGGCCGGCGCGGCCGCGGAGCTGGTCGTCGAGGCGGCTGCTGGCGTGACGGCCCGAGCCGATGACGTAGAGACCGCCGAGCTCGGCGACACCCTCGCCGAGGCGGATGTCGGTGCCGCGGCCGGCCATCTGGGTGGAGACCGTGATGGCGTCGCGCTCACCCGCCTTGGCGATGATCGCGGCCTCTTCGGCGTCGTTCTTGGCGTTGAGCACGACCGGCTCCATGCCGCGGCGCTGGAGCAGCTTGGCGAGGTTCTCCGACTCGGCGACGTCGAGCGTGCCGATGAGGATGGGCCGGCCCGTGGAGTGGGCCTCCTGGATCTCCTCGACCAGCGCGGCGTCCTTGTCGGGGCCGGTCGGGTAGATGCGGTCCGGCTCGTCCTCGCGTACGCACGGGCGGTTGGAGGGGATGACCGCGACCTTGAGGCCGTAGAACTCGCCGAGCTGCTCGCTGACGGCCACGGCCGTGCCGGTCATGCCGCAGATCTCCGGATAGCGGCGGATCAGGCCCTGGACGGTGATCGAGTCGAGGATCTCGCCCTTCTCGCTCGGCGGCAGCGCCTCCTTGGCCTCCACGGCCGCCTGCAGGCCGTCGGGCCAGCGCTGGAGCAACGCCACCCGGCCACGCGAGGGGTTGATCAGCTGGACCTTGCCGTCGCGCACGATGTAGTCGACGTCGCGGGCGAGCAGCGCGTGGGCGTGCAGGGCCAGGTTGAGCTCGATGAGCGTGCCCGGCTCGTGCTCGTCGTAGAGCTCGACGCCGAGGAGGTTCTCGACGCTGTCGGCGCCCTTGGGGGTGAGGTAGACGTTGCGTGACTGCTCGTCGATCTCGTAGTGGTAGCCGCGGACGAGCTGCCTGACCAGCGCCGCCATCTCCGGCACCGCGTTGCCAGGATCGGTCGACCCGGCCATCACGAGCGGCACGCGGGCCTCGTCGACCAGCACGGAGTCGGCCTCGTCGATCAGCGCGACCTCGGGCGCGGGCACGATGATCTCGCTCGTGTCGGTGCGGAGCCGGTCACGCAGCACATCGAACCCGATCTCGCTGACAGGCCCGTACGTGACGTCCTTCGCGTACGCCTCGCGCCGCTCGTCCGGCGAGGAGTTCTGGCCGATCCAGCCCACGCTGACGCCGAGCGCCTCGTAGAATGGCCCCATCCACTCGGCGTCACGCCTGGCCAGATAGTCGTTCACCGAGATCACGTGGACACGCTTGCCCTGCAACGCGTAGCCCGCCGCCGCCATGGCCCCGGAGAGGGTCTTGCCCTCGCCGGTGGCCATCTCGGCGACCTTCCCGTCGAGGAGGGCCAGCGTGCCGAGCAACTGCACGTCGTACGGCCGCAGCCCCAGCGTCCTGTCGGCGGCCTCGCGTGCGATGGCGCAGAACTCGGCCAGATCGTCCATGGCGGGCTCGGGCAGCTCCTCGAGCCCGCGCAGCCGCTCCGCGCGTTCGTCCGCCGCCTTGACGACCTTGAGGTAGGGGGTCAGGGGGACCCCGCCTGGACGGTCCAGGAGGTTCCTGAGAATTCCCTTTAGTGAGGCCACAGTTCCTCCAACGCACGCTTCGCCGACACCGTTCCCTCTGTCGCCGGGGAGGGCGGAGCGACGATACGGCAAGCGTCGCCGTACCGGACCTTAACTCATTCGGCGCGCTGCACCGTCACATCACACATGTCCGAGTCACCCGGATTCGACGCGTACGGCGAGAACGGCGACGGCCGCCAGCAGCAGCGCGCATCCCGACCAGGCCAGAGGCGTGAGCCGCTCGCCGAACAGCGCCACGCCGAGCACGGCCGCGCCCACGGCCTCGCCCAGCGAGATGATCGACACCGTGGTCGCGCGGAGCACGGTGAGCGCGCTGAAGAACAGACCGTAGGCCAGGGCGGTCGGCACCGCGCCCAGGTAGAGCAGCAGCGACACCGACGTCGCGCTCACGTGCGGCACCACCCCTTCCACCAGCGCGAACGGCGCCAGGCACGCCGCACCGACCACGAACCCCCCGATCGCCACGCTCTGCGGGTCCTCACCCTTGTGCCGCCTGGACCAGAGCGTGACCCCGGCGTACCCGGCGGCCGAGGCCAGGGCGAACCCGATGCCGGCGACCGATGAGGGACGGGACCGCAGCGCGGTCTCGCCGGTGAGGAGCACGAGCCCGGCCACGGCGGCGACGAGGGCGGTGAGAGCGACGCGGCCGAGCGGCTCGCGGAGGAGGAAGCGGCTGCCCAGCGCGGTGAAGACGGGCGTCGCACCCATCGTCACCACGGTCGCGACGGCCACACCCGCGTGGGCGATCGCGGCGAAGTACGCCGCCTGGTAGACGGCCATTCCGGCCCCGAGCAGCAGCAGCCGCCCGTTGACGACGACGGGCCCGCGGATGAGGACGAGGAGGAAGGCGGCGCCGAGGAGGTAGCGCCACAGGGAGACGCCGGCGGGGCCGAGGCCGCCGGTCTCGAAGAGCAGTGAGCCGGCGGCGCCGCCTGTGCCCCAGGCGGTCGCGGCCACGGACACGTAAAGGGCGCCCCGCCGGGCGGAGACATGGGTCATGAGAGGAGTTCTCCGGATGGAGTGGTTGGAATGGGCCCGGTCTGCGGGCAGCAACCACCCCCGGATCGCTCAGACCCGGAAGTTCAGGAAACGCCTGCCGCCCGCTACAGGGCGGGGGGCGGGGAGCAGATCAACCGTCGTGGCACGCCGACCACCATAGCGTGCGAACCGGGAGGCTAGGGCTTGCGGGCCACGCCGCCCAGCAGGAGCTCCTCCCAGGTCGCGAGCGGGCCGGGGATGCGCTCGTCGGGATGCCATTCGGGAAAGTGCACCACCCCGGGCTCCACCAGCACCAGCCCGTCGAAGAGCGAGGTGATGGAGTCGCGGTCGCGGAAAAAGCCGGTGCCCATGGTGGCGTGGAGCATGGCCTCCAGGGCCTGGGCCTTGGGGTTGGCCGAGGCCAGCATGTTGGAGGCGGCGAGGTAGCTGCCCTTCGGCAGCGCGGACATGTACCGCTTGACCAGCCCGTGCGGGTCCTCCTGGTCCGGGAGGAGGTGGAGCACGCCGACGATCAGGATCGCCGTGGGCTGTGACAGGTCGATGAGGCGGCGCAGCGCCGGGTGGCCGAGCACGGCGTCCACGTCGCGGACGTCGGCGGTGATGGCGTCGGTGTACGGATTGCCGTTCAGCAGGGCGCGCGCGTGGGGCTCGACCATGGGATCGACGTCGACGTAGACCACCCTGGACCTGGGATCGGCGAACTGGGCCACCTCATGGGTGTTCTCCACCGTGGGCAGCCCGGCGCCCAGATCGATGATCTGCCTGATGCCGGCCTCGCGGATCAGGAAGTCGACCACCCTGCCGATGAAGGCGCGGTTGCACCAGACGAGGTCCACCACCTCGGGCACCGCGTCCTTCAGCTTGCGCGCCACCGCGCGGTCTGAGGCGAAGTTCTCCATGCCGCCGAGCAGGGCGTCGTGCACGCGGGCCACGCTCGCCTGTGTCGGATCGACCCCGGGAGGAGCCCACTCGTACTCGTTTCCGAGGTCCATCCGGCCTCCTTACGGCTTGTGACCGGGATCGTAGCCGAGGATCGGGCAGGGCCGCCGGACGGCGAGTGCTTTGCCGTAGGTTTACCCGGCTCCGTACGGGTAGCAGGAGTGGGCCCGAGAAGGACGGAAGAAGAGAGGGAGAGAGCCCCCATGGAGCTCTGGAACTATCGACCTGACGTCTACGACCGCGGTCAGGCCCTGGACCTCATCGGCTACCACGTCCAGGCGACCGACGGAAAGATCGGGACCGTCGACGAGGCGACGTACGAGGTTGGCGAGAGCTACATCATCGTCGACACCGGTCCTTGGATCTTCGGTAAGAAGGTCATGCTCCCGGCCCAGGTCGTCACGAGCATCGACCCTCAGGAGCGTGACGTCCACGTCGCGCGCACCAAGGCCGAGATCAAGGACGCGCCCGAGTTCGACGAAGGCACGTTCAAGGAGCCCGAGTACCGGACGCGGATAGGCGACTACTACGGCCGCTTCCCGCGTTGACCTCCTGTGCCGTAAGACAAGGGCCGCGCCCCACCAGGGGCGCGGCCCTTCGCCGTGTCTCACGGGCGGGGCGGCCGCCCGTGTCTCACGGCCACTTGGGGTCTCCCACCGGCTCGATCGGGCCCTCCAGCACGTCCAGCCGTTCCAGGAGCGTGAGGAACGTCATCGCGTACGGCGAGTCCTGGAGCACGGCCGCCACCCGCGGCCAGTCGACCTGCTCGCGCAGGGCGCGCACCTGGGCCAGCAGCGCCCCGTAGTCGCAGGCGTGCTCCGACAACGGCAGCAGCCAGGTGATGACCAGATCAGTGGCCTCCAGTACGGGCACGATCACCGCGGAGGCCTTGAGCGGCTCGGCACGGTCGAGCAGCTCGTCGGTGATCGACAGGTCGGACACCCGGAAGATCAGGTCCACCAGGCGTCCCTCGTCGTACGCCTTGACGAGCCAGTCCTCCGGCGGCTTGGCCGTCTGGAAGCCCAGCTCGCGCAGCGCTTCAAGCGCGGCCGGCACATCATGCTCCGTGAGCACGAAGTCCACGTCGTGCAGCGACGGCGCGGCGCCCCTCGCGTACGCGGCGCACCCACCGGCCAGCGCGAACTTCACTCCGGCATCCTTCAGGCCGGAACTGGCACGCTTGAGCGTGTCGAGAATGGCATCGGTAACCGCGTGGCCGTGGCTAGTCATGTTTTCGGGCTACCCAAACGATCGTCAACTAGACGTTGGACGTGGGTCTATGAGGGTAGCGCCAGGTTCTATGACCGAAATCCTCGAGAAGACCGAACAGGACTATGAGGGCGGGCACGATCGCCCGCTCCGCGGCTACGCCGGCATCCTCGGAGCGTACGGCGGCACGGTGGCGGTCGCCGCTGCCGCGACGATGCTGGCCGGGCGGCGGGTGCCCGATCACGTCGGCGTGATGGACCTGCTGCTCATGGCGGCGTGCACGCACAAGGTGTCGCGGCGGCTGTCCAAGGACCCCGTCACCAGCCCGCTCCGCGCTCCGTTCACCCGGTACGAGGGGCAGGGCGGCCCCGCCGAGGTGAAGGAGGCGCCGCGCGGCGCGCTGGGCGAGCTGCTGGCCTGCCCGTTCTGCCTGGCCCAGTGGGTGGCCACCGCGTACGCCGCCGGCCTCGTGCTGTCTCCCAGGGTGACCAGGCTCGTGGGCGCGACGATGACCGCGGTGGCGATCTCGGACTGGCTGCAGCTCGCCTACGCCAAGCTCATGAAGTCCGCGGAGTGACAGACCTCCGTCAACGGGCTCCCGTCAACGGACCCGCGGCAGGACCTCGCGCTCGTAGAAGTCGAAGAACGCGTCCTGCTCGTACCCGATCTGGTTGACGTAGACCTCGTCGAAGCCCGCGTCCACGTACTGCCTGATGGCCTCCGCGTGGACGTCGGGGTCGGGGCCGACCGGGCTGCCGTTCACGGCCTCCTCCTCGGTCACCATCTGCGCGAGCTGCTCGAAATGCCGCGGCAGCGGCAGCAGCTGCGAGGCCTCGCCCTTGATCCCCTGCGTGGGCCACAGGCGGTGCACGGTCTTGCGGGCGGCCGACTCGTCGGTGGCGTAGCAGACCTTGAGGCCGCCGAGCGACGGCTTGCCCTCGCCGCCCGCCGTGCGGAACGCCCGCACGGAGTCGGCGTCCGGCGCGGTCGAGATGTACCCGTCAGCGAGGCGCCCGGCGACCTGGAGGGACTTCGGCCCGAACGCCGACATGTAGATGGGCGCGGGCTCGTCGGGCAGCGTGTAGAGCCGGGCGTTGTCGACGCTGTAGTGGCGGCCCCTGTGGGTGACCAGCTTGCCGGTGAACAGCTCGCGGATCAGCCCGACCGCCTCCTCCAGCATCTCCAGCCGCTCGCTCGCCGGGGGCCAGCGCGAGTCCAGGATGTGCTCGTTGAGTGCCTCGCCGGTGCCCACGCCAAGCCGGAAACGGCCGCCGGTCAGCGCCGCCGTAGTGGCGGTGGCCTGGGCGATGATCGCAGGGTGCGTGCGTACGAGCGGACAGGTCACGGCAGTGGTGATCGGCAGGGAGGTGGCCTCGGCCACCGCGCCGATGACGGACCAGACGAACGGCGCCTGCCCCTGCTCGTCGAGCCACGGGTGGAAGTGATCGGATATCCAGAGCGCCTCGAAGCCGGCGCGTTCGGCGGCCTTGGCCTGCCTAACCAGCTCTTTAGGGCCATGCTCTTCGCAAGACAGGAAATAGCCGAAGGTCGTCATGCGAATTCCCTGCCCTTTGGGTCAGGGAAAAACATGTTATGTAACTCTTCCTGAGGGCAGCAGGAGTGACATGGCTACTTTGCTCTGGATCATCGCGGTAATACTCGTCATCTCCGGGATCTACGTGATCCTGGCCCGGCGCGACCTCCTATGGGGCATCGTGCTCATCGTACTCGGATTCCTCGTCGGCCCTGGTGGGGTGAGCATCTTCAATGTGTAAGCTCCGCGCTCCCCAGGGCATGGGGAGCGTGTGAGCAAATATCCGCCGTTCAGCCGCTTCGAAACGGGCGCGGCCTCGGCGAGAGTACGTGAACAGCTCGCGCGACTGCGGCATCGCATGCGTAACGAGGCCATTCTCGACGAGGCGACCGCCCGGCTCGCGACGCGGCTGAACATCCGCCCCGGTGAGGCCGCCGCACAGCTCGCCCGTATGGCGCAGCACAGCGGACTCGACCTCATCGAGGTCGCCAAGGGCATCGAGCGCCCTCAAGAGGAGGAGACACTCGCGCTCGCCGTGCCCGCGTCGGTACGCGGGATGCTGGAAGCCGTCCATGCCTCGGCCCTCTACCTCACGCCCATCAAAGACTCTCTGGGCCGCGTGGTGGACTTCCGCATCCTGGCGGCCAACCGACACGCCATGACCGTGCCGGGGCGCGCCGCCGGTGAGCTGGCCGGACGCCGACTCATGGCGGCCACCCCGGGAGTGGCCAGCTGCGGGCTGCTCGACGACTACATCGCCGTGTACGAGACCGGCGAATCGGTGCTCCGGGAGCCACTGGAGTACGTGGAAGTGGTGGACTTCCTGCTCTGGCCGGCCACGCTGAGCGTGCGTGCCTCGCGCGTGAACGACGGGCTGCTGGTGAGCTGGCGGGCCCTCGACGAGGAGGAACTCCTCGTCTCCGGTTGGGAACGCGCTCAGCGTCTGGCCGAGCTGGGCTGGGGCGAGTGGAACCTGGCCACGGAGCGCACGCTGTGGACGCCCCAGATGTACGAGATGTTCGGCCGCGACCGCACCGACGGCCCGATGTCGCTGGAGGAGCTGCCGGGCGCCGTCGTGCCCGAGGACCTGCCGGTCATCGAGGACATGATGCACTGCCTGCTGGAGTTCAGGGAGGCGGTCGAGACCGGCTTCCGCATCCAGCACCGGCACGGGGTGCGCCATCTCAGCGTGTACGGCGAGCCGATACTCGACGCCGACGGCCTGCCGGTGAAGGTGCGCTGCCTGGCGCAGGACGTGACCAAGAACCGCCGCAAGGAACGGGCCCTGGCGGTGGCGCACGAGCAGGCTCATTGGCAGCGCCAGCGGGCCGAGGAGGAGCACCGGGTCACCGTCCAGCTGCAGAACACGATCATGCCGATCCGCCGCGGGCGCATCCACCTGCCCCGGCTGACCATCGGCGTGCGCTACCTGCCGGGCGAGGAGCTCGCCCGGCTCGGCGGCGACTGGTTCAAGGCCCGCCTGCTGCCCGACGGCCGGGTGCTCCTCGCGATCGGCGACGCGATGGGACACGGGCTGACCGCGGCGAGCATCATGCTCCAGATGCGCTCGGGCCTCGGCGGGCTGGCCTACACGGGAGCTGACGCGGGCCGGCTCACCACCTGGCTGAACGACCTCATCGTCCACTCCACCGAGGGCGTCACCGTGACCGGCACCGCGATCATCGGCCACTTCGACCCCGACGCGCGCACCTATGCCTGGACGAACGCGGGCCACCCCCCGCCCGTGCTGATCAGGAATGACCACGCCGCGCTGGTCCAGGGGGCCGCGGGGACGATGCTGGGGGCATTCGACGCGACCGAGTACGGTCTGACCACCACCAGGCTCAAGCCCGGCGACGTCCTGCTGCTCTACACGGACGGGATCGTCGAGCGGCGTGAGCAGGACCTGGAGACCGGCTTGGAGGCCCTGGTCCAGGCCGCTCACTGCTGCGCCGGGGAGGATCCCGAGGAGATCATCGGGTGCCTGCTCAAGCGGCTGGGCGGGGAGAACGCCGAGGACGACATATGCCTGATAGCCGCGAAGGTCCTCTAGAATCCGCTCTCGCAGTCGAGGCAGTAGACCGCGTAGGCCCGCCCGAGCACCGGCAGCGCGACATTACGCACCCTGATGCCGCCCGGCGTCATGCCCTTCTCACTGCCCTTGTGGGCGTGCCCGTGCAGGATCAGGTCGGCGCCCGCCGTGTCGACCGCCTCCGCCAGCAGGTAGCTGCCGAGGAACGGGTAGATCTCGGGCGGCTCGCCCTCCAGCGTCTCCTTGATCGGGGAGTAGTGCGACAGCACCACGCGCTTCTCGGCCACGATCTCCTTCAGCGCGACCTTCCACGACTCGGCGATGTAGCGGGTGTGGGCGACGAAGTTCTTGATCTCGCGCTCGCCGAACTCGCTGGCGCATTTGCCCGCGAACCCGCCGCCGAATCCCTTGCCGCCGACCACGCCCAGTTTTCTGTCACCGCACTGGATGACGGCGCCGTCGTCGTCCAGCACCACGACGCCGGCGTCACGTAGCTCGCCGGCGATCTCGTACTGCAGGTCGGAGTGGTAGTCGTGGTTGCCGAGCACCGCGACCACG
This sequence comes from Nonomuraea helvata, assembly GCF_039535785.1. Taxonomy (NCBI): domain Bacteria; kingdom Bacillati; phylum Actinomycetota; class Actinomycetes; order Streptosporangiales; family Streptosporangiaceae; genus Nonomuraea; species Nonomuraea helvata. The sequence goes on from NZ_BAAAXV010000005.1 coordinate 961,913, forward strand.
GGGATCGGCAGGCCGCGCAGCTCGTCGGCGACGACGCGCCCCTCTTCGAGGGTGCCGTGCCTGGTCAGGTCTCCCGCCAGCATCAACACGTCCGCGCGTTCCTCGATGCCCCCTATCTTCTTCCTGAACTGTCCTCTGTCGTCCTCCCCCAGGTGGATGTCTCCGACGGCTGCTATGCGCAGGTCAGTCAAGACGCTCATCCTCCCCCGGTTCACTGGCCTCCACGACCCTGATCTCGTTGTGCAGATGGAGCTCGGGTGCGGCTTCGTGCGCCACCTGCGCGAGCCGCTCGCGCTGTCCCGCACCGCTCACCTGGCCGCGCAGGAACAGTTGATCACCTCGTATGTCGACGCGGATTCCGAGCTCGTGCGTGCGTCCGTCCTCGGCCAGCGCCTGCTGGACGCGGGCCGCGACGTACTGCGGAGCTTCCATCACTCGCCTCCTTCTTCTGTCGCCGCATGCCCGGGTATAAACCGCTCAAACGGCACGGATGAGGTCGATGACCGCCCGCTCCACTGTGCCGGCCGTGGCCAGCTGCCCGAAGTCGGCGTCCGCGCCGAGCTCGGTCAGCACGGACGCGATGGTCCTGTCCTGGTCGTACGCCTCGACCACGCGAGGGTCCACGTACGACGCCCTGGCGACCGTGGGGGTGTTGCCCAGGTATTCGGAGACCTCGCGCATGACCCAGGCGACCGCCCGCTGCTTCTGGCCGGCCGGCTTGGACACCGCCAGGCCCACGGCGGCCAGGACGGTGGCGTGCCAGGTGCGGAAGTCCTTGGCGGTGACCTCGTACCCGATGGTGTCTCTCAGGTAGTCGTTGATGTCCTCGCTCCTGATGTCGGCCCAGCCGCCCGCGTGCCGGTAGCGCAGCAGCTCCCCCTCGGCGCCGAGCGCCTTGAGCGACCTGAGCACCTTGCACGCCCCCGGGTCGGCCACCTCGACCTCCCGCAGGATGTCGCCCTTGGCCGGATAGCTGCACGTGATGATGCCGTTGGCGCAGGTGACGTGCTCCATCCTGAGCGTGGCGAGGCCGTAGGTGTCGTAACTCTCGCCGCCGATGCGGAAGAAACCGATGTCGAGCAGGCGGGCGGCGGTGGCCAGCACCCGATCCCTCGTCAGGCCGCGCCCTTCGAGCTGGGCGTCCACGGCCTTCCTGAACGCCGGCAGCCGCTCGGCCACCTCGAGCACCCGGTCGAACTTGGCCTGGTCCTGCTGCTCGCGCCAGAGGTCGTGGTAGCGGTACTGCCTGCGCCCGGCCGCGTCCGTCCCCACGGCCTGCAGATGGCCGTGCGGCGACTTGCAGATCCACACGTCGGTCCAGGCCGGGGGGATGGCGAGCGCCTTGATCCGGTCCAGCGTGACGCGGTCACGCACCGGACGCCCGTCAGGACCCAGATAGCTGAAGCCGCGCCCGCGGCGCCTCCGCACGAACCCCGGCTGACTCGGGTCACTGGGATGCAGGTCGGGCACGGATGGCCGCTACCCACGACGTTAGGCAACAAACAGGACGGGCAGATGAGCCGCATGTCTGACTTGCCTGATAACGGAAAGTGGCACGAGGAAGGAGACGCGAAGGGTCATCCCATGGTGCCGGCCACACCACGTGACGTGGTGCACATCAGGGTCGGGTCGTTCATGCTGGTGTTCCTTTTCGCGTTCGCGGTGCTCGGGATCATCGCCCGCGCCCCGGTCATGACCGGGGTCGCCATCGTGCTGGGCATCGCCACAGTGGTCGACATCGTCCTGGCCGTACGGCGCCAGAAACTGCGACAAAACGGAGAGGCGGGCTGATCTGCACATGGCACCACTTCAAGGGCGGGTCGTAGTGGTGACAGGCGCGAGCGGCGGGGTCGGACGCGCGGTCGTCCGCCTGCTGGGGCAGCGCGGGGCAAAGGTGGCGCTCATCGCCCGGGGCACGACCGGGCTGGGCGCCGCCGCCGTGGACGTGGGCGCGGAAGGAGGGACGGGGCAGGTATTCGAGGCAGACATGGCGGACTACGACCAGGTGAGGCTGGCCGCGGAGCGCATCGAGGCCGAGATGGGACCCATCTCCGTCTGGATCAACACCGCTTTCTCCTCCGTCTTCGCCAAGTTCAGTGACATCACCCCGGATGAGTACGCCCGCACCACCGCGGTGACGTACCTGGGCTATGTCTGGGGCACGAAGGTGGCCCTGGATCTCATGCGCGGGCGCGGCACGGGCGCGATCATCCAGACCGGCTCGGCGCTGTCCTATCGCGGCATCCCGCTCCAGTCGGCGTACTGCGGCGCGAAACACGCCATCAAGGGCTTCACGGAGTCGCTCCGCACCGAGCTGCTGTCCGACGGCAGCGACATCCACGTCAGCCTGGTGCAGCTGCCCGCGGTCAACACCCCGCAGTTCGACTGGGTGCTGTCCAAGCTGCGCCGCCACCCGCAGCCGGTACCCCCGATCTACCAGCCGGAGGTGGCGGCCAGGGCCATCGTGTACGCGGCCGAGCACCCGGAGCGCAAGGAGTACTGGGTGGGCGCCAGCACGGCCGCCACCCTCCTGGCCCAGCGCGTCGCCCCGGCGCTGGTGGACCGCTATGTGGCCAGGACCGGCGCGCGCTCCCAGCAGACGGACGAGAAGCCGCCGAGCGGCGTGTCCAACCTGTGGGAGCCGGCGGACGACACCGAGGACTACGGCGCTCACGGCTCGTTCGACAGGCGCTCCCATGCCCGCAGCCCCCAGCTCTGGCTGTCGCAACACCGTGGCCCGGTCCTCCTCGCCCTGGCCGGAGGCGCCGCCGTCACTCTCGCCGCCCTCCGCCGCCGTAGCCCATGACCTCGGCGGTCCCCGATCCGCCGGCACCGGGTGCTCCCGGTCGCCGGCGAAGGGCGCAACCGATCACGCCTGGGGCGGGGTTAAGCGGGCTTGGCGGGGTAGGCGGCGGGAAACCGTTTCCGAGGAGGCCATGATGCCCGAGCGCGATCTTCAGTATCTGTCCGAGTTGGCCGCGCAGCTCCGCGTCGACTCCGTACGGGCGGCCGCCGAGGCCGGATCCGGCCATCCGACCTCGTCCATGTCGGCGGCCGATCTGATGGCCGTGCTGTTCGCCTGCCACCTACGCTACGACTTCGATCACCCGGACAACCCGGCCAACGATCACTTGATCTTCTCGAAGGGGCACGCGTCGCCCCTTCTTTATGCGCTCTACAAGGCGGCCGGGGCCATCGACGACAAGGAACTGCTGACGTTCAGGAAGCGCTCCAGCCGGTTGGAAGGCCATCCCACGCCCCGGCTGCCCTGGGTGGACGTCGCGACGGGGTCGCTGGGGCAGGGCCTGGCGGTGGGTGTCGGGGTGGCCATGGCCGGGCGGCTGGAACGGTTGCCGTACCGGGTGTGGGTGCTCTGCGGGGACAGCGAGCTGGCCGAGGGGTCGATCTGGGAGGCGGCCGAGCACGCGGGCTGCGAGGGGCTGGCCAACCTGACCGTGATCGTGGACGTGAACCGGCTCGGGCAGCGAGGCCCCACCCGGCACGGGTGGGACACCGGGGCGTACGCGCGCAGGTTCGGGGCGTTCGGCTGGCACACGATCGAGATCGACGGGCACGACCCCGGGCAGATCGACTTCGCCCTGAGCGACGCCTGCAACACGCGCAGGCGCCCGACGGTGATCCTGGCCAAGACCCGGAAGGGCGAGGGGGTCCTGGAGGTCGAGAACCGCGAAGGGGCCCACGGCAAGCCGCTCAAGGACCCGGACAAGGCGCTCGAGGAGCTGGGCGGCCCCAGGGACGTGCGGGTGGAGGTGCACAAGCCCGACGACGCCCCGGCGCCGTACCGGTTCGAGACCAGGCCGATGAGCCTGCCCACGTACGAGGTGGGCGACAAGGTGGCCACGCGGACGGCGTTCGGGGACGCGCTCGCGGCGCTCGGCGCGGCGCGGGAGGACGTCGTCGTGCTGGACGGCGAGGTGGCGGACTCGACCAAGGCGGAGGCGTTCGCCAAGGAGTTCCCCGAGCGGTTCTTCGAGATGTACATCGCCGAGCAGGAGCTCGTGGCCGCCGCCGTGGGCCTGCAGGTGCGCGGGTGGCGGCCGTACGCGGCCACGTTCGCGGCGTTCCTGACCAGGGCGTACGACTTCATCAGGATGGCCGGGGTGAGCAGGGCCTCGATCCGGCTGGTCGGCTCGCACGCGGGTGTGTCGATCGGCGAGGACGGCCCCTCCCAGATGGGCCTCGAGGATATGGCGATGATGCGGGCCGTCTACGGCAGCACCGTGCTCTATCCGTGCGACGCCAACCAGGCGGCGGCGCTGACCGTCGAGATGGCCGACATCGAAGGCGTGTCCTACCTGCGCACGACGCGCGGCAACACGCCGGTGATCTACCAGCCGGGCGAGCGGTTCCCCGTGGGCGGTTCACGGATCCTGCGCCACTCGCACAACGACCGGGCCACGATCCTGGCCGCGGGCGTGACCGTGCACGAGGCGCTGGCGGCGGCCGACGAGCTGCGCGACGCCGGGATCCCCGTGGGGGTGATCGACCTGTACTCGGTCAAGCCCGTCGACACGTCGGCGCTGGTCGAGGCGGCCACCACCACGGGCAACCTGATCACGGTGGAGGATCACCGGCTGGAGGGCGGCCTCGCCGACGCGGTGATGGACGCGGTCAGCGAGCTGGGGCCGCGGGTGGTGAAGCTGGCCGTGACGGGCCTGCCCGCGTCCGCGACGCCCGAGGAGCAGCTCGCTCTCGCGCGCATCGACCGCCACGCGATCGCCGAGGCCGTCAAGCGGCTGCTGTGAGGGCTGGGGGCATGGAAGAGGGCCGACGGCGTGTCCGCCATCGGCCCTCGGAGTGTGGAAGCCCCCCGGTCAGCGGGCCTTCGCCGTGGCCCTCCGGTTGGCCTTCTTGATGGCGTTCACCAGCTCCTGCTTGGTCATCTTCGACCGGCCGGGTACCTCGAGCTGGGCAGCCACCTTCTGCAGGTGTTCCTTGCTGGCGTTGGCGTTGACGCCCTCGGCCGTCCGGCCTGACCGGTCGGTCGCGCCCTTGTCGGAGGGGCCCTTCTTCTCCTTCGGCTCCCAGTGGTCGCCGACCTTCTCGAACGAGTGCTTCAGCGCGGCGAACGCGGTCATGTGGGCGCGACGACCCTCGCCGTACTCCTTCACGGCGTTGTCGTGTGCCTTGATCCACGTGTTCTGGGCCTTCTTCGGCGAACGTTTGATGGTCGACGGCAGCTCTTCGACGGCTGGCATGTCGATTCACCTCCTACAGCGGCGGCTCGTCGTAGTGGCGGCGTTCCTCGTACACGGTGGTCCTGCGGGCCTCAGGCTCCTCGTACACGTCGTGGCGGTGAACGGGCTCGTCGATCGCCCCGACCGCCCTACGGGTCACGCTGATCCTGTAGATGCCGAACAGGAGTCCCGCGAGACCGCCGAGCATGAGGATGACCCCCACGACGTTGATGTCGAGACCGGCGAGGTCGAACTCGACGGCCCAGGTGAGGATCGCGCCGAGCATGATGAGGATGATGCTTCCGGCGATGGTCATCAGATTTACCTCCTTGACACGAAGGAACCTCTATCCACATGTCGAAAAACAAACCAGTCGTAGTGGTCGGGCTGATGGGCTCGGGCAAGTCGACGGTCGGCCGCTTGATCGCGGAGGTCCTGGGCCTGCCGTTCAGTGACAGCGATCCGTTCCTCAAGGCGCGGTACGGCGGCACCGCCGCGCAGATCGCCGCCCGCGACAGCGCGGAGACGCTGCACCGGTACGAGGCCGACCACGTGCTGCACGAACTGGCCGGGGAGCCCGAGGTCATCGCGGCGGCCGCCAGCACGGTCGAGGACCCGCGGGTGCGCGAGGCGATGAAGGAGGCTTTCGTGCTCTGGGTGGACGCCGACGACGAGGTGCTGACCCAGCGGATGAAGTCGAGCGACCACCGCCCCGCCTTCGGACCCGCCGCCATGCGGGCCCGCCGGGAGCCGTACTTCCGCGAGGTGGCGGACCTGAGGTGCGACGTCGGCAGCATGCGCCCCGAGGAGGTCCGGGACGCCGCACTGCGGGCCATGGGTCTGCCGGTCCCCGGCTCCCGCTGAGTTTGGCATAATGATCATGACGCATGGGTCCCCCGAGGCGCGCGGGGGACCTGTGGCGTCCGGTGAACTGCGATGTTTCGGGGACAACCAAAATGCGGCGTCGTGCATCTAAGCATCAGTGACGATGCGCTTGGTGCCCGGTGACCCCGAGAGGCTCGGCGGCTTCTGGCTGGCGGCCCGGCTCGGCGCGGGCGGTCGCGGCGTGGTCTACGACGCGTACGACGACGAGGGGCGGCGCTTCGCGGTCACCGTGCCGCGGGGGTCGCGGGAAGGCCAGGCCGGGCGCCGCTTCGAGCGGATCAGCTGCCCCCATCTGGCCGAGGTGGTCGCCGCCGGGGCCGACGAGGGCGTGCCGTACGTGGTGAGCGAATACGTGGACGGGCCCGACCTGCGGCGGGCGGTGGAGCTGCACGGGCCCTACGCAGGCGACGAGCTGGTCGCGCTGGCCGGGGCGCTGGCGTCCGCGCTGGAGGCGCTGCACGAGGCCGGGCTTACGCATCGAGGGCTCAATCCGGAGAGCGTGCTGCTAGCCGCCGGCGGTCCCAAGGTGATCGAGCTGGGTGTGCCCGCCGGCGGGACGTACACGTACACGGCGCCCGAGGTCCTGACCGGGAAGGAGGCCGGGGCGGCGGCCGACGTGTTCGCGTGGGGCGCGGTAGTGGTGTTCGCGGCCACCGGGCTCGACCCGTTCAGCGGGGAGAGCCTGGGCGGGGTCATGCACCGGCTGCTGACCGCCGATCCGGATCTGGACGTGCTGCCCGAACCGCTGCGCGAGCCCGTCGGGCGGGCCCTGGCCAAGGACCCCGCCGACCGGCCGGCGGCGCGGGAGCTGCGTGTCGTCGGGGGTGCGGCGGAGGTGCGGCCGCCGGAGGGGCATACGGGGCCGCGCTCGCTGGGTGAGGTGGCCGAGGAGGCGTACCAGGGGCTCACGCCGCGGCAGCAGGCGGAGGTGCCGGGGCTGCTGCTGCGCCTGTTCGACGGCGACACCCCGCACGACGAGGGCGACGTGCTGGGTCCGCTCATGGAGGCGGGCCTCCTGGTACGCCGCAGCGTACGCGTGCCGCCGACCGAGACCTCCGTGGGCAAGCTCGTGGCCGTCAGCGACAGCCGGGTGGCCCCCGCCAGCGCCGCGCTCTACCGGGCCTGGCCCCGGCTGCGCGACTGGGTCGCGGACGAGCGCGAGAGCCTGCAGGCCCACCGGTTGATCCGCGAGGCCGCCAGAGCCTGGTCCGAGCACCGGCGCGGCAGGAGCCGTCTGCTCCGCGGCGAGTCACTCGACACCGCGCTCGCCTGGGCCGCGACCAAGCGCCGTCATCTCCGCCTCAACCAGCTCGAACGCGACTTCGTCAACGACAGCGTGGCCCTGTCCAAGCAGCGCAGGAAGCTGCTCGCGCCCGCGCTGGCGACGCTCGGTGCGGTGCTCGCCATCGCGGTGACGCTGGCGGTGGTGTCCGTAAACGGGCAGAACCAGCTGCGCGCGCAGCTCATCGAGGCCAACGCGCGGGCCGTGGCCGCCAGGGCGGAGGCGCTGCGGTCGTCCGACCCGCGCACGGCGATGCGGCTGAGCGTGGCCGCCTGGAAGCTGTCGCCGGTGTTCGAGGCGCGGGTCGCGCTGCAGGCCTCTCTCGTGCAGCCGGAGCTGGGGACGTTCACCGACCCGACCGCCGACGTGCGGGCGCGTTACCTGCTGCGCGGGGACGAGCTGGTCAAGTGGGGCACGGGAGAGGTCACCGTCTGGGACGTGACCGGCGGGCGGCGGCTCGCGTCGTACCCGCTGCCCGCGGGCAGCATGCTGAGCGACGACGGGAAGTACGCGGTCGGGACCGACGGCAGGCCGTTCGAGGTGGCCACCGGGCGACCGCCCGCCGCGACGACCGCATATGCGATCACCCAGGGCAACAGGACCAGGGTCTACCGGGGCGGGCGGCTGCTGTTCGACGTCACCGACCGCCAGGTGGCGCTCTCCCCGGACGGGAGCGCGGCGGCCTTCTCCACCCTGACCGGGCGGGTCGAGCTGTGGGCGCTCGGCGGGCGGACCCGGACGGGCGCGGTCGAGGTCCAGCCGCTCACCGGCGCGGACGCGGCGGCGCCCGCCCTGGCGTTCAGCCCGGACGGCGCCACGCTCGCGGTGGCCGGGCGCGACGGGGTGACCCTCGTGGCGGCGCGGCAGAACGGGACCGCCCGCGGGGAGACGCTCGCCACCGCCCGTCCCGGACCGGCGATCACGGCGCCGCCCGGACGTGTGCCGACGGGCGCGGCGTCCCCGACCCCGTCGTCGTCACCGAACCCGTCGTCGTCACCGAACCCGTCATCGTCACCGAACCCGTCATCGTCACCGAGCCCATCGTCGTCACCGAGCCCATCGGCCTTCGCCGGACGTGAGCCTGCCGTCACGCCGTCACCCACCGGCCGTCCCCAGGTGTTGAGCGCGGACAGGCAGGACGCCGGTTACGCGGCCCACGACAGCACGAAGGCCCGCGTCCTGCCCGGCGTCGAGGTGGTCGGCGACGACGACCTGGGCCGCACCTCCGCCGACCCGCCCGCCTTCAGCCCCGACGGCCGCCTGCTGGCCCTGCCAGGCGAAGGAGAGGTACGCGTCTGGAACGTGGCCGAGCGCCGCCTCGCGGGCGTCTACCCGCTCCGGAACCCCGAGCGCGGCCTGGCCTTCTCCGGCGACGGACGCTCGCTGCGCTATCTGAGCGGCACCGGGTCCGTCGTCTCCCTCGACGTCTCGGGGCTGCCGATCCCCTCGGAGGACGGCCGCACCGCCGCCTTCTCCGGCAACGGGCGGGTCGCCGCCAAGGAGGTCGGCGACGCCATCGAGCTCACCGATGCCGTCGAACGCAGGACGCTCGGCCGCATCGCCGCCGCCGGCGACCTGGCCTTCGACGCGGACGGCCGGCTGCTCGCCGTCGCGGGCGACCCGGTGACCGTGTGGGAGGTGAGCGGCGGCAGGCAGGTGGCCGCCATCGACGTGGGCGGCGACGTGACCGCCGTCGCGCTCTCCCCTGCCGGCGACACGCTGGCCACCGCGCGCGGCAAGACGCTGGAGACGTGGGACGTGCGCGCGGGACGGCGCATCAAGGCGTACGAGGGCGCGGGCGACCTGGCGCTGGCCTTCAGCCCCGACGGCTCGACGCTGGCGGCCGGGGCCAAGCTCCTCGACCTGCGGACCGGCGAGGTCGCCCCGCTCGACCTCACCCGGTCCCGCGAGGCCGTCCAGGCTCTCGACGCCGACGACGCCCCGGCCGCCCCGACCGCGCTCGCCTTCTCCCCCGACGGGCGCACGCTGGCGTTCGGGCTGGAAGGCGGCCGGGTGCTGCTCTGGGACGTACGCGAACAGGAGCCGCGGGGCACGATCGAGACAGGCACGGCGCCGGTGGACGAGCTCCGCTTCTCCCCCGACGGCGACCTGCTGGCCATCGACGCCGCCCGTACCTCGCTCTGGGACACGAGCACGATGCGCGAGGTCGGCCAGGCGGGCTCGTGGGCCGCGATCCCGGCCTTCACCCAGGACGGCAGGCGGCTGCGCGGCGTGGCGCTCGACGGCACCGTACGCGAGAGCCCGGTCGATCCCGCGCTGGCGGCGGTGGAGGTGTGCGCCAAGGCAGGCGGGGCGCTGAGCCGGGCGGAGTGGACCCGGCTGATCCCTGAGAGCGGCTACCAGGACAGCTGCTGACGACGCTGCCCGGTGTCGGCCCGCGTCGATACGGTGCTGCCGTGGCTGACATTCACGAACTCATGCTGGCGATGGACCTGCGCGGCGACCTGTCCGAGACCGAACTCGGCGAGTTGCGCTGGCACCTGGGCCTCGGCTCGCGGCCCGAGCACATCACCGAGGAGACGATCGTCGTCAACGAGGTTCTCGATCTGCTGCCCGAGGAGCAGAAGCCGGTGCGGGATGAGCACGGCGACTGGGTGATCAAGGAGTCTCCACAGCCGGCGTGGGACGACGGCTCACCGTACGCTGCCTCGAAGATCCCCGGCGCCGGCTACTCGATCCTGGTGCGCGCGGATGACCACGATGGCGGACGCTGGGCGCTGACCTGCCGCTGGGAGGTCCACCCCGATGGGCATGCCGAGGTGGCCGAGCTGATGGACCGGCTGGTCGCGCGGCTCCACGGGAACGGGTCCTTCTTCGGCCACCAGCGGTGGTACGAGGACGAGGAGCCGGAGCTGCTCGGCATCCGCGACGGGAAGGTTGTGACGCGTTGCGACGGCGCGTTCGTCCCGCCGTTCTGGGATGAGCCTGACATGGGCTGAGGGGCTCTTCTGCGCTAGTCGCTCGGATACGTCCTGACGACCTTGCCCTGGAGGTTGGCGACCAGATAGCCCGTGCGGTAGCCGTCTGACACGTAGACGAGCAGCACCTGGTGCGGGCTGGCGAACGCGTAGTCGGGGTCCGCGATCACGTACCGCAGGGTCGGCTTGGGGACGCCGAGGTCCTTGTCGGCCTTCCTGAGCAGGGCGGGGAGGGCGTCCCAGTTGTACTGGTCCAGGTCCACCACCGGCGTGTCCACCTTGCCGCCGATGCCGGAGCGGACGACCGCGCCGTCGCGGTAGTCGTACCTGTCGTAGATCGCCTTGTCCCGCTTGAGCGGCGCCTCGATGGAGGCGTAGGTCGGGTACGCCGTCAGCTTGACGACCTTGGTGCCGCCGATGGTGGGCTTGATCTTGGCGATCATGGCGCGCATTCCCGCCGGGGTGTGCAGGTTGCCCGGCGTGGCGCGTGTGGTGGCCTTCGGCGACTCGCGGTCCGTGGTCATCGCCGGGGTGTTTTTCGCCGAAGGGATGTCCTCGGCGACTTCCCTGGGCTGTGTGGGGAGCAGCTGCCACACCAGCACGCCGGTCACCGTGACGGCCACCGCCGCCGACACCACGATCGCCGCGGTACGGGCCACGGGTGCGCGGCGCGGCTGCCCGGTGCGCGGTCCCTTGATCGGAGCCGCGTTCCAGGGGGATGGCTGCGGGGCGTGCCGGTACCCGGGCGGCACGGTGGCCCCGGACACCGGTGGCACCGTGTTCCCTGCGACGTGCGGCCCCGCATGCCTGCCCATGGGCGGCTCCGCGTGCCCGGACACAGGCGGCGCGGTGTGGGCGGCGCCCAGCGGCGCGGGTCCCATCGCGGCGGGCATCGAGTGCGGCCCTGGGACGGAGGGCGACCCTGAGATCGGCGACGCGGCCTCAGCCGGGAACGGACCCGAGCCCGACGACGGCGCCCAGACCGGAGAAGGACCCGAGCCCGACGACGGCGCCCAGACCGGGGAAGGATCCGAGCCGAACGAGGAGGGGGCCGAGCCTGGGTCGGCGGCCGAGGCGAGCATGCGGTCGAGGGTCTCGACGTCGGGGCGGCCCGCCGGGTCGCGTCTGAGCAGGGCGCTCAGCACAGGGGCGAGCGACCCAGCGCGCTCCGGCGGCGGCACGTCCTGGTTGAGCACGGCGGCGAGCGTGGCCAGCGTGGTGCTCCTGCGCAGCGGGTGTCGTCCCTCCACCGCCACGTACAGCATCATGCCGAGCGACCAGAAGTCGGAGGCCGGGTCTCCCTCGATGCCGTTGATGCGCTCGGGCGCCATGTACTCGGGCGAGCCGATGAACGCCCCGGTGGCCGTCAGGCTCGTGGACTCCCGCACGGCCGCGATGCCGAAGTCGGTGAGCACCGACCGGCCGTCCTCGTGTAACAAGACGTTGGCGGGTTTGACGTCACGGTGCTGGATGCCGACGGCGTGCGCGGCCTGCAGCGCGGACAGGACCTCACGGCCGAGGCGCGCCACCTCGTGCGGCGGCATGGGGCCGCGCTGGATGCGGTCCTGGAGCGAGCCACCCGAGACCAGCTCCATGACGATCCACGGATAGCCGTGTTCGCCCGGGTCGACGATGTGGTGGATGGTGGCGACGTGCGGATGGTTCAGCCGGGCCAGAGCTCTGGCCTCCCGCAGCACCCTGGCGCGGAGTTCGCGGGCGCCGGCCGGGTCCTGCTCGTCCATGGACAGGTCCGGAGGGCGTACCTCCTTGAGCGCGACCTCGCGGTGCAGGGCCACATCCCAGGCCCGCCACACCAGGCCCATGCCCCCACCGCCGAGCCGCTCCATCAACTCGAAGCGGCCGTCGATCACCCGTCTGTCCATGCGAGCAGCGTAGGGCCGCCCAGTCCCCCCGCGCCATCACGCTCCGAGGCCCGCCCCGCTCTCCCGGTGTGAGCCATCCACAGCGGCCTCACCCCAAGAGCCGACGCCACCCCACCACCCTCGAACGGCCACCGTCGGCGTCAGGCGCCCAGAGGCCCGACCAGCGCAGCGGACACCTCCCCATCGGCCGCGTTGGTGGTGGTCGCCACGAGGGTGGTGATGCCGACCTCAATGTCAGGCGCTTCTGGTCAGCTCCTCCGCTTCGACACCGTGCAGGAAGGGCAGGCCCTGGGCGTACCTGGCGAGCTCGTCGAGGGCCAGGTGGGCGAGGCGGGGCAACTCGCCGCCGAGTGATCCGGCGATGTGCGGGGTGAGCAGCGCGTCTGCGCGGCCGGCGACTTTCTTACCGGCGCCGTAGCCCTGGCTGTGGGCGGGAACGTTGGCGGAGTTCTTGCCGTTTTGGGCGTCGATGATGCCGGCCGATGGCTCGGCGGAGCGTCCCTTGCCGCCAGGAGATGCCGGTGCGGTCGACGTGGACGATGGCCTTCAGGATCGCGTCCCGGTCACCGTGATCGCGGTCGCGTCGTCCGGCCGGGGCAGCCCGAGGGAGAGCCCCGGGCTGCCTCGAGCATCAGCTGATGGGGGTGCGGCCCTCGCCGGTCCTGGGGGTCTTCTCGGTGGCAGGTGTTCTCACGCTGCCGGTCTTCATCGTCGGCGCGCTCTTGGCGAACGTCTCGGTCGCGTAGGCGGCGCCGTCCGCGAGCTGGTCGAGGAGGGTCGCGTTGACGTTGTCGTAGGTGTCGCAGGCCTGGTGGTAGCAGGGGTCATAGGGCACTCCGGCCGTGCCGCCGAAGACGGTGGCCTCCTCGGCCGTCTTCACGGTGTCGGTGCCGGAGCGTACCCCGCCCGCCGGGATACCCGCGTCCATGAACGGCTGGTAGTCGGAGGAGCCGGTGAACGCGTCCTGCTTGAGCGCGAGCCGGCGCCCGGCGTAGTAGTCGGTGAAGACCTTCTCGATGGCGTCCGAGCCTGCGGGCGGCTTGGTGCCCTGGCCGAGTGAGTCATCACCGTCCAGCACGCCGCGGACCCCGTTCGGGGAGCCGATCATGTCGAAGTTCAGGTAGAGCGCGATCTTGGCCCTCTCCTCGGCGCTGAGGCTCGCCACGTAGTACTTGGAGCCATAATCACCTCCCTCCTCGGCGCCCCAGAAGGTGAAGCGGACCCGGTTGTTGACACGGTCGCGAATCTGGCCGATCTTCTGAGCGATGGCGAGGACCGTCCCCGCCCCGCTGCCGTTGTCGTTGATGCCGGGACCCGCGGCCACACTGTCGAGGTGGCCGCCGACGGCAATCACGTGATCCGGGTTGCCGTACGGGGTCTCGGCCACGATGTTGGACGTCGTGCGCTGCTCGCTGATGGTGTCGGTCCTGATGCGGAGTTTCAGGTCACCTGCCTTCGCCGCCTGAACCAGTTCGACGCCCAGCTTGTTGGTGAAGCCGATCAGCGGGATGGTGAACGGGCGCAGCGCCGTACCCTCCACCGGTGCATCGGGAACGTCAGGACGCTGGTAGAAGGCGACCGCACTCGCGCCGGCCTTCTGGGCGTTGTCCGCCTTGATCTCGAAGCTGCAGCCGCCCCGGCGGATCAGCGCGATACTGCCGGCGGTGAAACCGGCGAAGTCATCGGCCTCACAACCGCTGCCCGATCCGGCCGCGGCGGGATCCACGGCCGCCGCGGCTGCCGTGACGTCGCCGGCGCCCGAGTAGTCGAGGGTGCGATAGTCGTTGCCATGGGTGTACGAGGTGGGCGACGGAGCGGTCTGGGCGAAGACCGAGGGCGTGAGCTCTTTGTAGTAAGGGAAAGCGAAGCGCTGAATTGTGGGTCTGTACCCGGCCACCGTGAGCTTGGCCACCACGTAATTTGCTGACTTCTCGAATCCAGGCTCACCCGAGGCCCGGTTTCCGCCATTGCCGTTGGCGATCATCTGAAATGCCAACTGGTGTTCCCGGATGTCCTTGAGCTGGACCAGGTCGGCCAGGCTCGGAACACTGGCGTCGGCGGACGGTGCCACACCGAAGGTCGCTGCCAAGCCGACCAAGGCGCCGATGGCGATTTTGCGCACGTATAGTCTCCTGAGTGCATGACTGAACACGCGAATCCGAGTCAAGATCCGCGCAGATCCACGATCATAAACATGACCCCTGCGAGAAGAGAGAAAGCGGGCGGCGACGGTGCGCACGCGTTCAACCACTCTTCTTCGGCAGGTGGCAGCTTCCACGAAAGCCCTGTCGAAAGCAGAGTCGCACGGCAGCGGCGAGCTGCTCTATATCTATTTCAGGCGTCCCGGCAGGTGATGGCCGCCGTGCCGGGGTCCGCTACTGCCGTGCTCGCGGGAGTGCCAGTGGCTGCCGCGACCGGAAGAGCAAGAGCGACTCCGGTAATTAATCCATACATTCGCATCAACTTTACTTCCTGCGTATCCGCCCAGGACAGAAGGATGTTACGAGGCGAATCTTCCGCCCTTCTTCCGCTCCTCTTCCCCGTCTCAGACGAATGGTGTGTCCCCCGGCGGGCACGTGTCCGGTCGGCCGATGGCCGACCCCACTCCAATGCGCTGCCCCGTGACGGGCCGCCCCAACGCGCCACCTCATGACGAATCAACCAACGGCGGCATTTCCGCCCCAGCGTGCAGCTGCCCGCTTGCCTTTTCGCGGTCGTTTCAGGTCAGCACCTCGACCGTGCCCCGCTCACCGTCCACCCGGACACGGTCGCCGTCATGCAGGCGCATGGTCGCGTTGCCGGTGCCGACCACGGCGGGGATGCCGAGCTCGCGGGCCACGATCGAGGCGTGGGACAGTGGGGCGCCCATGTCGGTCACGACGGCGGCGGCGCGCGGGAACATCGGGGTCCAGCCCACGTTGGTCAGCGTGGTGACGAGGATCTCGCCCGGCTGGAGCCGGTCGCCCTCCTCCGGGCTGGCGATCACGCGTACGGTGGCCTCCACCACGCCGGGGGCGCCGGGGAAGCCGGTTACGGTGTCGCTCACCGGGGGTGTGTTGCCGCGGGCGTCGTACAGGTCGGCCCGCCGGTCGGGGTCGGCGGCCCAGCGCACCGGGTCGAACCGCCCTACGATCAGAGCCGGGTACGGCGGCAGCGCGGCGTAACGCTCGTACGTGGCCCGCCGGACCGGCACCTGCTCCAGCGCCGACGCGTTCCCGCGCAGCAGATCGAGCAGCTCCCGCAGGTAGAGGTGGAACAGGTCGTCGCCGTGGCCGGTCAGCTCGCCCGCGCGGACGACGAAGGCGCGCAGCACCCAGAACGCGCGGACGGCCTCCGAGCGCGTGCGTTCACGGTCGCGTACGACGACGCCCCAGCGCCGCACCCGCTCCCGCATCCTGTCCTGTTTGCCGGGATAGCGCCGGGCGAAACGGGCCCAGGCTGCCTCGCCGGCCTGCTCCTGCCTGGCGAGCAGCTCCTCGGCGCCGGTACGCAGGTCGCGCAGGCCGGCGAGCTGGGCGTCGATCCAGGCGGGGTCCTCGCCGGGGCGGGGGATGGACACCTCGAACTCGTGGGGGCCGCGATGCCCGTACAGACGGGCGAACTCCTCGCGGGTGATCTCACCGCGGGCCAGCTGGGACAGGCCCACGACCAGGCCCATGCTGGCCAGGTCGCCGGCCGCGTTGACGCCGGTGAGCATGGCCTCGGCGTCGACGTCGCCCATCATCTTCCGCAGCTTGGAGCGGGTGAGCAGCAGGCTGGTGCCGCCCTGGCGGCCGCCGGCCTCCAGCATGCGCCATGCGGTGACGGCGTGCGGCTGGATCTCGCGCTCGTACAGGTCGGCCAGCTCGGGTGCCGAGGCGGTGGCCGCGATCGCGGCCCGCAGGTCCTCGCAGCGTTGCCGGGCGGTGGCCAGGAAGGCGCCCATGCTCCTCAGGTTCTTCCGCACCCGGAGCCGGACCCGGATCGCCGTGGGCACGCCCTGTTTGACGACCTCCCAGCGCAACAGCTTCACCCTCGGTACGTCGAGACCGGGCGGGATCTTGCCGAAGACGTCCTCCATCGGGCCGGACAGGCTCTTCAGGCGGAGTGCCTTGATCACCGAGTACATCGGGGAGAGGTTCATGTAGAAGCGGCCGCCGATGTTGCCCACCATGTCGAAGCCGGGCATGGCGGAGGCGGACATCGCCTCGTGGATGAACAGGCGCACGAACGACCAGGTGATGGGGGTCATGACGTCGGGAATGGCCTCCCCGAAATTGCCCGCGGTCCATAAGTAGTCGCCCTTGAGGCTGTCGTTCCACTCCTCGACCTGCGGCTTGAGACCGGTGATCGGGCGCGCCTGCACGATCGCGAACGCGCCGCCGCTCCGGGCCCACTCGACGTCCATCGGAGTCCCGTACAGCTCCTGGATCCGCGCGCCGATCGCGGCCAGCTCCACCGCCTGCTGCTTGTCCAGCACGGGCCTGCCGCGCAGCTCCTCCGGCACAGGCTCCTCGCGGGTGCCGTCAGAAGTGCGGACGGTCATCACCGTCTTGTCGCCGACCTGCGACTGAATGACCGCGCCGCCCGACACCACGACCGTGTCCGGGGTGACCTGACCGCCGACGACCGCCTCACCGAGCCCCCAGGAAGCGTTGATCACGCTCTCGTCACGGGCACCGGTGACCGGGTTCGCGGTGAACAGGACACCGGCCGCCTCCGCGTCCACCAACTCCTGGACCACCACCGCCAGCGCCACCTCATCATGGGGGACGCCGTTCTGCTCGCGGTAGGCGATGGCGCGCGGGTTCCACAGCGAGGCCCAGCAGCGCTTGACAGCATCCAGCAGCCCCTCGCCCCTGATGTTGAGATAGGTGTCCTGCTGACCGGCGAACGACATGTCCGGCAGGTCCTCGGCGGTGGCCGACGAACGCACGGCCACCGGCACGTCATCGCCGAGCGCCCCGTACGCCCGGCGGATCTCCGCGGCGATCTCGGCAGGCATCTCATGCTCGGCGAACAGCCTCCGCGCGTCCTGCGCGTGCGCGATCTCGTCACCGAACGCCGACACGAACGCCCGGTAGGCCTCCGTCGTGATGTGGAACCCCCCGGGAACGGGCAGCCCCGCCCTGGTCAGCCTGGCCAGCGAGGCACCCTTGCCCCCCACGGTCGCAAGATCGGCCGCGGCATCGTCGAGAGACAGCACCAACTTCACAGCGCACGCTCCTTAAGTGGTCAGGGACGTCATGAGCCTGCGGTGGGCGACTTCCGCCATGGAGTCCAGAAGATCCAGGGTCGCCCGCGCCACTGCCTGCGCGTCCTCCTCCGGCAGCGCCCGGCCCGTGCTCATGGCCCGCTCAACGGTGTCGGCCACCAGCTCGATGATCCGCTCGTCGGGCAGCTGAGCCTCCTCCGGCGCCAGATCGGGCAGGAACAGGAACCCGTACACGATGGCGCTGATCACCGTCATGTGGTCACGGGGAGCTTCGCGCACCGCGCCGTGCTCGATCAGCCGGTCGAGGTAGGCGTCGAAGGCGCCGCCCAGGTCCAGCCTCATCGTGCTGCGTTGCTTCATGCGCGCGAGCTTGCCGAGCACCTCGGAGTCGCGGACCAGCGCCGCCCGCATCAGCGGCCGGCGCAGTGCCGTGCCGACGAACTCCCCGAACAACTCGCCCACTGTGGTCGGCGCGCTCGCCCGGATCTCCTCGACCAGGTGGACCCGCTCGCGGCGCAGCAGCGCGGCGAACAGGTCGTCGCGGGTCTTCCAGTGCAGGTAGATCGTGCCCTTGGCGACACCGGCGCGCTTGGCCACGTCATCGATCGTGGTCTTGTCGTAGCCCCACCGCAGGACCAGCTCGGCCGCGGCGTCCAGGATCCCGTGCGCCCGCTGCACCGGATCCTGCGGCGGCCGTCCGACTCTGCCCATGAGCCCCACTCCATAAGTTTTTGACTAGATGAGAGTAATTGGTCATTTAATCAAAAACAAGCCCGGACCGTGGTGGTGGCCGTCGTTCCGAGGGAGTGCGCCGGCCTCGCTAGCCCTGAATGTCCGGGAAGGGCTGTCCGGCTGAGAGCCGTTCGATGAGGGTTCGTACGGCCTCGTTCCCGCCGTTCTTCTCCACCCAACGACTCACCTGGCAGGCGGCTTCGGCATACACCTGGGGATCCGCCGAGGCCGCGCGCAGCCAGTCGTCGAGCGTGACCGGCAGTGGCCGGCGGGAGTCGCGCAGGCAGCGGTCGCCGGTCGGGGCGAGGTACCGGGGGTCGTCGCTGACCAGGACGGCGAGGCCCTCGTCGAACCACTGCGGAACTTCGGCGCCGTCGAGACGGGCGTGCAACTCCACGTGGGTCAGCTCGTGCGAGGCGATCACCGGGTCGACGCCGCGCGGGGACAGCATCACCGACCGGTTGAGCACGGCGATACCGCGTTCGCGGCCGCCACCGATCCTGCGGTAGCAGTCGTCGGACAGGCACACGAGGACGTCCGGAGAGGTCGTCCGACCGCCGAAGAAGTCACTCACCCGCCTGTTCGCCTGCTCGGCGACCTCGCTCACCTGCCGGCGCCGGGCCTGCGGGAGGCCGGGTTCGGCGTACACGCCGGGCTGGAGCCGCTCCAGGCCGTAACAGCGCGGGCAGGTGATGGCCGTGACGGACGGGAAGGCGATCACTGTCACCGTCGCGGCGGCGGTGAGGAGGACCGCGATGACGGAGCCCGCGATCCACCAGCGCCTGCGCCGGATCACGGGCACATCGTCCCCCGGGGCGGCAGTCGGCGTTCGGTGACGTACGTGCTGACGTGGTCGATGACGCAGGGGTTGGCCATCGCGCCGAAGAGGTTGTGGCCGGGGCCGTCGTGTTTGATTGTGCGGCTGCCTCGGATCTGTTCGGTCACCCGGCGGGTGGAGTCGTAGTCCTGCCAGGTGCCCGCGCCCAGGAGCGGCGGCAGCGTACGGGGCATGGGCGCGGGCGGGTTGGTCACCGGAGTCGGCCAGCCGGCGCAGGTGAGCGGCAGGTGCCAGGCGAGGGGGAAAGCGGCGCCGGTGTCGGGGGCGATCGCGCGCAGCCGCTTGACCGTGCGCGCCACCTCCCGCTGGTTCGCCGGGCGCGGGAAGTCCAGGCACTCCTTGACCCCGCCGCCGGGCAGTCCCGGGTACGGCTGGCGGCTCGACAGCGCGAAGCTCGAGGCGTCCCCGGCCTCGGCCGCCGTGATGGCCGCCATGACGTCGGCCCATCGTGCGGGGCCGGGCCGGAGCTTCAGGAACGCGAGTGACTGCAACTGGGTGCCGTCGAAGCGGGCCGCCACGCCGGCGGCGGGGATCGGCTCGCGATTCGCCTTGGCGACCAGTGCCCGCCAGCGCTTCTCCGTCCCTGCGGGCGCCCAGGCGAAGAACCGGTCCATGAAGCGCTCGTTGTCACGGGCCATGGTGCCGAGCTCCCGGTCCCAGTCGCGCGGGCTGTGGTTTCCGGTGCCATCGATGTACATCGTACGCACGCGCTGCGGGAACAGCCGGGCGTAGGACTGCGCGATGGTGCCGCCGTATGACAGACCGAGGAAGTTCATCTTGTCCTCGCCGAGCGCTTCGCGGATGGCGTCGGCGTCGCGGGCGTCGGAGGCCGCGTCCATGTGGTCGAAGAGCTCCGGATCGGTGTCGCGGCACTTGTCGCCCCTGGCCTTGTTCGCCGCGGCGAGCCGGTCGAACTCGGCCTGGTCAGCGGGGAAGGCCGGGGTGCGCACGAAGCCCCATTCGCACTGCAGCACCGCGCCGCTGAGCCCGGGATAGCCGCGCGGGTCCCAGGTCACGACGTCCATCGACGTACGGATCTTGTCGAAGATCTGGGTACGTGAGCCCAGCGACGCGATCTGGTACCCCTGCGGACCACCGAAGTTGACCAGCACGGATCCCTTCTTGGCGCCGGTGGCGGGCAGGCGGGCGACCTTCAGGGTGATCTTCCGCTCGCTCTTGGGCGACAGGGCGACGGCCAGGTCCGCGCACTGGAGCTCGGGCGCGTTCGCGACGGGACAGGCGCTCCACTGGAGGGACGGCTGCGGCGCCTGGACCGGTGCCGTGAGGACGGCCACCGCCAGGAATGTGTTGAGCATGCGCAGCACGCTAGGAGTCGCGGACATCAGCGGTCTGCCCGCGAAAGTCGTCGATGACTGTTGACCAAAGTTGACTATGAGGGCTACCAGGCGCGATGAGTAGGGTGAGGTCTATGCCCAGATATGCGCTCATCGCCGCGGTCGTGGTCGCGGACACGGCGCTGCTGTGGCTGGACGGGACGCACGGATGGACGCTCGCCGCGTACGCCGCGACGGTGGCGCTCGCCATGGCGGCGATGAACCGTCTGCCGTTCGCGGCCTTCCTCGCGGCGCTGGCGCTGGCGGTGTTCAGCGGCGGGCTGCTCGCCCTGCTGGTCTGCACCGGCTTCCAGGCCGGGCACCGCATCTCCGCACGTAGAGATGTGGTGCTGACGGCAGGCGCACTCAGCGCGTACGTGTGCGTCCTCCTGCTCGCCGTGCAACGGTCCCCCGGCGCCGAGGAGCCGTGGATCAGCCTGGCCCGCGTCGTCGTGCTGACCGCGCTGCCGCTGCTCGCCGGCCGCTACGTGGCCCAGCAGCGCGAGCACCTGCGCCGGGAGAAGGCTCTCATCGCCGAACAGGAACGGCTGCGCGAGCGGCTGCGCATCGCGCACGACATGCACGACTCTCTCGGTCACCTGCTCAGCCTGGTGTCCGTGCAGGCCGCCGCGCTGGAGGTGGGCCCGTTGCCTCCCGACCAGCGGCGCGCGGTGGGCGGCCTGGCGGGCACCGCCCGCGCCGCCGCGGCCGAACTGCACGAGGTGGTCAACGCGCTGCGCGGCCATGACGCCCCCGGCCTGGAGGAGATCGACGACCTCGTCGCCCGCTCCCGGGCGGCGGGCGCCTCGGTGACGATCGGGACATCCGGCGAAGCCGTCCCGCTCACCGACCCGAGGGCGTCCCACGCCGCCTACCGGGTCGTCCAGGAAGGGCTGACCAACGCCGTCAAGCACGCGTCCGGCGCGTCGATCACCGTGTCGCTCGACTGGCAGCCCGACGCCCTGCTGATCTCGGTGGCCAACCCCATGCCCCGCCGTCCCCTCTCCCCCGTCGGCGGCGGCAGCGGCCTGCACGGGCTGACCGAGCGCGTCGCCGCGGCAGGCGGACTGCTGCGCGTCCATCCGGGACCGCGCGTGTTCCGGCTCGTCGCGATGCTCCCCCTGGTGCCGGTCCTCGCGGGGGCCACCTCGTGATCAGGACGTTGATCGCCGATGACGAGCCCCTCATCGCCGCGGGCATCCGCACCGTCCTGGAGTCGGCCGGAGACATCGAGGTGGTGGCCACCGCGCGCGACGGACGCGAGGCGGTGCGGGCCGCCCGCCTGCACCAGGTCGACGTCGCGCTCCTGGACATCGCGATGCCAGTGCTGGACGGCCTGGCCGCCGCCGCGGAACTGACCGGGACGCGCGTGGTGCTGCTCACCGCTTTCGGCGATGAGGAGAACGTACGGCGCGCCGTACGGCAAGGCGTGTCCGGGTTCGTCCTGAAGACGTGCACCCCCGACGAACTGATCCGCGCGGTCCGCGCCGCCCACGCCGGGCAGGCGTACCTGTCGCCGGCGGTGACCCGCCAGGTGCTCGACATGGCGATGCCTGGCGACGACGAGCGCGGACGCGACGCCGCCGGCCGGCTGGCCACCCTCACCGCACGCGAGGCCGACATCCTGGCCCTGGTGGCGGAGGGCCTGTCCAACGCCCAGGTGGCTCGGCGGGTCCACATGACCGAGGCCAGCGTCAAGACCTATGTCAGCCGCATCCTCGCCAAACTGAACTGCACCAACCGGGTGCAGGCGGCCCTGCTGCTCCGTGATGCGCCGTTCCCACCTGATGCACGTCCATAAGCTCGCCGGCGCGCGTACCATCGGGCGCAAGGAAGCCACGAGCCGGCCACCCGCCGGTGTCGCTGGGGCTATTGCGGCCCGGGACCGGCCGCAATAGCCCCTACCTTGGTGACCATGGATCCCCTCATCAGCCGCAGGGCGCTCAACCGGGCCACGCTCGACCGGCAGCACCTGCTCCGCCGCACCGGCAGAACCGTGATCGAGGTCGTGGAGGACCTCGGCGGACTCCAGGCGCAGACCCCGCACACCTGGTACACCGGCCTGTGGAACCGCGTCGAGGGCTTCAAACCCGCCGACGCCGCCGACCTGATGCTCTCGCGCGAGCTCGTACGCATCGCCCTGCAGCGTTCCACGATCCACCTCGTGAGCGCCCGCGACTGCCTGGCCATGCGGCCGCTCCTGCAGGTCGTCACCGAGCGCGGGACGCGCGGCACGTATGGCAAGAAGCTGGAGGGCGTGGACCTCGACGAGCTGGCGGCGCGCGGCCGGGCGCTGGTGGAGGAGCAGCCCATGACGTTCGCCGAGCTCGAGCGCGGTCTCGCCGAGCGGTGGCCGTCGCACGACCGCCACGCGCTCAGCCAGGCGGTGCGGTGGCTGGTCCCGCTGGTACAGGTGCCGCCCCGCGGGCTGTGGGGCAGGAGCGGGCCCGTCGCGCACACGAGCGCCGAGTCGTGGCTGGGCTTCGACGCGCCGCCGATGACGCCCGCCGAGCTGGTGCGGCGCTATCTCGCGGCGTTCGGGCCGGCGTCGGTGATGGACGTGCAGACGTGGTCGGGGCTGACGCGGCTGGGCGAGGTGGTGGAGTCGCTGGACCTCGTCCGATTCAGGGACGAGTCGGGACGCGCCCTGTACGACCTGCCCGACGCCGTACGCCCCGACGAGGACACCCCGGCGCCGGTGCGGCTGATGTACGACTTCGACAACCTCTTCCTGTCGCACGCCGACCGCTCCAGGGTCATCACCGAGGCGGGCCTGGCCGCCCTCCGCGGCTTCATGGGCACGAACGTGCAGCCCCGCACCATCCTGGTGGACGGCTTCACCGCCGGGGACTGGACGGTCACCCGCGCCAAGGGCACCTCCACGCTCACCGTCCACCAGTGGGTCCCGATATCCGTCCTGGAGGAGGTCGAGAAGGAGGGACTGCGGCTGCTGGAGTTTCTGGCGCCGGGCGACAAGCACGAGATCTCGGTCTCCGACCGCCCATCCAGACCGTGACACTAGTCTTCAACCATGCACGAACTGGTGACTTTCGGTGAGACTATGGCTCTTTTCGCCGCCCGCCGCACGGGGCCGCTGCGCTTCGCCCGCGACTTCGACCTGGGCCTGGGCGGCGCCGAGTCGAACGTCGCGATCGGCGTGGCCAGACTCGGCCACCGTGCGGTGTGGGTCGGCAGGGTGGGGGCCGACGAGTTCGGTGACCTCATCCGCGCCACGCTGGCGGGCGAGGGCGTGGACGCGCGGGCCGTCGCCGATCCCACGGCGCCGACCGGCCTCATGATCAAGGGCAGACGCACGGCGGACCTCATCGACGTGCGCTACTACCGCAAGGACAGCGCGGGCTCGCGCCTGTGCGCCGCCGACCTCGACCCCGAGCTCATCAGGTCCGCCAGGGTGCTGCACGTCTCCGCGATCACGCCCGCGCTCTCGGAGTCGGCACGCGACGCCGTACGGCACGCCGTCGCCGAGGCGCGGGCCGCCGGCGTGCTGGTCTCGCTGGACGTCAACTACCGCAGGGCGCTCTGGACCCCCGAAGAGGCGGGGGCGTGGCTGCGGGAGACGGTCGGGAACGTGGACGTGCTGTTCGCGACCGAGGCCGAGGGCCGGCTGATCGTCGACGCGGACGATCCGACCGAGCTGGCCAAGGCGCTGGCGGCGCTGGGCCCGCGGCACGTGCTGGTCAAGTTCGGCGCGGCGGGCGCGATGGAGCTGTCCGACGGCGTCGTGCACCGGGCGGAGCCGTACCGGGTGACCGAGGTCGACTCCGTGGGAGCCGGGGACGCGTTCGCGGCCGGCTGGCTGGCCGACTGGCTGGCCGGGGCGGAGCCCGCGGAGCGGCTCAGTACGGCGTGCGCGGCGGGGGCGTTCGCGGTGACCTCCCAGGGCGACTGGGAGAGCCTGCCGCGGCGGGCCGATCTGGGTCTTCTGCGGCGGCCCGCCGACGGTGTGAGCAGGTGATCAGGCGCGGAAACAGCTGACGGGAGTCGCGGCGGTTTCCCCCAGCGATCGGGCCTGCGGCCACTACGATCGCTGGCGGGGCGGGGGCACGTCGAGAGGAGCCGGATGGACACCTTCACGAGCTGGCCGTCCTGGGCGCAGGCCGAGGAGCCGCTGGGCGAGGCGCTGCCGCCGGAGACCGTGCAGGTCCTGCGCGCGGCGGTCACGTTCGCCCGGGAGCAGCACGGCGTGCAGCAGCGGCCCACCGGGCGCCCGTACGTCGAGCATCTGCTGGAGGCGCTGGAGGTGGCCGTGGCCGGCGCGGGGGTGAGCGACAGGGACGTGCTGGTGGCGATCGTGCTGCACGACGTGCTTGAGGACACGCCGTGCACCGAGGCGGAGATCGTACGGCGGTTCGGCCCGCGCGTGGCGGAGCTCGTGAGGTGGGTGACCAAGCCCCGCGGCGTCGCGAAGGCCGACTACCTGAGCTCTCTCGTCAAGGCGCCGTCCCAGGCCGTGCTCGTGAAGCTGGCCGACCGGGTGAGCAACGTGCAGGAGCTGCAGCGGATGCCGTGGCGGTTCCAGCGGCGCTACTACCTGGAGACGGTGGCGTACATCATGCCGCTGGCCGGCGTCCACCCCTGGTTCGCCACCTGGTACGGGGAGTGGCGCCGGCGCTGGCATCGCCGCGTGGAGCGGCTGGCCGCGTACTGATCAGCCGATCCGCGCGACGCGGTTGCGTACGCCCTCGAAATGGGTGTGCACGGCGGCCACGGCGGCGGCCCGGTCGCCGCCCAGGACGGCCGTGTAGATGTCGCGATGGCGCCTGACCACGTCGCCCGGCGGCTCGTCCGGCGCGCCCAGCTCGTCGCGGAGCTGGTAGTACACGTCCCAGAACGCGCCCAGCAGTTGGCTCACCAGAGGGTTGCCGAGCGGCCGGTAGAGCAGGTCGTGGAAGAGGCGGTCGGTCTCGGGAGAGACGGGCCCGGCCTGCGCCTCGGACTCCATCCTGGCGATGACGTCGGCGACCGGCGTCAGGTCGGCCTCCGGCCCCAGCTCGATGAGGCGCTCCACGAGGCCGGACTCCAGGATCTCGCGGATCTCGACGAGGTGCGCCAGGTGGTTCTTGCCGTTCTGCAGCGTGATGCGGCTGTGGAAGGCCAGCTCGTCCACCAGCCCCGCCAGCGACATCCGGCCCACGAACATGCCGAACCCGTGGCGGATCTCCACGATGCCGACCGCCTGCAGGGCCTTGAGCGCCTCCCTGATCGAGTTGCGGCTGACCCGCAGCTCCTCCATGAGCTCCGACTCGGTCGGCAGCGGATCGCCGGCCACCAGCCCGCGCTGGACGATCAGGTCCTTGACGCCCTCCTGGGCCTCGACGGCACGGCTCTGCCGCACCGGACGCGGGACAGTGGCCATGAAAGATCCTTTCGTCGCAGGTAACAATCCCGAAATCTTCTGTTGACCTCAAGCGGTGGCTACGTTTAGCGTCCACCTTACGCAAAAGATAGGACATGGGACGTCCTATGTTCTAGTTCCAGGAGGAATCCGTGAGCTCTGAGTTCAGCCGCCGCGACTTCCTGCGTTACAGCGGAGCGACAGGTGCGGCGGCGTTCATCGCGGCCACTCTCTCCGCCTGTTCCGGAGGCCCGGCCTCGACCGGCTCGGTCGGCGCCGGATCCAACAAGGACCTGATCACCGCCGTCATCGGGTACGGCAACGACCAGAGCTGGGATCCGACGCAGACCGCGTCGGCGTTCGCGATGGCCGGGATCAACCACATCTACGAGGGGCTCCTCGACACCGACCCGATCACGCGCGAGCCGTACCCGGCGCTCGCGACCGCCGTGCCCACCGACCTGAACGCGACCTCATGGAAGTTCACGCTCAGGGACGGCGCCAAGTGGCACGACGGCCAGCCCGTCACCGCCGACGACGTGGTCTTCACCTTCGAGCGGATCCTGGGCCCCGACAACGTCCTGACCGGCAACTTCTTCAAGTCCTGGCTCCAGGAGGTGAAGAAGGTCGATGACCGGAACGTCGAGCTGGTCTTCAAGTACCCGTTCCCCGACGCCGCGCCCAGGCTGACCATCGCGAAGATCATGCCGAAGCACGTCTTCAGCCAGGCGGGGGCCTGGGACAAGGCCAAGAGCGGCATGACGATGGGCTCGGGACCGTACAAGCAGACGGCGCACAACCCCAAGTCCAACACCTCCTTCGAGGCGTTCGACGGCTACAACGGCCCGCGCCCGGCCACGGTCAAGAAGATGAACTGGCTGACGATCGTGGACGCCGCCGCCCGCGTGGCCAAGATCTCCGGCGGCTCGGCCGAGGCGCAGATCGCCGACAACATCCCGTACGCCAACGTCGACCAGCTCAAGCAGCAGGGCCTGACGGTCGAGGGCGGCAAGGGCATGAACCACCTGTTCCTGATGTTCAACACGGGCGCCAAGCCCTTCGACGACGTACGCGTCCGCCGGGCGCTGCACTACGCGATCGACAAGCAGAAGATGATCGACGTGGCGCTCAAGGGCCACGGCACGGCCTCCACCTCCTTCCTCAACGAGGGCCACCCCGACCACAAGCGGGCCTCGTGGGTGTACGACTACGACCCGGAGAAGGCCAAGGCGCTGCTGGCGGAGGCCGGCGTGAAGGACCTCACGATCAACCTCATGGCCGTGAACGTGAGCTGGATCGCGGACTGCCTGCCGACCATCGCCTCCTCCTGGGAGGCCATTGGGGTCAAGACCACGCTGGAGCCGCAGGACACGGCCGCGCTGTTCGCCAAGATGGACCAGTTTCAGGACTATCAGGTGGTCGCCGCCGCCTCGAACCCCAACCAGTTCGGCATGGACGCCGACCTCATCCTGCACTACAACTACGTGCCCGGCGGCCTGTGGATGAAGTACAGCCACTGGGACGGCAGTGCGGACGCCAAGAAGCTGTTCGCGATGATGGACGAGGCCAGCAAGGAAGCCGACAAGGCCCAGCGGACCGAACTTATCCACAAATATCTGGACTTTGTGGCTGAGCAGGTGATCCTCTACCCCGTCGTCCACAACGAGCTGATGACCGCCTGGGACCCGAAGAAGCTGTCCGGCATCCGCGCTCAGCCGTACCCCGGCATCAACCTGCTGCAGGCCAAGAGGACATGACGCTCGTCGCCAGGATGCTGCTGCGGCGGCTCCTCATGCTGATCCCGCTGCTGCTCGGCGTGGTCGCGTTCGTCTTCATCGTGATGCGCTTCTCCAACAGCAAGCCGGAGTACGCGTACTTCCAGGGCGCGAACCCGACCCCCGAGCAGATCCACCAGTTCCAGGTCGAGAACGGCCTGCTGGACCCGCTGCCGCTGCGTTACGTCCGTTTCGTGGTGGACCTGGCCCAGGGCGACATGGGCACCAGCGTGCTCACCAAGAAGCCGGTGCTGGAGTCGATCACGACCGCGCTGCCGCTGACGCTGCAGCTCACGTTCCTGGGCCTGGCCGTCGCCGTGGTGCTGTCGCTGGTGTTCGGCGTCACCGCGGCCCTGTACCGCGACCGCTGGCCGGACCAGGTGATCCGCGTGGTGTCGCTGATCGGGGTGGCCGCGCCGTCGTTCTGGCTGGCGCTGCTGATGATCCAGTACCTGGCGGTCGGCGAGGGCCTCTTCCCGACCGGCGGCTACATCAACCCGGCCGACTCCACGGCCGGCTGGCTGCAGTCGATGACGCTGCCCGCCCTGTCGCTGTCGCTGCCGATCGCCGCCCAGCTCACCCGCATCATCCGCACGTCGATGGTGGAGGAATTGGACCGCGACTACGTCCGCACCGCGATCGGCAGCGGCCTGCCGCCCATCGTGGTCGTCGGCAGGAACGTGCTGCGCAACGCCCTGATCACCCCGCTCACCGTGCTCGGCCTGCGCGTCGGCTACCTGATCGGCGGCACCGTGGTCATCGAGACCATCTACGGCCTGCCCGGCATGGGCCAGCTCATGATCAACGCCGTGCGCGACGGCGACCCGGCCGTCGTCCAGGGCGTGGTGCTGACCATCGCGGTCGGGTTCATGGTCGTCAACCTGGTCGTGGACATCCTCTACCTGCTGGTCAACCCCCGCCTCAGGAGCGCCACATGAGACGTGGACTGACGGAACGGCTCTCCCGCCCAGGCGTGGCTCTCCGCCGGCTGAAGCCCCTGTCGTGGGTGGCGGTCGGCATCGTCGCCATGGTCGTGCTGGCCGCGCTGCTGGCACCGTGGATCGCGCCGCACTCGCCGTACTTCCAGGAGGCGACATCCACTGTCGCCGAGTCCGCGACAGGGGGCGGCCCCTCGGCGGCGCACTGGATGGGACTCGACAGCGCCAACCGCGACATCCTGTCCAGGCTCCTGTACGGGGCCCGCTGGTCGCTGATCATCGGCCTGGGCGCGACCGGGCTCGCCCTGGTGGCCGGGGCGGTCGTCGGCGCGGTCGCGGCCACCTCGCGCCGGGCCGTCGACGAGACCATCATGCGGCTGCTCGACGTCGTCATGGCCTTCCCCGGCATCGCGCTGGCGGCCGTGCTGGTGGCGGTGTTCGGCGGCAGCATCCCGGTGCTGGTCATGGCCATGGCCTTCCTCTACATGCCGTCCGTGGCCCGGGTCGTGCGGGCCAACGTGATCGCCCAGTACGGCGAGGACTACGTGGCGGCCGAGCGGATCATCGGGGCGCGCACGCCGTACATCGTCGTCAGGCACGTCGCGATCAACTGCGCGGCCCCGGTGCTGGTGTTCTGCACGGTGATGGTGGCCGACGCGATCGTGTTCGAGGCGTCACTGTCGTTCATCGGCGCCGGCGTACGCCCGCCGAACCCCTCCTGGGGCAGCGTCATCGCCGACGGCAAGAACCTGGTGCTGCTCGGCGGCTGGTGGGCCACGGTCTTCCCGGGCCTGCTGATCCTGCTCACCGTGCTCGCTCTCAACATCCTCTCCGAGGGCATCTCCGACGCCTGGGCCGCGCCCGCCTCCCGCAAGGCCGTCACCAAGAAGGACGACGCCTTCGAACAGGCCAGCCCCGGTTCCGGCGAGGTCGTCGAGCTGCCGGGACTGGCCGAGGCCGCCCGCAGGCTGGCCGAGCGGGCCCGCCCGCTCCCCCAGGGGCCGCCGATCCTCTCGGTGGAGCGACTGCGGATCGGGTTCCCAGAAGGTCCGGGCGGCGGCGTGGACATCGTGGACGGCATCGGCTTCGAGGTGCGGCCTGGTGAAGTGCTCGGCCTCGTGGGCGAGTCCGGCTGCGGCAAGTCGCTGACCGCGCTGACCATCATGGGCCTGCAGCCCCGCGACGCCCGCGTCAGCGGCCACGTCCGCTTCGACCAGCGGGAGCTGCTCTCGGAGTCGCGCCGCACCCGCCGCCGCCTGCTCGGCCACGAGATGGCGATGATCTACCAGGACGCGCTCTCCTCCCTGAACCCGGCCATGACCATCAAGGCCCAGCTCAAGCAGCTCACCCGCCGCGGCGGCCGGCGCACCCCCGCCGAGCTGCTCGAACTCGTCGGCCTCGACGCACGCCGCACGCTCTCCTCCTACCCGCACGAGCTCTCCGGCGGGCAGCGGCAACGGGTGCTGATCGCGATGGCGCTGTCGCGCGACCCCAAGCTGATCGTCGCCGACGAGCCCACCACCGCGCTCGACGTGACCGTCCAGGCGCAGGTCATCGAGCTGCTGCTGAAGCTCCGCGACGAGCTGGGCTTCGCGCTGATCCTCGTCTCGCACGACCTCGCGCTGGTCGCCGACGTCACCGACCGCGTGATCGTCATGTACGGCGGCCAGATCGTCGAGACCGGCGCCACGGCGGCCCTCGTCGGAGCGCCCGCCCACCACTACGCCCGCGGCCTGCTGGGCTCGGTGCTGTCGCTGGAGTCGGGCGCCGAGCGGCTCACCCAGATCCGCGGCGTGGTCCCCGCCCCGGCGGACTTCCCGCCCGGCTGCCGCTTCGCCGACCGGTGCCCGATGGCCACGGACGTGTGCCGTACCGAGACCCCGGTGCTGGAGGGGACCGCGACACACGCGGCGGCCTGCCACCATCCCGCGGTGTCCCTCGTGAGGAGTGAGCAGCGTGCTTGAGCTCAAGGACGTGCACGTCGTGCACAAGGCCCGCTCCGGCGGGTTGCTCTCCCGCGACCGCGTGTACGCGCTGACCGGGGCGGACCTCACGGTGAGCCCCGGGGAGACGGTGGGCGTGGTCGGCGAGTCGGGGTGCGGCAAGTCCACGCTGGCCAAGGTGCTGGTCGGCCTGCAGCGGCCGACCCAGGGCACGGTGACGTTCCGCGGCAAGGACCTGTGGTCGCTGAAGGAGCCCGAGCGGCGCGCCCTGATCGGGTCGAGCATCGGGATGATCTTCCAGGACCCGTCCACGGCGCTCAACCGCCGCCTGCCCGTCAGGCAGATCCTGCGCGACCCGCTCAACGTGCACCGCCGCGGCACCCCGGCCGAGCGCGACGCCCGCGTACGCGAGCTGATCGACCTGGTGGGCCTGCCCTCGAGCGCCGCCGACGCGCTGCCGAGCCAGCTGTCCGGCGGCCAGCGCCAGCGCGTGGCCGTGGCCAGGGCGCTCGCGCTCGAACCCGAGCTGGTCGTGGCCGACGAGCCCACCAGCGCGCTGGACGTGTCGGTCCGCGCCCAGATCCTCAACCTGCTGCTCGACCTCAAGGAACGGCTCGGGCTCGCGCTGGTGTTCGTCTCGCACGACATCCAGACCGTACGCAGGATGAGCGACCGCGTGATCACCATGTATCTCGGCAGGATCGTCGAGCAGGCGCCCGCGCAGGTCATGCCGCTGGGCGCCCGCCACCCGTACACGCGGGCGCTGTTCTCCGCGACGCCGGGGCTCATCTCGCCGATCAACCCGATCCCGCTCGTGGGCGTCGTGCCCTCGGCCACCAGGCCGCCGAGCGGGTGCCCGTTCCGCACCCGGTGCTGGCGGGCAGACGACC